>JBDKUC010000177.1:0-4252 GCA_039679885.1 Thermoguttaceae bacterium | reverse complement strand
AAATGGGATACGGCACCACAGTAGGCAACTGCCGCATGCAACGATGTGGCACTCTTGATCGGAAGCCCTCAGAGACGGACACCGCCCACTTACCCGACCGCGCCAGCACCCAAGCAACCTGATATACGCGGCTTGCACGCGTGGATCGTCTTGACTTAAACGAATCTCTTCGCTGTTGCCGCTCAACAGCCACCAGATGCCTGATGCAAGGACGCCGGAAGCCGCCGCCGCCACGAGAAATAACCAACGTGTGCGACTCCTTCGCAGCGGTTTGCTAATGTTTATCACATCCGCATCCTTTCGGTTTTACCTTTCTTGGGTATGGCACCTTGCCATCCTCTGGAGTGATCCGCTTGTGGCTCTCCCGCTCGCGCTGCCCGCATTGGTCGCCGTGCTCATGTCGAATCGAATTGTCGACATCGCATGCCCACACACCAAACTTATTATCAACCGCATGGCCGCACAACTCGTGCCCAAGCGATATCCAATCAGGATTCGGCGCAACTCCCTTGCCTCCCGCTCTAGGCATCACGAAATTCGTGCCTGTTTTGTTTCAACGGATCTGGCACGGAACTGGGCCTGAGTTGAGCAACGATCTCCTCGCTGGTTAATGGCAGCGTGGGCTGCCGAAGTCGTAGGTTACGTTCTCGGCGTCGATGCCGGGCGGCCGCCAGCTTCTCCCGCCGCTGGGCGCAAAGCTCCTCGGGTTCTCCTCGGTAGTAACGGACCTCAGTGTCCCCTTGACAGCGCCCTTCTTAATCCCTATTACTCGGAATCGCAAGTGCTCGCTGCACGTTTGGGAATTTCAGCCGATGTCGCCCGATGGCTCGACACACAACTTGCGAAATGATGAAGTGACAGCCCGTGAAAGTCCTCTTCCTCCACGGCTGGCGTTCAACTCTTGGCGGCCTTGAGCCGACCTATTTGAAGGACCACGGCCACACGGTCTTGCACCCAGCCTTGCCAGATGACGATTTCGAGGAATCTGTCCGCATCGCCCAGGCCGAGTTCGACCGAGAGAAACCCGATGCCGTGGTCGGCTCCGGCCGAGGCGGGGCCGTGGCGATGAATATCAAAGCGGGCCACACGCCGTTGGTGCTGCTCTGCCCGGCCTGGAAACGTTGGGGCAACGTGGCAACCGTCAAGCCGGGCACGATCATCTTACACGCATGGGCTGATGAAGCCGTGCCGTTCGCCGATAGCGAGGAGCTTGTCAGCAACAGCCGATTGCCGCCGTCAATCCTCATCGAGGTCGGCAGGGAGCATCGACTGGCAGACGAGGAGTCGCTGGCACGGATGCTGGAGGCGGTGGCGAAAGCGTGCGCACCGATTCAATTCGGCATCAGCGACTTGCTGGTCATCACGGCTCTCTATGCCATCTTGTTCGGCATTCTGCGGTCGTTCGATTTGTCTCCTTTGGCATTTGCCATCGTGGCCTTGGGCTTCACCGCCGTTGGGCTCGGACAAACGTTTCTTTTCAAAGGACAGCGGCCAAGGAAGGCGTCGATGATCGTAGGGGCATGCTACTACGTAGCCGTTGGGGGCGCTTTTCGGCTAGCCTACGGCCCGACCTTCTACTTTGACCCGGTCGGAGGGGCATGGCTCGGAGCGTCCTTCGGCTACGTGGCGGGGCTGCTTGTCTCCGGGACATTCTTCGTTGTGAATAGGATTCGCAAAAATGACGGCCAACACCTTCACGCCCGGCCCCAGTTCCAACACCGTCCTTGGCGCTGATGGAAAAGTCCTGACCGCGCCGGCCGGCTGGGCGCTGCTTGCGCCTGGCGATGCTGCTTTGACCCGCAGGGTGAAAGCGGCGGGCGACCACTGGGTCGTCCAGGAGAAGAGGGGGCGGAAAATCTTCTCACGAGGCGTTTGGGCGTCGGCAGCCACCATCGAGAAGATTCAGGCGGAACTCGAAGCGGAACGAGGCACCGATGGCTACGTCAAACGCAAAGTGGCCGACGCTCGACGCCGCAACAAGGCCCAGGCCGAGTACGTCGAGGATTTCTACGCGGCCGTGCTGACGTTTTTGGCTTTTCACCGTGCCCACGCCGACCTTGCCCAGCGGCTCGCCCGTGCGGTCGTCGAGCATGCAACCCCGGTCGGAAGCGGAACCGTTGCCCGAACAAAGCGAATCCCCATCGAACGACGGGCCGAGGCTGCCGTGATCGCTTGGCTGCGACATCAGACCACGGCCTACGACTCGATGAAGATCGCCCGAGTCAAAGGCAAGCGGCGAGAGGTGCGACGGATGCTGGCCCAACGATCCAAGGAGTTGTTGAGCCGGTATCGTCGAGGCGATGCGGTCGGCGATGGGTGTCCGCTGGAGAAGGCACTGACGCCAGACAAAGGCCGTTAGCGAGTGCCAACATTATTCAAGTCGTAGCCACCGAGCAACGCCGTAGCGTGCAAAGTCGCCAGACGAAGGCGTTCGCTATCGGCGTGGCTTCCTTCTATTGTGGAGGGCTAATACCAGCCCCACAAGAGCGCCACCAAAAAGTCCACCAAGGTCAGCCGCAATTCTGTCAGAAGGTTCTGGAGGTCTGGCGAAAAAGGTTGCGCCCCCGCCCCCAATCCCTGCGAACAATGGGATAAGCCAAAAGGATTTCCATTCCCAAAAGGGTTTGACTTTCATTGGAGCCTTCTGTTGGAGGAAGTCAATAAGATTGCGGTCAATTTATCGTAGTTGGCATACCAATGCAACGGGTTTAGCTCTGCACGCTGTCAAGTCCGGGGGGGCGGGGCATCGGCTCAACCGTCGCAGAACGGCCGCTACGGATTCCAACGACATCGTGTTGACAACTTCCAGCCGACTTGAGGGCCAGCCTCCTTTTCACCGACTTGCGTCATTACGGCCTCGCAACGTTCGTCTTCAGCTTTCGTGATCTCAACCGACTCGACCACGTTGTTCGGCTTCGTGACGTGCAGCTTCATGCCCTTCAGAAGCCCCTGTTTCTTGCCACGGTTCAAGACGACGGGCGTGTCCTTGAACTTCCACTCGCAGACACTCGGGCGTGTGGTGGCATTTCCAACGACAACAATCTCCGCCTCAACCGGATGGCTCAAGAGGTAGGGCCTAAACTCCGCTGGCACGGTCGGCACTCCTTTGGCCTCCTTTTTCTCATCGCCATCTCGGAGCAGATACGATCCGTGCATGCCCTTTCGAGGCTCGGAGCCGTCATTCACGTCATTGCAGAAGCCTACGATGTCGTCAGATGGGACCAAATACTTCCGCTCGCCCCAGGCAATGGGCGTGAATTCCTCGGCGATTCCTTGAAATCCCTTCCGCTTGTTTGGAAGCGTGCAGCTAAGGTGGATTTTGCCTTTGTCGAAACTGACGGCTCCGTAGTTCCGGTCGTACAGTCCCATACACCCGTGCCACTCGAAAAGAAAGCCGGATTTCGGTGCGAGGCCAAGGGAAACGTTGACTCCCAAGCCGTCTCCTTCGTAGTATTGGCCCGCCCAATCGTGCTTCTTGAGCGTCTTGATCTCGGCTTCGATACTCTTTCGAAACGTTGCTGCCGTCTTCTCGGCTTTCTCCGAGATCTTGTCCGAGTATACCCGATCCGCATCGGTTCCTGAACAAGTGACTGCTGAGCAAGCGACCACGAGGAGAAAGAAACGTCTCATATGCCACCTCGGGATTCGTTGAGGGTTGTCTGGCTCACTCCTGTAATGGACGATCGAACGTTGATTTTGGTTCCGGCGGAACTTCGGCCAGGCATCTCATGAGCCCCGAGGTCCTTTAGTTCAGTTTGCGAACGCTGCTCATGTTGCCGGTGGTCCTCGCCTTGTTCTTCGCATGGGATCAGTATTTCCCGAGAACTCTGATTCCAATCGCCTCGGCTCCCGTATGGTTTGGCGTCGGCTGTACGATCTACTCAGCGGCAGTCTTGATGATGTCGAGCGCTCAGAAGATGGGGACATTCGGGCGACGACAGTCATAGCACGGTCGTCTGAAGACAGCTATGTTCACGCAAAGACCGGCTCGGTCTCCTTGGCGATCTGTCGGATGAGCTTCCGCTCGGCGGCACTGAGCGGCACGACTGCCCCGGCCTGAACCAAGTCGAGCGCCATCTTGAACAATTCCCAGTGTCCCGGCGGAATCATCGCCGTGACCGGCAGGTGCAGGGTGAACCGCAAGCCCAAGGCGGCTCGGTCGAGGTCGTCGAACGGCTCGTAGAAGGTCTTTTCCCACCGGTGCTTCTTCCCCCTGGGCCACTGTTGATGGGCCATTGCCTTCAAGGCGAGG
>JBDKUC010000219.1:0-8566 GCA_039679885.1 Thermoguttaceae bacterium | reverse complement strand
GAGCGAACTCGAAACCGTTGCTCAGCGTCTTCGGCAATCCCTGGTTGGGCTGCGTCA
The DNA here is from genome assembly GCA_039679885.1 of Thermoguttaceae bacterium. Lineage (GTDB taxonomy): Bacteria > Planctomycetota > Planctomycetia > Pirellulales > Thermoguttaceae > JAJFUI01. Next base: position 8,509 of record JBDKUC010000219.1, on the reverse strand, counting down.
ACACACGGACGCGAGGATCGCCAAGATAGCCGGCCAGCACGGCCTCGACGCCGTCGGTCGAGCCGTCGTTGACGATGATCAGTTCGAGGTTCGCATAGGTCTGCTTGAGGACGCTCTCGATCGCGCCGCGGAGATAGGCCGCATGGTTGTAGACCGGCAGAACGACGCTCACCAGGCCCGGCACGCCGCTCGACGTCGGCGGGCAGCCGCGGCGCAGCCGCCAATCGCGGGCGGCCGCGTGCAGACGACGAATGCGCCGTTGCGTGCTCGGCGGAAGGCGATTCATGATCCGCCGCCCGACAGCCTCCATCGCCGCCCTCGGATGTCGCAGACGCCGCACGCCGCGCCAAGCCAAACGGCCGGCCGATTCGCGACGACTGCCCGGCGGCAGCAAGCGAAGCCGCGCCCAATGCGACGCGGCCCAAAGCTGATACAGGCCGACCCGCTTCATCGACGCCAATGCGGTCAGCGACGCTTCGGCGGCGGCCAACTCGTCGCGCAGTTGCGCGTTTTCGGTCAATCGCCGCCGCAGGGCCGCTTGCTCGGCGGCAAGCTGTTGCTGAGTCCGTTGCACCAGGCTTTCTGACTGCCGGCTGCGGTGCTCCGCCGCGACGGCCGCTGCCAGGGCGTCGGACATCGAGGCCACCAGTTGATCCGCGGCCGAATCGCTCGCGCCCGCGTCGATGATCCACCCGGCAGGCACTTGCGTCACGTCGTCCTTGCAGCCAAGGCCGGCCACGAGATAGGCGCGATCGGCGTCCGGGACCACCGGCGAGCGATGGACAGCAAGAATCTCCTCGCGAAGCCGGTCGTCGAGGCCGGCGATGTCTTCAATGAACGACTCGGTCCATCGCGAGCCGCCAAACCAGTGGCCAAGGAACCGCAAACCAGCCTTCTCGAAGGCGGCCGAGAGATCGACCAGCGGCATCTCCTTGCCGAAGGGCCATCCGCCACGGCTCCCGCGATGCAGCCGCCAGAGCCAGTACCAGTAGCAGCGGCGATTCGGCGCCAGGGCCAGCACGAACCGTCGGCTCCGACTGGCCATGCCGCGGAGAAACGCCGCTTGTTGATCCAGCGTGTAGTGTTCCACCACCCCGGCGTTGAAGACCAGATCGTACGTCGGGTCGCCCGGCAGAAAGACATCTTCGCAACGAAAGTCGGCCGCGAGGTGATGTTCGGCGAACGCCCGCTCGGCGTAGCGGAGCGCTTCGGCCGAGAAGTCCATCAGCGTGACGCGGTGCCGGCCACGCCGGGCGAGGATCAGGCTCTGCCACCCGCCGCCGCAGCCGGCCTCCAGCAGGGTGCCGCCGGCGGGAAGCAGGGCGTCGATCTGCCCGGCCAACTCCTCGCCAAACGCCCGGGTCGCGTCATTGACCTCGGATGTCTGCATCGAGGCGTAATAGTCGTCCCACTTTTGCCGCTCTTCGTCGCGCATCCGCGGGTCGACGGGGATCACGTCCGTTGCGGTCATCAGATCACCGAAGCATCCTTGCCGGGGAAGCGCAAAATCTGGGAGAGCATGATCTTACTTCACTTCCGCGGCGCGATACAAGACAGATTCTCCGGTTTCGCAGCCACGGCGCGCCCCCGGGGCTTCGCACCGCCACGCCCGAAAGACCGTGATCGCCGCCAACAAAGCCGCGACCGGTGGTCGCGCCCCTGGGAGTCCTGCTCGAAATGACCTTGTTCCCACGCTCCCGCGTGGGAACACACTCGCGCCGACGCTCCTGCGTCGCTGAGAGTCGAACAACAACCAAGGACTCGCGGCCGGAACGTGCTCTGCGATCCCACGCTCCCGGGAACACCCTCGCGCCGAGGCCGTGAATTTCGGGGTTGCCACAGCGGAAACAAAGGGTTTATACTTTCGCGCCCAACTGGAATTAGGAACGGCATTAACGTTGCACGACGCGACGCATCGCCAGAGAGGGGCGCACCCCGCCGCCGCTCTCCCAATTGCGGCAGAATTCGCTGCGTTGTCACGGTTTAAGGAGGAACCGATCATGGCCTGGAAGAAAATCCAGCTTGTCTTGGCGAGCTTCGTGTTGATCGCCTGTTGCGTGGCGATCCGCTACTACTGGGGCGCGGCGCCGGCCAGCGCCGACCCGATCGACCGAGAATCTGCCCCCGCCGATGCGCCCGCCGCTCGCAACGGCGTTCGCTCGCCGAGCGACCGCGCGCCGATGAGCCGTTTTGCCGATGCCTCGACCGCTGCCAGCACCCGAGCGAAGGACGGTCGCCGGACCGCCGGCGCCCGCGCGACGAGCACGGCGACGCCGACAATCCCGGCCATCGTCGCAAACGTCAATAACCAACGCGTCGGCCGCGAAGAGCTTGCCCAAGAATGCCTCCGCCATTATGGCAACGAGGTGCTCGAAAGCATGGTCAACAAGCAGTTGATCGCGGGCGAGTGCCGGCGGCTGGGAATCACCGTGACCCAGGACGAGGTCGAGGCCGAGATCGATCGGATGTCCAAGCGTTTCAACATCCCGCGCGATCAGTGGCTCAAGATGTTGAAAGACGAGCGGAATGTCACCCCCTCGCAGTATGCCAACGACATCATCTGGCCCACCTTGGCGCTTCGCAAGCTGGCCGGCGAACGGCTGATGATCACCGAAAGCGACCTCAAGCGGGAGTACGAGACGCAGTACGGCGCGATGGTCCGCGTCCGGCTCATCATGACGAAAAACGCCGACAAGGCCCAAAAGCTCCAGGCCGAGGCGGTCGCCCACGCCTCAGAGCCGAGCTACTTCGGCAACCTGGCCAAGACGTCCTCCGAGGACGCCGCCAGCGCCAGCCTGAAAGGGATGATCAACCCGATCCGCAAGCATGGGTCGTACAAGGAGATCGAGGACGCGGCCTTCCGTCTGACCGACGGAGAAATCTCCCCGGTCATCTACGCCGGCGGACAGTATGTCATCCTCAAACGGGAATGCCTGGTGCCGGCCCAGAATGTCGCCTTCGAGCGGGTGCGGCCGCGTCTCGAAGAGGTCCTCCGCGACCGGATAATGCGCACCGTCGCCAAGGACATCTTCGGCCGCTTGCAGAAAGAGTCCGAAGGTCGGATCCAGTGGGTCTGGGGCAACGCGGAAAAGCGGCGGCAGATGCCGGGCGTGGCCGCCATCGTGCTCGACGCGCCGATCACTGTCCGCGAGTTGGCCGAGGAATGCCTCGTGCGACACGGCTCCGAGGTCCTCGATGCCCTGATTAGCCGGAAGATTCTGGACCAGGCTTGCCGCCGCCAGAACATCACCGTGACCGACGCCGAGATCGATGAAGAGATCTCGCGAGCCGCGGCCGACGGAGTCAAACCGAATCCGGACGGCACGCCAGACGTGCAGGCGTGGCTGGAACTGGTCAAGACGAAGCGGCACATCCCGTTGGACGTCTACCGCACCGACATCGTCTGGCCCGTCGTCGCCATGAAGAAACTCGTCGGCAACAGCGTGAAGGTGACGGACGAGGACCTGCGGAAGGGCTTCGAGTCCAACTTCGGCCCACGCGTCCGCTGCCTGGCCATCGTGCTCAACAACGAACGCCGCGCGCAGCAGCTCTGGGAGCTTCTCCGGAAAAAGAACACCTCCGACTACTTCGGCGACTTGGCCTCAGAGTACTCGATCGAGCCGGGCAGCCAAGCCCTTCGCGGCGAGATCCCGCCGATTCGGAAGCACGGTGGCCAGCCGCGGCTCGAGGACGAGGCCTTCGCCCTGAAGCCGGGCGAGATTTCCGGCATCATTCAGGTGGGCGACAAGTTCATCATCCTTCGTTGCGAAAGCTTCACCGACCCCGAGGTCAAGGACTTCGCCCAAGTGCGCAATGAAATCTACCGCGACCTCCACGAGAAGAAGCTCCAATTGGCCATGAGGGACAAATTCGAGAGCCTGCAGGAAGCCGCAATCGTCGACAACTTCGTCGACGGCACCAGCCGTTCGCCCAAGTCTCAGGACAAGCCGAACTCGACGCAAGGCGTCCCGGTGATGCGGCAGCGGGCCGCCGGGTAAGGAGTCCTCACACGACTTGTTGCGCCATTGCACCGTAGGGCGGACTCCCTAGTGCAGTGTCTCGCAACCAACAGAATGTGTTTTGGACAAATCAGGGAGATCGGGTGCCATGTCCCACGCTTGTCGTGGGCATGATTCGATGGCAAACATGCTTGCTGTCTCGCTGCGCTCGCTTAGCAAGCATGGCACCCATCAATCACGATTTGTGTGAGACACTGCACTGATCCGTCCAGTTGCGCTCGTTCCCTCGGTCCTCCGTGGGAACGCACCGCTTGGACGCTCCGCGTCCCGCCGCAGTGCATCGCGACAAGATGCTTTCCCTCGCGAGCAAGCGGAACGCCCAATCGAAAAAAGCCCGCGGGTCTGCTGACCCGACGGGCTTTCTCTGTTCCTGGCCGACGGGCGTTCCCGCCGAATACTCTACTATGCTTAGTTTGGCTTCGTCGCCCTGTGGGGCTCGCCACTCTGCCTTGGACCCGCCGGGCTGACCACGCGATCCGAGACCACATTCTCATCCGATGTCATGCCGTCCGACATGTGGCCGCCTTGGCAGCTGCTGTAGCCGCCACCGCCACCGCCGCAATGTCGGCAACCACCGCCGCTGACCGGACCGCCGCTCATGCTACCACCGCCCGTGTAGTTCCCGCTGCAATCGCACGGATCCCAGCAGTCTGGCGGATCGGAGTAGAAGTCGCCCCAGTAGCGCTCGCCGCAGCCGCGGCCGCACCAAGAGCAGGGCGTGAACAGGGCGAACAGGCAGCTCAACGGCCCGCGGTGCCACGGCCTTCCGTAGCAACTGTCACCGCACGGATCGGAGCAAGCATCGCCGCAATCACCGCACGTGCCGCACGAGCCGCACGAGCCGCAGCTCCGGCAGCGGAGGCGACACGGCCGGCCGCAGTCCGGACAGCCGTCGTCGCCGCAGTCGCCGTAGACGCGGGCGCGATGCATGCCACAGCCTCCGCGCACTGGCCCGCACCGGGTTCCGCAGCCGCCATCGTCGCACTCGCCGCCCATGCTGCAATCACCCCGCATGGCACAAGGGCGGTAGCAAAAGACGGCTTGGAACAGACCGCACCCGGTCGTCGTGGCCAGCATCGCAGCCATGAGGCTGAAGAGTATCATCCGTTTCACGATATGCTTCCCCTGCTGTTGGATGAAGGAACAAACCTTCAACAGACGTTATCGGCCGGACAATCGGGAGAATCGAAGAAATCGTTAGAATCCGACCAAGCGGGAGTGTTACCGCAGCTTGCCGGCCCAACGCGTCTTACCACGCCACCCTGGCTGTCTCAGGAAAAAGGCCCCATCGCTACGCATGGTTTGGGCCACTGGATGCTGCACCCCCCCTACGCAGTTACCGCCGTATGTTCCGGATTATTGCCCAGCGGGGGCGGATACCGTACCATCATGGCTAACGGCAGGCAGCGGCTGCCCGTCGTTGCAAGATTCCACTCGCCCGGCAACCACGAGTCACCTCGGTCAACAGGAGCAGCGCAGCGAGAAGGACGCTCACCAGACGATTAACCCGGCATTTTTTCGATTTCGGTTTTTGTAAACTCAAAGGAGGCTGTGTATGTTGAGAAACACTCTCTCGACCATGCTTCTGACCAGCTCGGCGATCCTTGTCGCCGGCGCGGCGTTCGCAACAACCGACACCTTCGTCGGTCCCGGCACTGAGTATGAAAACGGCGCCAACTGGGATGGCGGTGTCGTTCCAGGAACCGCCTACGACTACGCTGCCATCACCAATGGCAGCCCGGTCTCGCTGACCTCTTACTTGGACCCCGCCGATACCACTAAGACGCCCAACGAATTGCGAATCGGCGTCAACAACGCCAACGGCGAACTCAATCTGAGCGGCAACGCCTATTTGAAATGCGTTGCCAACACTTCTCTCCGGGTCGGCTACAATTCGACCACTGGTTACTACAACACCACCGGCACGCTCTCGATTTCCGGCGGTACGCTGCTGGCGGCCAAGTCCGCCTATATCGGCGTCGGTTCCATGTCCGGCAGCAATAGCGTCGTTGGAACCGCAACGATTAGCGGCGGTCTCCTGCAAACAGGCACCCAGTTGCAGATCGGCGTGATGAACGGTGCATCCACCCCGAGCAGCCTCCTCCTCAACGGCGGGAGCGTCGCGGTCGGCACCAACCTGATGGTCGGCAGCGGCAACGGCGCGACCCAGGCTGGCATCGGAACAGTAACCGTCGGCCTCGGATCGACCCTTCGTATTCTCTCGTCGGGCGGCGGCACCTCCTACATCGGCTATGGCTCAAACGGCGGCGGAACCGGCACCGTGACGCTCGACGGCGGCGCCTACAACCTGGGCCCTAACGATATCGTCTTCGGCTTCAAAGGCACCGGCGCGACCGCCGACGCAGGGTATCTCAACGTCAACAGCGGCTCGTTGACGCAGGACTCCACGGCGACGATGTACGTCGGCTACCGCGATCAAACGGTCGGCGTCGTCACACAAACGGACGGAACCGTGACGGTTGGAAAGCTGCTGCTGGTCGGTTACAGCACCGGTTCCGGCTCTGGCGCCTACAATCTCACCGGCGGAACGCTTAAGGTTGTTGGCGGAACGCTCAGCTCGCCAGCGAGCGCCGGAACGAAGACGCTTAGCGTCGCCGGCGGTGTGCTCGACATGAGCGGAGGCACGATCTCCGCCTTGACCAATTTCAATTTCAGCGGCGGCGTCCTGTTGAACGCCTCCGTCACCACGCCGGTGACTCTGGCCAGCGGCGGCAGCGGTGCGGCCGTGCAAGAAGACAGCACCGGGACCATCTCTAGCGGCGTCACGGGCGACGGCTCGCTGACGAAGCTTGGCTACGGCGCTCTCATCCTCAGCGGCGTCAACACCTACACCGGCAAGACGACCGTCGCTAGCGGAACGCTCCAGATGACGCCCGCCGCCTACGGCACGGTCCTGAGCCACACGGCCGACATCCAGGGCGGGCAGATGGTGTTCGATTACACTGGCGATGTGACGCCCGTCGCGGCCGTCCGCTCGAGCCTGCACTCGGGCGCAATGTACACCTCGACCGGCGCGGCGCAGGGCTGCGGCGTTGGTTACAGCGACGACGGCCTGAGCACCATCACGGCGAAGGTCGCTCTCCTGGGCGACACCGACATGGGCGGCACGGTGAACAACGACGACCTGGCTCGTCTGCTTTCGGCCCTCGGCGGCGCCGACTGCGTCTGGCAGCAAGGCGACTTCAACTACGACAGCAAGGTCAACAACGACGACTTGGCTATGCTGCTGAGCAACTTGGGCAAGACGTTCGCCGGCTTCGGCAGCGCCAAGGCGCAGGCCCTGGGCGGCGCGGTGCCCGAGCCGTCGACGCTCGTCCTGCTGACCGCCGGCCTGATCGGCCTGGCCGCGTACGCCTGGCGGAAGCGGAAGTGAACTTCGAACCGCCGAGGCCTCCGCCGACCAACGGCGGGGGCCTCAGCGGCAGATAAGAGGCCAGAGCGGATAAGGCGTCACGGATAGGGCGTCAGGACTATTTTCCGGTCCCAACAGCACGCCGCAAGTGAAGACAAAATAGTTCTGACCCACCTTTTTCCTCAAGTGAAGACAAAATAGTTCTGACCCACCTTTTTCTTTGCTGGTTGGGGATCAGGAAGCTACTTGCTCGGCTTGTTGAATCAGCTTTGCCCGGAGGGCAAATTCGATTATACGTGGGGAGGCAGGGTATACTCAACCGTGCCTGGTTTTTGCACGGAAACGATAGTAGATACAGACGCTTATCTTCCGGGGCCGTTGTTTACTCCCGTTCCTGATGAGCTTGGGGAGACTGTGGTGGTCCCACCGGGATGGATGGGGTCTAAACATACAGCATCATGCGAATGTATTTGCAATGCAATCAATAGTTCCAAGACATTTACTTTGCATGACACTGGTGCTACGAACTGTCAAGGAACCCCCCAGGCCGGACATTCTTGTTTCATACCCAATGAAGGCGGTGCTGACATCTATATCGAGCCAGGTACGAATTTCGTAATACCTGGAGCAGGAGGAAAAGGAGTTGTGCCGAATCCTGATTGGATAGCGCTTGGGCACGAGTTGTGCGGCCATGCGGTTGATAATAAGTTTGGTGTGTGGGCATGCGATGTCGACAATTCGATTCGACATGAGCACGGCAACCAATGGGGACAGCGCGAGTGTGACAGCCACAAGGGGATTGATCCAGAGGACGAGAAAGGATGTGGATGTGACAAACATTAGTAAACCGCTACGAAGGAGTCGCACACGTTGGTTATTTCTCGTGGCGGCAGCAGTTTCCGGCGTCCTCGCATCAGGCATCTGGTGGCTGTTGAGCGGCAACAGCGAAGAGATTCGTTTAGGTCAAGACGATCCACGCGTGCAAGCCGAGTATATCAGGTTGCTTGGGTGCTGGCGCGGTCGGGTAAGTGGGCGGTGTCCGTCTCTGAGGGCTTCCGATCAAGAGTGCCACATCGTTGCATGCGGCAGTTGCCTACTGTGGTGCCGTATCCCATTT
>JBDKUC010000205.1:0-3145 GCA_039679885.1 Thermoguttaceae bacterium | reverse complement strand
ATCCGGTAGTTGGTGGCGAAGCCGTCGAACCCGCCCCACTTGCTCCGGTTGCCGCCCTTGTCGCCATACTTCTGCAACAGGGGACCAAACCGCTCGTCGTTCGAGGCGACGACGCCGCCGTCGCCGCAGGTAATATGCTTGGAATTCTGAAGCGAGAAGCAGGCGAGGTGTCCCACGGTGCCGATCGGCCGGCCGCGAGACCGCGCCCCCCAGGCCTGCGCACAGTCTTCGATCAGGATCAGGTTGTGGCGGTCGGCCAGGGCCTTCAGCGCGTCCAGATTGCAGGGGTTGCCCGTCAGGTGGACCGCGATAATCGCCTTGGTCTTCGGCGTGATCCGCCGTTGGACATCGGCCGGGTCGAGATTGTGCGTTCCCTTGCCAAGGTCGGCGAAGACGGGCACAGCCTGCTGGTAAATGACGCCGATGATCGTGCCCATATCCGTGACGGGGGACGTGATCACCTCGTCTCCCAGACCGATCCCAGCGGCGGCCACGGCGATGTGCAACGCGGCCGTACCGGAGGAACAGGTCTGGACGTACTTCACCGGGCAAAACTCCTGGAAGCGCTTGGTGAGCAGTTCGGTCTGCGGTCCTTTCCAGTAGAACAGCGTGTTCTGCTGGATCATCGCCTCAAGCTGGGCGCGTTCCGGCTCGCCCCAGCGGGGCTGCGCGACGGGCGTCGTCTTGACGGACTTCTCGCCGCCGTGCAAAGCCAGAGTGGACCCTGGCTGAGAAGCGGGCTTCTCCCCCGCCGCCGCCGCCGCGGCACCCGCCAGCATCAGACCGGAGGCGCCGGCAACAAACTGGCGCCGCGACATGGAGTCTCTCCCGCTCATACTCAAACCCTCCTGTCCAAGGTTTCACTTGAAACGCGTTATGCCGACGCTCGCGGCCGAAGGCGACACGGATTCAGCGGTTGGGAGTGCGGCTCGTCGCCACGGCTGCGGTTCGGCCCAATCCGCGTTGGGTCAGGTACTTCTTCATCACGCTGGCTCCTACCATGGGCGCAGTCACGCCCCGACAGTCCCTGCTGATGGATGTTAGAATACCTGGGGAATAGGGGACGTCCAGGACTGCTTTGCGTTAATCTTTTACCATTTTGCGACGTTTCCTCCCTTGCGGCGTTACTCGAGGACAAGAATCAAGGAAGGCAGCAGCCCAAGCCTTGAAACCATCGAGAGCGAGGAGTAGGCGGTCTACTTTGCGAACACGGCCCGCGCCCAGGCGGTGCGGTCCCCCGAGTTGCGAGCGGTGCCGTTCCAGACCAGCTGACGCAGGCGGGCCTTGCCGTCGGCGCTGTCGTCCACCGCAAGATCGAACATGATCTCCAGGCCTTCCCGGGGCGTGAAGCCTAGTGCCGCAAACGGCAGCGATGCCTCAAGCGTGTAGCCTTTGCCGTCCACGTCGGGCAGCACGACCATCATGCAGTCGGGCTGGGCCGACGCTCGCACGAAGTGCCACTGGCAGCGATCGTCCGCCCGACCGGCGCTCAACAGGATTTGCCGGTCGGTGAACAACAGCGGCCCAGGCTCTCCCACCTGCTCATAGCCGACAAACAACTCGATCCCATCGCCGCTCCAGATCGCGTCGCCTCGGTGCTCGTTCCGCATCGGCGTGGCGTCGGCCACATGCGCAAGCAAATAGAGATTGGTGTCATCCCAGCAGAGTTTGAAACTCGCCTCCAGGCCGGCCGCCTCGGCGCCCTGCACGAGCCGACTCAACGGAACGGTTTCCGCCGGCGTGCCGGGCCAATGCACCGCAAGGCCGTCGAGCTTGATCGGCCCAGTCACCCGTGCAATTTTCGCCACCCGCTTGCCCGTGCCGCCGGACGCGAATCGCGGATCGTCGAACACAAACGCCGGCCGAGAGCCGAAGAACACCTTGTAGATGTCGTAGTTGGTCCTCATCATTTCGGCCAGCATCGTCTTCCACGGCCGGTCGGTGACGGCGATCAGGCCGGTGTTGGCGTTCTCGCCGTTGAACTTCTCAAAGAACCGTCCGGTGAATGATTGATCCACGAGCGTGAACCATTCGATGCCCACCACGTAGCCGAGCGTGGCCGCTTGCTCGACGTAGTTGCGATAGCCCAGTCCACGTTCCACCTGGCTGGAGACGTCCTTGCCGCCGCCGGGCAGGCCGCTGTCCTTGGGCGAATCATAGTAGAACTCGCTGAGGAACATCGGCCGACCGCCCGTCCACTTGTAGATGCGATTGAGGAAATCCTTGTCGAGATGGTAGGTGTAATAGTTGAACGACACGACGTCGAGGTACTTGCCGCTGATCCGGCACAGCTGCTCGTTGTTGATCGTCCCTGCTTGGAGCCGATTCCCGATGAGCATGTGGTTCTGGTCGTATTTGTGGAACGTCTCGCTCACCAACTGGAAGTAGGTCTCCAGGAACAACCCCGTGAACTCCTTCACGTCGTCGGCAGCCGCACGCGTCTTGACCGGCAGCCCCCGCTCGGCGACCTCGGCGAAGGAGGTAAACGCGGTTTCCCACGCCCGGTTGAACGCCTCGATCGTCGTGTGCTTTTCCTCCAGCATCTGGGCGAGCCGCCTCTTACAGGCGTACTTGCCCTCCAGGGCCGGGATGGCTCGCGGGAGGTCTTCGTAGAGCGGCTCGTTGTTGAGGAAATAGCCGATCACGAGCGGATCGTTGGCCCGCGGGGCGATCTTCTGAGCAAAGCTCTCGTCGCAGTGCTTGCGGATATGGGGGTCGAACGGATCGAACGCCCCGTGGACGCCCGGCAGTTCGGGAAAGCCTTCCCAGACGCTCAGCGGCAGCATGGCCGCGTGCGGAAAACTGGTCCGGCGGCGGGCGTCATCGTCTCCGGCACCGAATGCCCCGGCCGAGTTGAAGCCCCATTTGCGCACTCGCTCGATCATCCGGGCGGTGTAATCGGCGGACATGTACGGCTGGCCAAACTTGCGGATCGTGTTGACCAGGTGAAACGATACAGCCAGGGGGTTCCAATACTTCTCCGGATGCCACGCCGTCTGGAACTCGCCGGCGCGCGGCGGCAACCACTCATAGATGTGCTCGCGGCCTTCGACGAAGGTGTAGTCGTCGTTCGGGTGGAACCCACAGACACCCAAATGAAAGAACGCGTTCCCCTCGGGATCGACCAAAATCCAGCGGGCGTCTT
>JBDKUC010000147.1:0-19744 GCA_039679885.1 Thermoguttaceae bacterium | reverse complement strand
GGCGTAGTTCTGCACCCCCGGAAAGGCTTCACGCCAAGGTGCGGAGACGCAAAGAAGGCAGGGCCCTGCGCGACGGACGGGCGTTCGTCCTCTCCTGGCATTGCTCTGCGCCTTCGGGCCTTGGCGTGAGACTCCTGCCAACGCCTGGCGGAGTTTTCTGGCTAGGCAAGGCATTCCGGCCAAGCAACACCCTAGCTATCCGGATTACGTTGACTTTACGGGTCATTTTGTCGGCGCTGGTTGCTTTGTAACCAAAAGTTCGATTGGTCGAGTAGTGTGCTTTATCTCGATTGTGCCGGAGAAAACGCCATGAGAGTCAACCAAGAGGCATCACGGAAATATTCCGCCATCTTGCCGAGAATACCACGTTCCTTGATCCGCTCCGCGGGGATGCCGCTGCTGCTGGTGGTGGCGGTTCTTGCCCTGTCCTCGGGCTGCACGAGTTTCCGCGAGTACGTCGGCAACGGGTTCAAAGTCGGTCCGAACTACTGCCGGCCCGCCGCTCCCGTCGCCGAGCAATGGCTCGACCAAGGGAACGCGTCGATCAACGGCGGCCGGATCGAAAATGCCGCTTGGTGGCAACACTTCAACGATCCCGTTCTCGATTCTCTGGTGTGGTGCGCCTATCAGCAGAACTTGACGTTGCGCGTGGCGGGCCTGCGTATCATCGAAGCTCGCGCCCAGCGGGCCGTGGTGGCCGGGGAACTGTTCCCGCAATCGCAGCAGGCCTTCGGCGAGTACAGCCGCAATGCGCTGAGCGCCAATGGCCCCAGCGGCGGCTCGCCCACGCTGCACTTCGATGACTGGACGTTAGGGAGCAGCCTCAGTTGGGAACTCGATTTCTGGGGCCGTTTTCGACGGGCGATCGAATCGGCGGACGCGAACCTGGACGCCTCGGTCGAGAATTATGACGACGTCCTGGTGATTCTCATCTCGGATGTGGCCCAAAGCTACGCGAACGTCCGGATCGCGGAGCAACGGTTGACCTATGCCAAGCAAAACGTTGACATCCAGAAAGGTAGTTTGCGTCTTGCCGAAGAGCGACTCCGCCACGGCATGGTCACCCGCCTCGATGTGACTCAAGGCATCTCCAACCTCGAACAGACCGACGCCAGCATCCGGCCGCTCGAAGCCGCACGACGACAGGCCGTCAACCAACTGTGCATCCTGATGGGCATGCCGCCGCGCGACCTGGACGAGATGCTGGCCAATCATCAGGGCATTCCCCGGGTTCCGACGAATTTGGCGATCGGCATCCCCGCCGAGTTGCTTCGTCGCCGTCCAGACGTGAGGAGAGCGGAGCGAGACGTCGCAGCTCAAAGCGCGTTGATCGGCGTCGCCACCGCCGATCTCTATCCTCACTTCTCAATTCGCGGCACGATTTTCGTCGACGCCGTAAAGGCCCAAGACCTGTTCAAGGCGGATTCCGTTGCAGGCTCGGTCGGACCGACCTTCAGTTGGGACATCCTCAACTACGGACGGCTGCGAAACAAGATCCGCGTCCAAGAGGCCCGGTTCCAACAGCTCGCTGTGCAATATCAAAACGTCGTCCTGCAAGCCAACGCCGAGGCTGAAAACGCCATCATCGCGATGCTGAAAGCCCAGCAGCAAGTCGGATCACTCCAACGAAGCGCCGATGCTTCGAGTGAATCCGTGGACTTGGTCTCGTCGCAATATCGCGAGGGAACCGTCGACTTCAACCGAGTGTTTAACGTCCAGCAGACGCTCACTCAGCAGCAAGACCAGTTGGCCGTTGCCGAAGGCTCCGTCGCGCAGAGCATGATCCAACTTTACCGAGCGTTGGGCGGCGGCTGGGAAATCCGCCTGAACAATGCCGGCCCGCAAGCCGTCGCGGCGGCCCCGCGGCCAGCGGACGTCCCATCGCCCCAACCGCGTCAACCGGAACCGGCGCCGTTGCCGCCGCCAAACGACCAGCCCGCTGCCATGTAGTCCATCCGCGAACCCGGAAACGCTAACCCGCATTTCTCACGATGCGGGGTAGATCAGACACAAAATGTCGAACATTAGCCCGACGCGCATGCGAGGGAAGAACGCTGCCCGTCCCTCGCTAGCGCGTCGGGCTAGTGTTGAGCCGGTGAAAAATGCGAGCCAAGGGAGTCTTGACCATGAGCCGATTCGTCTACTGTCTGGCGCCGTTGCTGCTGTTGTGCCTCGGGCAGAGCTACGCCGGCGACGCATGTTCCCTGGGTCGAACCTTGAAATGCACGCGTTGCTCCATTCCATGCTGCTGCGCCGACGACTACTGCCGGAAACCGTTTCCTTGCATCCCCTGCCCGGCGATTCCGCGGACCCACGACTGCTACTGCCGCAAGCCGCTGCCGTGCGTCCCCTGCGCACCGACGTCGTGCTGTCCGGACGATTACTGCCGCAAGCCGTATCCGCGGTTCTGCTGGCCCGTGAATCGAGAATGCTATCGCTGTGCGCCGTGCAATGAGGGACTTGCCAGCAAGAGCCAACAGCCGCCCGTGGCGACCGCGTCAGGACCTCAGCCCAGCAACAGGTGAGCGTCGATAGGAACGGCCGAGCAAGAGGGACGATCGCCCGTCTACTTGCCGTGGACCTTTTCGCGGGCCTCTCGAACGGCCTTCGCGAAGTCGCCGAAGAAGTCGGCCATGCCGGCTCGCATGGCTTCCTGGATCCTCTGCTCCGGCACGTCCTGGCTGGGCACATTGATGGCCGTCCGCGATTGCTTCCAGACGGCGTGCCGCTGGCCATTTGGACCTGCGATGCTCAGTTGCGCCGATATGTCCACGACATACCTATTTGGGTCGCTCACTGAAACGTTCAGGGTCAGTTGCAGCACCGGCAGATTGTCTTGGGTTAAGGCAATCTTCAGCTGACTGAGCGATGCAATCACCTGACGCCTGATGACGCTAATCAGGTAGATGTTCCGCGAATCCTTGTAGTTCGGCCCTAAGGTCACGCGAAGCCTCGTCAGGCCGGCCAGCGCGCGGTCGGCCTCGGTGATTGGCGCCGCCGGGAGAGCCTCGGCCGGCTTCTGCACTGCCGGTTTCGGCGGTTCGACTGCCGGTTTCGGCGGCTCGACCGGCGGTTTCGGCGATTCAGCGGCCGGTTTCTGTGTCGCGGCCGCCTTGGGCGACGGCGACGTCGATGCCGATGGCTGCTTCTGAGACGCGCCGTTCCGGGCTAACGTCGGGACACTCTTCCCGCGTGGCCGCTTGGGAGCGCCCGATTCGCTCGACCACGCCGTCCAGATCGCCAGAATCACGACAAGCACCAGCACCAGCCCCGCCCAGAACCAGGGCGACATCAGAGCGGACTGCCAGGCGGGCTGCCGCTTCCAAGGCCGGTGCGTCGGCAACGGACCGCTCGCATGCGGAGCGGTCAGTTCGGCGGGAAAGAGATCGGAGAACACGTCAGACGAGGACTTCGTCAGAGATCGTTTGCTGTCGCTCGCCGACCGTTTGACCACCGGCATTCCACCGCTTTCGCCCACGGCCGCCTTTTTCGGCTTTTGCTGAGTTGCGGCCCCGCGGATCACTCGGCTTCGCTCGCCCTCGACCGCCTTTGCGGCGGCAGGCGCGTCGTCCAACGCGGCCAACTCGAGCTCCGAGGTTTCCGCCCTGGCCCGCGCCGATTTGGCCGACTTACTCTCTGGCGAAGGCTGTCTGGACCGCATCGCCGCGGCCATGAGCTCTGAAATCCGCGAGTACCCGCCGCCGCTCGCCGACTCGTCAAGCCAATGATGAAGGGCTTCCGCCACTTCGTTCGCCGTCTGGTACCGCTGCAACGGCGACTTGGCGATCATCCGATCAACGATGGCGATCAGATCGAACGGCACGTCGGGGCGAAGGTCGATGATCGGCTCGGGCTGCTCCGAACGATGCGCCATCAGGACGTCCATCAGCGTCGGCTTGGGGAACGGCCGTCGCCCGGTCAACAGGTAATAGAACGTCAGGCCGAGGCTGTAGATGTCCGAGCGGCCATCGACGCTCCGCGGATCGGCGACCTGCTCCGGCGGCACGTAGTCCGCCGTTCCGACCGCTGAGGGATCGGCTTCGAGCGTCTCCCAGGGATTGTCTCCCTCGAACGTGAAACGAGCCAAACCCAAGTCGAGAATCTTCAATACGCCGTTGTTGTCCACCAGCAAGTTCGCCGGCTTGATGTCGCGGTGCACGAAGCCGGCGGCATGGGCGTGGGCCAGCCCTTCGGCCGCCTGGGCGATGAAGTCCGCCGCTTTGCGGCAATCCAATGGGCCTTGCTTGTCGACCATCCGCCGCAAGTCTTGCCCGTCGACAAACTCCATCACCAAATAATGGATTTCCTTGCCGTAGCGGACGTCCTTGTTAAAGTCATACGCTCGCACGATGTGCGGATGATCGAGCGCGCCGACGGCCCGGGCTTCCAATTGGAACCGACTCAGCAAGTCGGGATCTTCCTGGTACTTGCTCGGCAAGACCTTGATCGCGCAACGGCGATGCATCATCTCATGCTCGCCGAGAAAGACTCGGCTCATGCCCCCCTGCCCCAGGGGCTTCAGAATGCGATAGGGGCCAAGCCGGAACCCGCGATGCTTTCCCTGCAACAGGTTGTCGGCCTGCCAGTCCGTCAGAATTCCGCGCCGAACAAGTTCGTCGGCCAAGCCACGGGAGCTGTCCGACTTCTGCGTCTTCTGGCCGAACTCCGCCCGCAGCGCAAGGATCTGGCTGTCCGAAACCAGACCGCTCTGGCGAAGTAGATCCCAAAAGGAATCGGTGGGGAGTTCGGAAGCCATGATGTGGGCTCGGATTGCGACGACAAGCGCGCATGCCGATAGCGCGTATTCCATTATGCTTCATAAGCGCGCCGGCTACAAGCGGGAGCCGACGCGAACACGCGATCGGTCTTCGCGGTCCGAGGCGTTTCTTCCGTCGCAGATTTGCGAATAGGCCGGCTTTCGCCGGCACAAACTGCCCTATTTCTTCCGGATCAGCCACGGCGCCAGGGCACGAGCGATATTCTTCAGCGGCCCCGAGGTCGGCAGCGAGCTTGCCTCGACCGCCATCAGGTACGAACGGAAGCTCATCAGCACCTGCCTGGCCTGATCCATCTCCTCCTCGCGGCGGCGGTTCCTCCCCCTCTCGGGACTAACAGCAATCTTGATCCTTGTTCGCGTCGTTCCACTCTCACCGAGACGCTGTTCCTCCAAACGCAGCTCCACATGCAGTTTCATGGGCCGGTCCGTCAGACGCCGCAACCGGTTGGCTGCCCGCTGGTCAAGCTCCAGTTGCACCCGATTGCCGTCGATCGAGAGAA
This sequence comes from Thermoguttaceae bacterium, assembly GCA_039679885.1. Lineage (GTDB taxonomy): Bacteria > Planctomycetota > Planctomycetia > Pirellulales > Thermoguttaceae > JAJFUI01. Next base: position 14,467 of record JBDKUC010000147.1, on the reverse strand, counting down.
TGCGAGCCCGGTGATCGGCCACGAACCCCCGCAGTTTTTCGATGGCGACGCGGACCGGCACCGGCGCAATCAACTCCTGTTCGAGGGCTTCCTTGGGCTTCTCTCGGCCCGGCGAGTCCGCCTTTGCCGTGGCTCCGCTGCCGATGCCGAGTTGCACGACCACGTTCCGCCCCTTGGCCTTGGCCATCAACAGCCCACGATCGGCCCGGCGGAGCATGGTCTCAGCCGTGTCGCCCGGCTGGACCTCGGTCACGCCCATGCTAACGCTGATGCTGCGTCCACCCATCCTTTCCTGCGGCAGCTCGCACAATGCTTTGCGGACCTGTTCGGCCCGCCGCGCGGCCGTGGCATTGTCGCAGTCGGCGCAGAGCATGACGAACTCTTCCCCGCCATATCGGGCCACGAGGTCCCCCGGCCGGCACGAGCTCTTGAGCAACGAGGCGAGGCTCCGGATCGCATCGTCGCCCGCTTGGTGTCCGTAGGTGTCGTTCACCCGCTTGAACCGGTCGAGGTCGCACATCACCAGGCTGCACGGCACCTGTTGCTGTTGATGCGCCGTGATAAACATCGCATGGACCCGGTCAAATTCGGCTCGGTTCGCGACCTGCGTCAGCGGATCCTTCGTCGCCTTTTCGTGCAGGCTCTGACACTGCTGCTCGAGCGTGGTTTCCGACGACGCATCGTGCAACAACAGCACCGCCCCCTGCGCAACACCCTTGCGGTCGATGACCGGCATTGCGTGCGCATCGACGGCCAGCAGCCGTCGCCCCCGCCCGACGATCGTCAGCCGCCTTAACGACTGAGCGCCGCAGCGGATTGCCGTGAAGACCGGACAGTCGGCGTCCTGGACCGGATTGCCTTTTTCGTCCGACAGTTCCAGCAACGCGGGCTGCCACACATGCCCGCGCACCGCCTCGCCGCTCAGACCGGTGAGCCGCTCGGCCCCGCGGTTCCAGGTCGTGATGCGGCCGGTCGCATCGACGAACGCCACCGCGTCGTACATGTTGTCCAGCAGCCGATCCTCGAAGAGCATCGCCACCGGCGGATCCGCGGCCCTCGACGGCACGCCATCGAGTTCCAAGCGGGAGTTGACGATCGCCACGTCCAACGACCGCAGCCAGCGACGGGCGACGTCCTCGCGCAGCGACGCCTGTTCTTCCTGTCGAAACCTGGCAAACCGCTCGACCAGCCCCGGATCAAACTGAGTCCCGGCGCACTCGAACAGCTCTGCCATCGCCCTCTCTTGCGAACGGGCGGGCCGATACACGTGATCGGTGGTCATTGCGTCGAACGCCTCGACGATGGCGATCATCCGTGCGCCCAGCGGAATCGCGACGGGAACGTCCTCTCGCTTCTCCTCGGCTTGAGGCGGCGCCGTGTTGTCCGTCACGCGCACGATGGATGCGGAACCCCTCGCGGTCCTTTCACCATGGCTCCCGTCGTACCAGGTCGGAATATGCCGAACGATGTCGAGCACTTTCGGCGAAATCTGGCCGCGGCGGAGAATCTCCATGCTCATGGCCCGGCCGTGAGCCATCGATGCCGCTTCGGCCGGATCGAGCGGGCCCGGCTTGAGCAAGATGTGATCGGGAACGCCGATCGCCCCAACGTCGTGCAGCAGCGCGGCCACCTCGATGGCGTCGCGATCTGCCTCCGCGAGATCGAGCCGCAGCGCCCATGCCGACGCGGTCAACGCCACGCGGAGCGAGTGACCGGCCGACGCCGCGCTCTTGCACTGCAAGGCGGCGAACAAGCCGGCCGCCGTTCCCAGCCGGACCTGCACGAGACGATCGTCGATCGTCTCATCGAACACCGGCGGCAACGTGTGGCTCGCCTCGGCCGCCGCCTCCAACTCCTTCAGCAATGCGTGCAACTCGGCCATCGACCGCTCGGCCGACATCGGCGGTGGCGGCAGAGGGACCAGTTCTGTCGGCGGCAGGGCAGCAAGCGGCGGTGCGGACGGTTCGGAAACGTTCACGATGCAGGGGCTCACTGGAGGATGTCTTCTAGTGAAACCCTAGGTCACGCAACGAGTTCGGTCAAAAGCGACCGCCCGGAATGCAACCCGGTTGCAGGACGCCTCTCCTGTCGGGCCGGGCGCCATGCAATGCCGGGTGCCATGCTTGCTAAGCGAGCGCAGCCGGGTGCCATGCTTGCTAAGCGAGCGCAGCGAGACAGCGGGTGCCATGCTTGCTAAGCGAGCGCAGCGAGACAGCAAGCATGTTTGCCGCGTCCTCTTGCCCACGACAAGCGTGGCATCACGCCGGGCCGCCGTCCAGGCGGCACAAGTGGCATAATCGGCTGGCCGAGCGTGGCACGCCTTAGTCGGCGTTTCTCACCAAGGCGTAGGGTGGGTCAAGCAAACCAAGGCGCTGGTGGGGCTTCCGTCGCGGCAACTCGTCCTGCAAATCGACAGAGTGCAAATCATCGTTGATTGGTTTGCGAAGCCCCACCATGTACTCGCGACGTCGACCCACCCTACGGTGAGAATTGCGCCTTAGCGCGCGCCAGCCGGTTCGGCGTCGAACGGGCGATAGAGCCTGCCCCGCCACGCCGGATCGTTCACGTCCGGCTTGGGCGATTTGCCGTCCTGAAGAAGCCACACAGCCATTTCGCCGGCCGCGCGATGGTCCCAGGCATAGTACGGCGCCGCGGTGACTTTCCGCCCGTCGCGCCCGAGACCTGTGATGACCGTGACGCCGCCCAGCAGATCGCGGCGCGGCTCGATCGTGAACTTGGGATCGCGGGCCAGGACGACGTCCTTCAGCGAGCCGCCGTTGTCGACCGCTTCCAGACAATAGACGATCGGGCCGCGCTGGATCGCCACTCGGCCGAGATCGGCCTGGACTTTCGGATTCGCCTCGATCCGTTCAACGGGCATGGGCAGATCGAGTTGAATCACATCGCCGGCGTTCCAGAGTCGTCGCAGGCGGGCGTACCCCTTCTTCGTCTCGACGGAAGTGACCGGCGCGCCATTGACGGCCACCTTGGCGCCGCGGCACCAACCGGGAACTCGCAGTGCGACGGTGAACTCCTCCGGCTTCCCTGGCTCGACGGTGAGCTTCACCCGCCCGTCCCACGGATAGTCGGTCTCCTGAATCAACGCGACCGCGTTGTCCATCCGAGCGATCTTGGCTTTGCCGGCCACATAGAGATTGACGTAGACGCCTTCGTCGCCCAACGCATAGACGTAGCCGGGCAGAGACGGAAGGAACCGCACGACGTTTGACGGGCAGCACGCGCACGAGAAGAACGGCTGGCGATGGTGCTTGCCGTTGCTCGCCAAAGGGTTGACATAGAAGAAGTGCCGACCGTCCATGCCGACGCCGGCCAGGATGCCGTTGTAGACGGCTCGTTCGAGCACGTCGGCGTATTGAGCGTCGCCGTGCATGAGATTGAGTCGGTGAGCCCAGAAGGCGACGCCAATGGCCGCGCAGGTCTCGCAATAGGCCGCGTCGTTGGGCAGCTCGTAGGCGTTGCCGAACGCTTCGCCCTGCCCGCGGGCGCCAATGCCGCCGGTGATGTACATCTTTCGCGCGACCATGTCCCGCCAGAGGCGATCCATCGCGGCGATCAGCTTCTCGTCGCCGGTGTAGGCGGCCACGTCGGCGACGCCCGAGTAGAGGTACATCGCCCGAACGGCGTGGCCGGCGATTTCGCTTTGCTGGGCAACCGGCTCATGGTCTTGGCAGTAGGCGCCCCAGGTCTTGCCGCCGCGGGCCGCTTTGTCGCCCCGCAGGTCGATGAAGAACTTGGCCAGCTTCAGGTACTTCTCCTGACCGGTGACCTGATAGAGCTTGACCAGGGCCAGCTCGATTTCCTCGTGGCCGCAGAGACCCGGCCGCTTCGTGGGCCCGAAGGTGTCGTCAATGCAATCCGCGTAGCGAATCGCCACGTCAAGGAACGTCCGCTTGCCGGTCGCCCGGAAGTGAGCCACGGCGCCTTCGATCAGGTGGCCGGCGCAGTACAGTTCGTGATGCGTTTTCAGCTTCGTCCACCGCTTGTCCGGCTCGACGAGCGTGAAATAAGTGTTCAGGTATCCGTCGGGCTGTTGGGCCGCGGCGATCTTCGCAAGCACTCGATCGACCGTGCTTTCCAGCGCCGCGTCCGGATGCGCGGCCAGCGAGTACGAGGCGCCCTCGAGGACCTTGAACACGTCGGAGTCGTTGAAGTAGATGCCCTCGAATTTGCCCGGCGTCAGCTTGCCCGCTTTCGCGAAGTTGCTGATCCGGCCGGTCTGCTCGCACCATTGGAAGTTGTGCGGCAGCGAAATCTCGCGGTTCGTCACTAGCCGCGGCGTCCAAAACGCGTCCTGGAATTGAACGTCCGTGAACGGCGCCGCGGACAGCTCCCGATGCCCCGGCGTCTCGGCCAACGCAAGGCTCGGAAGCAGACAGACGGCCGAGACGATCCAAGCGCGGGTCTTCATGGCAAGTCTCTCGATCGAAAAAGCACAGGCGAGCGAGGGCACCGTGGCCAACGTCACCCCAAAGGATAGACGAAGCGACGGACCGTGTCCACGAAGCGGTGTTCGTAGTTCCGCCTTCAGGCGGCAGTTTCGCTCGGAAGGCCGGCTAACGCCGGAACTACGAACGACTCTGCAATCGTCCTGCGTTGACGCCCGCCATCAGAGCCTGCGGCAAATCGCCTCGGCCATTTCGCGGGTGCCGACGGCCGTCGGATCATCGCGATCGGCCTTCATGTCGTAGGTGACGCACTTGCCCTCGGCGATGACGTCGGCCACGGCCTTTTCGAGCCGATTGGCGGCCTCGTCTTCTTTCAAGTGGCGGAGCATGAGCATGGCCGAAAGAATCAGCGCCGTCGGGTTGACCTTGTTCAGCCCCTTGTACTTCGGGGCGCTGCCGTGCGTGGCCTCGAAGACCGCGCCGTTCGGGCCGATGTTCGCCCCGGGGGCGACGCCGAGCCCGCCGACCAGACCGGCCGCCAGGTCGCTCACGATATCGCCGTACAGGTTCGGCAGAACCAGCACATCGTAAAGCTCCGGCTTCTGCACCAACTGCATGCACATGTTGTCGACGATCCGGTCCTCGAACGAGATATCCGGGTACTGCTCGGCAACCTTTCGGGCGGTGGCCAACCAGAGACCGTCGCTGTGCTTCATGATGTTGGCTTTGTGAACCACCGTGACCTTCTTGCGGCCATTGTTCCTTGCATACTCGAACCCCCAGCGGATGATCCGCTCCGACCCCGAGATGCTGATCGGCTTGATCGAGATGCCCGTCTCCGTGCGTCCCGACTTAATCTGCCGCTGCGGCGAGATCTTGTTCAAGTAGTCGATCAGTTCGGCCGTCGCCGGCTGGCCCGCCTCGAACTCGATGCCGGCATAAAGGTCCTCGGTGTTCTCGCGGACGATCACGATGTCGACCGGGACGTCGCGGAAGAACGTCCGAACGCCCGGATAGTACTTGCACGGACGCAGGCAGACAAACAACCCCAACGCCTGCCGAAGATGGACGTTCAAGCTGCGGAAACCGGTTCCGACCGGCGTCGTGATCGGGGCCTTCAGCGCACAGCGGGTTCGGCGAACGCTTTCCATCGTGGCCTCGGGCAGCGGCGTGCCGCACCGCTCCATCACCTCGATGCCCGCCTCCTGCACGTCCCAGTTGATCTTCACGCCAGTCGCATCGACGCATTGCCGCGCGGCCGCGGCCAGTTCGGGACCAACACCATCACCGGTAATCAACGTCACATCGTAGGGCATGATTCGCTCGCAGTTACAGGACACAGGTCGGGAGTCAAACGTCAGAACGCAGCGGCGCGGACCGCTGCCCTCTGACCTTGTGGCCTTTGAGGCTAACAGAGCGGCCGCCGGGGGTCAACCGAAGTATTAGCGAGACGATTACAGAGCCGTTCGTCGTTCCGGTTTTTGCCCACTACAGCGTGAAATCAGCGTCAAAAGGCGGAACGATGAGCTACTCGGCAGCCCTCCTGAAGGTGTTGGCTAGAGGCTTGTCGTCGCCCCCTGACGCGGCTATAATGCGGCCATTCGATCAAGTCCACGGCAGCGCCGAAATGAGGGACGCCCGCATGACACTGGAGCAGGAACTCATCGGTATTTTCGCCGCAACGCCTTCTCCGCGGAATCGCGAAATCCTCATCGGTTACTACGGCTGGCAGGATGGCCGACAGCACACGCTCACCGAGGTCGGCACGCGCTTCGGCATTACGCGCGAGCGCGTCCGTCAGATCTGCGCGAAGCTCACTCGGCGATCCAAGAACACTGCGACCGCCGCGCCGACGATGGACCGCGCCCTGGCGACCATCGCCGACGCGCTTCCCGCAGCCGCCGCCGAGATCGAGCGAAAACTCGTCGATCAGGGGCTCACGGCCGTGGGCATGTCTCTCGAAAGCGTCGCGATTGCCGCTCGACTGCTCGGGCGACAGGTTCGATTCGAGTTGGTCACCGTCCCTCCCAACGGACGCATCGCCGTCCGTCCCGAACAGGACAAAGCCGTCGCCGCCATCGTCGATCTTGCGAAGAAAGAGGTCTACTTTCACGGCCTGACCACCGTGGCTCGCATCGATCGGGCGGTCTCCTCCCGCCTGGGCATCCGCGCCGGCAGCGAGCTTGTCCGCCAAACGCTCTCCTTGATCGATGGGCTCCGTTGGCTTGACCAGCCCGCCGGCTGGTTCCGCCTTTCGCCCATCGAGCGGCATGGGCTCCCCAAGGCGATCGACAAGGTGCTCGCCGTGGCCGGCCTGGTGACGGTCGACGTCCTCCGCCAAGCCCTTTCGCGAAATCGCCGGCTTTGGGACGAGCCGCCGCCGGAGAATGTCCTGCTGGAGTTCTGCCGCGAAATGCCCGGCGTCCGCGTCAATGGCAACCGAATCATCGCCGACCCGCCCCGCGATTGGAAAAAATCGCTGACCGGCGTCGAAGCCAAACTGGTCGCCGTGCTGAAAGAACACGGGCCAGTAATGGAACGCGGCGCGATGGAAGACCTCTGCGTCGCCGGCGGCATGAACCGCTTCAGCTTCCACGCCTTCGTCTCTTGGTCGCCGGTGATCGCCCAATATGGCCACAGCGTCTACGGATTGCTGGGCTCCGAGGTTGCGCCGGAGCGTGTTCAGGACCTCTTGGCCGAGCGGCGAGCCGGCCGCCTGGGCCGCCGGGTGCTCGACTGCCACGGCTGGACCGACGACGGCCGCGTCTGGCTCCGCTACCGCCTCTCGAAAGCGGCGAGCACCTACGCGGTGATCACCATCCCCGCAGCTCTGAAGAAAACGGTCCGCGGCCGCTTCCAGTTCCTCAACGCCGACGGCCAGGAGATCGGCACGCTTGCCACCAAGGACGGCCGCGCCTGGGGGCTCGGTTCCTTCCTCCGCAAGCAAGGCGCCCAGATCGGCGATCAGATCGTTCTCACCCTGGATCTGAACAACCGGACCGCCGTCGTCACCTGGGATCACGACGGCGACGGACAGACGCTGGCCGAGTCAGCCTTGCCAACCGGCCCGTAACGGCCGAACCGGGCATCGGCGCCGGCCGACTGACCAGTATTCTGACTCAAAAACCACCGTAGCGAGGGGTTTTTGTTGCCTCATGCGCAAATTTCCTGCGGCGAGGCTGGTTAATATTCGGGCAGGTGCGACGAGGCTCTCTCGAAGCCACTGGAGAACTGCAACGTCGTTCGTACTTCCGGCTTTAACCGGTCATTTCCGCCGAAAGGCGGGACTGCGAACGCCTGCGGCCGACTTTTCAGTTCGCACCTTGCCGCCGGAGATGCTCATGGACGCCCGAAGGAACACCGACGAGTTCGTTCGTCTCTTCTCGTTGTGGACCAACAGCGTTTACTCGTACATTCACGTCCTGGTCCCCGTCCACGCAGACGCCGAGGACATCTTCCAGGAGACCAGCCGGACCTTGTGGCAGAAGTTCGGCGAGTACCAAGCAGGGCCGGACGCTGGTTTCCGGACCTGGGCGCTGCGAATCGCCCAGATCGAGGTCCTCCGCTATCGCCAGCGACAAGGGCGACGCCACAGGTTGTTCAGCGACGATCTGCTCGCCGCGCTGGATGAAACGGCCCTGGCGGCCGTCGATCAGGTCAACCCGCGGCTCGAGTCGCTCGGCGATTGCTACCAGCGGCTTTCGGAGCAGGAACGGCAGTTGATCGACGCCCGATACCAAGTCGGCGCGACCGTCGAGGCCATCGCAGAGCGCTCGGGCCGGTCGGTGCATTCCATCTATCGGGCGCTGAGGCGGATTCATCAGACGCTCTTCGAGTGCGTCGAGCAGTCGCGACGGCGGGGCGAGCAGCCCAGTGTCTTGTGGTCGCCCAAGGAACAGATGCCATGACGACGCACGCTGTCCCGGCCGACGACTTCCTCGACCTCATGTGCGAACTGACGGAGGGCCGGCTGTCGTCGCCGCAGACTGCCCGGCTTGAGGAGCTGCTCCGCAGCGATCCGGCCCGGCGGCAACAATACGTTGATTTCATGCTCCTCGTCGGCGGCCTGCACCGTCTCCGAGGCGCGGGGCCCCTGCCAGCCTCGGGGGCCTTCGTCGAGGATCTCGATGAGTCCGGTTGCGAACCGCCCATCATCGTCGATTCGTCGCCAACTCCCAGCGTTGTTCCGATGTTTGGCGGTTGGCTTGTTTCCTACGTCGCGGCCACGTTGATCGTAGGCGTGGCGATCCTGGGCGCTTGGATGCATACGGTCTCGCAGGGCGGTGGCCCAGACGGCGCGCCGGCGAACCTCGCGGTCACAAAACCGCCGGTTCCACGGGCCGAAGAACCGAATCCGGCCTGTGTCGGGTGGATCACCGGCATGGTGAACTGCTTCGGAAAAGACATCCCCGCCAACACGCACGACGCCTCCGCGCCCGTTCCGCGTGGCCACACGTACACGCTCGACTCCGGCCTGATGGAAATCGCCTACGACTCGGGCGCTCGGGTCGTTCTTCAAGGCCCGTGCGTCTATCAGGTGGACTCCGACCGCGGCGGCCTCCTGTCGTTCGGCAAGCTGACGGCAAGGGTGGAGAAATCCGAAATCCGAAATCCGAAATCCGAACGTCACTCTCCCCTCTCTCCTCGCCGCGGCTCCTCTCCCCTCTCCCCTGCCCGCAGTTCCTCTCCCCTCTCCCCTCTCCCCTCTCCCCTCTTTGTCGTCCGCACTCCTACGGCCGTCATCACCGACCTGGGCACGGAGTTTGGCGTCGAGGTCGATAGCCGCGGGACGACGCGGTCGTGCGTCTTCGCCGGCACAGTCGAGGTGCAGCCGCGGAAACCGAGGTCGCAAGGCGCAGACAGCGAGGACCTGGGGAGTCCGATCCCGCTCGTCGCCGGCCAGTCCCTTTGCGTCGCCAAGAATGCGGACGGCCGAGGACTCGCGACCACTCGCGGCGAAGCCGACCCAGCGATGTTTCCCGCTCGTCCTGGACGCTTGGCGGAGTTCGCCGGGCAAGACCGGCTCAAGTCGTTCCACCGCTGGCAAGCCTACAGCCAGCGGCTCCGCAAAGACCCCGCTCTGGTCGCCTATTACACGTTCGAGACTCGCGGCCGAGACCCGACCCGTGATATGTCGATCCTACCCAACGTGGCCGCCACCGGGGAGTCGCTCGACGGCCGGATTCAAGGCCCTCGTTGGACCGCGGGTCGCTTCCCGGGAAAGCTCGCGTTGTCTTTTTCGGGCTCGGGATACAGGGACCACGTAGAACTGCCCGATCCGCAAAGGTTCGATTTCCCGGGGCCGTTCACCGTCGCTGCTTGGTCCAGGTCCGAGATGGCGGGGGATTGTTCCGGACACTTGGCGTGCAAGGGCAACCAGTGGCGTCTGCTGGTTGCAAGCAAGGGCGACTGGACTTCCTTCTTTGTTGCAGGCGACGTCGGCAACAATCCTCGAACCCCCAGTCCCAACATTGTCGGCTGGCACTTGCCAACCGAACGGACGTGGTGGCGACTGGTCGTCGGGGTCTTCGAGCCCACCGACAAAGCGACCGCCACGTTGCGGTTGTACATCGATGGACAATTGGTGGACGAGAGAAATCGTGTTGCCCGGTTGACTGCCCTGGGTGATGAAACGCCCGTGTGGATCGGAGACGACGCCGCCTGGGCTACTCAAGGCGAGTTCACGGGGCTCATCGACGAAGTGGCGATCTTTTCACGAGTCCTTTCCAGCAAGGAAGTCCGGGAGATGTACCTGGCGGGCCGGCCGGCCATGGTCGATCAGCCAGCACCGCCGCCGGTGATTCGTCCGCCAAGCAGGTGGCCCAAGCCGGCAAATCGTTCCTGAAGCAAACACCACACACACTGGAGAGAATGAGGCAAACAGCAGAATGAGGCAGGGTTGAACCGTCCTGTGGACTATCCTCGCTGGCATGTCGCCAGTGGCACATGGCGGTCGGAATTGCTTTTCTGATGGGAGTTAAAATCATGAGAGCAAGAGTCGTTCTCGTGGCATTGGCTGCGGTGGTTCTCGCCGTCGGCTCAGCGAATGCCGGTTTGGTTGGTTACTGGGGCTTCGACGAGACAAGCGGCACAACCGCCTACGACGCGTCCGGCAACGGCTACGACGGCAGCATCGTCAATGCGGTCGTGCAGGGCACGCCCGGCGCGATCGGAACTGCGTACACGTTCGCCCAGAACGGGGTCGCGGTCCCCTCCAGCACCTATGCATGCGTCAGTGTCGCAAACCAGGCCGCCTTCAGCAACTTCGGCACGGGCGGGTTTACTGTCAATTGCTGGGTCAACCCGACGACTTCCACACCGGTCATCGCCAATGAGGCCATCCTCCGTCTGTGGGACACGACCAATAGCTACCTTCTCGTGTGGAAGGCCAACACTGCGGACATCGGCGGGATGGTGAGCTACAGCGACGCGCAACACAACGTCTTCACGGGCATGTCGAACGTTCCGGTCGGCTCGTGGACGATGCTAACCCTGACGCGCTCCGGCGGCAAGGAGTACTTGTATCTCAACGGAGTCCAGAAAGCCACCGCCACCTTCACCAGCACGGTGTCACTCAAGGCCAACACCACCGATGCCCTGACGATTGGCGGCAGCACCCGAACCGTCAAGGACGACGCTTTCGAGGGCGGCGTCGACGACGTCGGCATCTGGAATAACACCCTAAGCGCCACGAAGATCTTGGCCATGTACAACACGCCGAACGTCGCCGGCCTGCAGGCCACAGGCTTGTACGGCCAATCGGCCATGCAGAGCCTCTTCGATCTGTATGACGGACAAAGTGCGAGCACCGTCACGATCGGCGGCCAGACCTGGCACTACGTCGCTTCCGGACTGACCGGAACGGCCGGTGCGGCGGGCTTTGACGCGACCAGCGGTTCCTATTACGTCCAGCTCGACGCCACCGGCGGCGGCCTGACGACCGCGGTTCCCGAACCATCGACCCTGCTCCTGCTGGCGACGGGCCTGGTCGGACTGCTCGCCTACGCTTGGCGTAAGCGGAAGTAACCTCTCATTGCCAGCCTCCCTCCCGGATGCGGGAGGGAGGCTGGCCCCTTTTCGATGTGAAGGGGAGAGGTCCACGTCTGTTCGGCCAAGCCCCTTCGGCAAAACGCGCCTTCTCACCGAGCTCTAGCCAGCTTCCGCTGGTCCTCGGCCTGCGTCATGGCGTCTTCAGCCGCCGTAGCGATTGAACCACGCCCGTTGGTCGAACGGCAGCTTCTCGCGCGGCTGGCCTCGTTGCGCTGCAACGCCGATCGGCAGCAAGACGCGGACCGTTTTCTCGGGCGGAACGCCAAGCAGTTCGCCAATCCGCGCGGCGCGATTCTCGACCCGCAACACGCCATCCAGCCAGACGGTCGCATAGCCGAGCCCGGTGATGGCCAGGAGCACGTTCTCGACCGCCGCCGCACAATCCTCGACCGCGAACGAGGTGTTGCCGTAGGCCGGATGCCAATCGGCGACGAAGACGATCATCGCCTTCGCTGCGCGGCAAACCGGCTTGTTGACAATCTCCGCAATCTGACCGAGCAGGTCCGGATCATCGACGGCGACAAACGACGTCGTCTGCGCGTTGCAGCCCGACGGCGCGTCGATCGCCGCTTGGACGATCTTCTCGAGGTCCGACCGCGGAACGGCCGCATCGGTGAATTCCCCGCGATAACTATGCCGGCGTCGAATTGCGTCAAAAAGGTCCATGCTCGTGAGCTCTAGGGCTTGCAGTACGAAAGCGTCAACAGGGCGTAACCGGTCACCAGCGCCGGATCGCCTTCCAGCCAGCGGTCGTTCCGGTTGATCCAGGAACCGTCGGGCTGCTGCCGCTTGACCAGTTCCGCCAGCAGATCGCGCCGCCAATCGTGGTGTTTGCCTGCGGCATCGACGAAGTCCTTCACCCCTGCGGCGTCGAGCGACTTGGCGGCCGTCTGATAGTAGTAGTACAACCCGGCCTGGCCCGTCCCCGGATTGCTCGTGAAGTCATAATGCTGGCGAAGCCAATTCATGGCCGCCTTGACCCTCGGGTCGTCCGGCTTCACGCCCGCGTAGATCATGCTCTTCAATCCGGCGTAGGTCATCGAGCCGTAGCTTCGCAGGCCGCCGTTGGGCGTTTTGCCCGCCGGGCTTTCGCCGCCGGCCGCGGCCGTATAGTAGAATCCGCCATCCGGATTCTTCGCAGCGAACGGCAGCGAATTGTGCTCGCTTTCGAGGTTCTGGCACCGTGAGACGAAGACCAGCGCCCGCTTCATCGCCTCGTCGTCGGGTCCCGCGCCGGCTGCCTTCAGCGCATCGACCAGGAACTGGGTGTTCGACAGGTCGGGCCGCCTGTGTTTGCCGTAGCCCGCGCCGCCGTAGCTGGGGCTCGATCGGTCTTGACCTTGCGGCTCGCCCCACTGAATGGTCTTGAGAAACTTTTCCGCATTCCGGACGAGCGTGTTGTAACGCCCGTCGCGGTTCGCCTCGACGAAGCACATCAGCGACAGCGACGTCTCGTAGTTGCGGTACGCGCTCTTCTTCGACGAGATGCCGCCATCCGGCTGGACGAAGCCTTCGAGATAGGAGAGGCTTTTCGCCACCAACGGATCGCTGGGCGAGCGGCCCTGGCGCATCAGTCCGGTGGCGACCACCGCCGTCACGCCGGGCCCCGCCTGGGCGGAATAAGAGCCGTCGGGCGACTGCGTCTTCTCAAGGAAGGCGATCGCCCGATTGACGCATTGAGCGTAAGCCGTGGCGTCGGCCGGCGTCTCCGCCGCTTGCACCGCGAGGGATGCGAACGCCGACAACCCGACAAAAGCAGCGAACCAACGGAGCATCTGACACCTCCTTACGGCAGGATCGCCAGAATCTCATTCTCGTCGAGCACAAGCAGTTGCTCGTCGTCCACGCGCAGCTCGGCGCCAACGTGACCGTCGAACAACACGCGGTCTCCCTCGCTCACTTGGTGCGGCGCCCGCGAGCCGTCCGGCAACAGCCGCCCATCACCAACGGAAAGCACGCGTCCCTGCCGCGGTTTTTCGCGGGCCGCGTCGGGCAGAACGATGCCGCCGGCCGTTTGCTCCCCCGTCGGGAGTCGTCTCACAACAACGTTGGCCCCCAGCGGCACGATCTTCATAGACTTGGCCCACGCGTGACTGAATTCTGCCTACGAGGATATTCTCCCATGGCGAGAATCGTTCGACAAGACACCCAGGAGGACGGCAGCGCCGTTCGTAGTTCCGCCTTCAGGCGGTCAGGCGGCGGCATTTAGCTCAAATACCGGCAAAGCCGAACGACTCTGTAATCATCCAAGAACGCCTCTGACCCGCGGGCCGGGAGAGACGTAGATGACGCTTCGGCGTAACGCCGGGAAGCTAAGCAGTCGCGTCAGAATGACTTGATCAGTGTTTTAGGAACACTAATCTCCGCCGATTTGCGCTAATCGGTGAAAATTAGCGAAGATTAGTGCTGATTAGTGTTCCGTGAATGTCAGTCCGATCGCGTTAACCAGACGGACTAGGAAGCCGACTTCTCAGTAGTCCTGCTTGCCGTCGTCGCGATCGGCCTCGGTCAGCCCGAGCCGGGCGAGCCAGCGGCCGTGCGAAGAACGCTTCTGGCGATCGGCCGGCGTCGACGTGACCGGTCCGCCGGCGATCGCGCATTCGGCCAGCCGAATCCGCTCCTCGAGCTCCGCCCGTTCTCGGGCGAGCTTCGCCCGTTGGAGCGACAGATCGATCTCGCCCTGGCGAAGCTTGTCACGCCACTCCTCCTGCAACTGGGCGAGCCGCTGGCGTTCTTGCTGGACCAGCGCATCGGCGTCCAGCAGCCGTTCGATCACCGTCTGACGATCGGCGTCGCATGGGCCGTCGCCGCCAAGTTCGGCCAGACGCTGCGTCAGCTCCGCGATTCGGCGATCCTTTTCAGCGATGATTCGCTCGGTCGTATGGAGCACGTCCTCGATTTTCGCTCGCTCCACCCGTTGCGGCCGATCGCAGGGCTGGCCATCCGATTCGAGCGCGGCGAGAATCCGCCGCTTTTCGGCCTCCCAGTCGAGACGCCCGCCTGACGGACCT
>JBDKUC010000401.1:0-1504 GCA_039679885.1 Thermoguttaceae bacterium | reverse complement strand
TTCTTTCCAACTCTGCGTCTCCGTACCTCCGCGACTCTGCGTTAGAATTCGTCTTAAGTTTCTTCCCCGCCTTCTCGCGTCTGTGCGCCTTCGCGTCTCGTATGTTGCATCAAACACCATGGAGTCTTCCAATGGGGCTGGTGTTGGGGCGGCTGCGGAGCGTAGCGTAGCAGGCGCCCCAACACCAGCCGGCGGCAGATCGGTCGCGTCTAGGTCCGCAGAGACCGTCGCAAAGCAGGGTCGCCGCCGGCCTTCCGGACTTAACCCGAACAGTCGACAGAGCCGCAGGTCCGCTCGGCCTGCGAGCTCGCATTCACGAGACAGGGTACTCTCCATGGAAGGCATGCATTCGTATGTCGGTATCGATGTGTCCAAGGCCAACTTGGACGTCTACCTCTCGGCCACTTCGCAATCCTTCACCAGCAAAAACAATCAGGAGGGCCATCGGCAGCTTTGTGAGCGCTTGCCCAAGCCGGGTGAATGCTCGGTCATCGTTGAGGCCACGGGCGGATATCAACGCGAACTCGTCGTGTACCTGGTCGACGTGGGGCACCTGGTGTCCGTGGTTAACCCGAAACGCGTTCGGGACTTCGCCAGGGCCCTGGGCGAGATCGCCAAGACCGACAAGATCGACGCCCGCATTTTGGCTCGCTTCGGCCAGACCTTCCAGCCGCGAACCATCGAGCGGACCTCGGAAAAACAGCGGGAACTCGAAGCACTCGTACGTCGCAGACGCCAGTTGGTCGAATTGCGTGCGGTCGAGAAGAACCATCGACAGACGGTTCCTTCACGCTCGGTCTACAAGAACATCCAGAAGGTGATTGATGTCCTCAGCCGGGAAATTCGGAATATCGAACAAGAGATCCAAAAGCTGGTGGAAGCGGAAGAGCCATCGAACGCCACGGCCCAGATCATCGGTAGCGTGCCTGGCGCTGGAGCAGTCTTAGTCACCACGCTGCTTACGGAACTCCCCGAGTTGGGCCACGCCAACCGCAAGGAAATCGTCGCGCTCGCCGGCCTGGCGCCGTACAACCGCGACAGCGGTAAGTTCGCCGGCAAGCGAAAGATCAGCGGCGGACGCCTGGTCATCCGCAACGTGCTCTACATGGCCGCTCGAGCTGCCACACGCTGTAACCCGCCGATCAAGGAACTCTACCAGCGACTCTTGAAGGCCGGCAAACCCAACAAAGTCGCCATCGTCGCCTGCATGCGCAAACTCCTGACCATCATCCATCACCTGGTCAAAACCAACTCCCGCTGGAACCCCAACCATGCCAGCTAAAAAATCATCCCCAACTCTTGCAAAAAAACACAGTCGCTTTGCGTTTATCTGACCCCGCCAATCAACCACCACTCCGCCGCCAGCACCAGCGCTCCCAGCACGGTCGTCACGACGGTCACCGGAATTCCCACTCTGAGGAATTCCCAGAAGCTGATCGTGGCTTCGCTTCCGCCGGGTTGGCGCTTGGCGGTTTCCAAGACGATCAGCGTGGCCACCGACCCC
>JBDKUC010000223.1:0-2626 GCA_039679885.1 Thermoguttaceae bacterium | reverse complement strand
CTCCAGTTCAAGGCCGTAGGTCAGGTCCTCGCGATGGCACGCCTCGGCGATCTGGCCCAACTGGTCGACCACTTGCGCGAGGTGTTCCGACGGGTTGGACCGTTTCGGCGGATAGAACGAGAAGCCGCGGACCAGCTTGGCCTCGAAGGCGTGAGCCAGTTCGCACGCCTTCTTCACGTCCTCGGCCAGATACTTCTTAAACGGCACATAGACGTTCTTGGTCCCGTCGTCCACATCGACGAGTTTCACCTTGCCCAGCGGCGAGCCGATCGACGAGACGTTGAGCCCATACTCATCTTGCAGATGGCGAATCTTTTGGATTTCCGCCAGGGTCAGCTTCATGACGTTCTTGACGCCGGCGCCGACGTCGATGAATCGCAAGCTGTAATATTGGAGGCCGAGGGCGGCAAAGGCGGCGAATTGCTGCACGGCCGTCTTCTGGTTGGCAGCCTCGTCGCTGAAGCCCGACAGGATGACGCGCGGCAGTTCTTCCGGCATGGGAGTCCAGGGAGTTAGGGTTTGGGGGCCGCTTGCGACGTCGCCGCGGCGAGCTGGTATTGGACCGTGACGGTCGTGCTGATGCCACCGCGAGGAGTGAACGAGGCCGTGAGGCTCATTTGCCGGGGACGCAAAACGCCCGTCAGATCGTCGAGGATCCGGTTGGTGACCGCCTCGTAGTAAATCCCCTCGTTGCGAAACTGCTGCAAATAGAGCTTCAGGCTCTTCAACTCAACGCACTTCGCGTCGGGGATGTAGTTGATCCGCAAGGTGCCGAAGTCAGGCTGCCCCGTCTTCGGGCAAACTGAGGTGAACTCGGGGCAGACGATTTCGATCGTATAGTCCCGCTGGGGATACGGATTGGCAAACGTCTCAAGAATGTCGCGAAAACGGTCGTTCACGGCCTCACTCCTTTCCTCACGGTCATTATTGTGGCATCATAAGAGTTGCGGGGACAGGGGGGCTTCGCACAAAGCCGCGACCGGCGGTCGCGCCCGGGCGCATCGCTGATAGAGCCAAACAGCATCCGGCTTGGCGCGACCGCCGGTCGCGGCTTTATGATCCAAGCATGTCAATTACCAACCATCGCATGAAGCCGGCTGTCGTCTTGCTATCCGGGGGGCTCGACTCGGCCACCGCGGCCGCGATCGCCCGGCACGAGGGGTTCGCCGTCTACGCCCTCTCGGTGGATTATGGCCAGCGGCATCGATTCGAGCTATCGGCGGCCCGGCGAGTGGCTGAGGCGCTGGGCGTCGCCAAGCACGTGATTTTGCCGGTGGGGCTCGGCCAGTTCGGCGGCAGCGCCCTGACGGCCGACATCGCGGTGCCGAAAGATCGCCCCGCCGACCAGCTCGCCCACGAGATCCCGGTTACCTACGTCCCGGCGCGGAATACGGTGCTGTTGTCGCTGGCCCTGGCCTTTGCGGAAACAATTGACGCGGCGGACATCTTTCTCGGCGTCAACGCCATCGACTACAGCGGCTATCCCGACTGCCGCCCCGAGTTCCTGGCGGCGTTCGAGGCGGCAGCCAACCTGGGCACCCGGGCCGCGGTCGAAGGCCGGCTGAAGTTCGCCATTCACGCCCCGCTGGTGCAATGGACGAAGGCCGAAATCATCCGCCAAGGCATGTCGCTCGGCGTCGATTACGGATTGACCCACTCCTGCTACGACCCGAATCCCGAGGGCGTTGCCTGCGGCCGTTGCGACGCCTGCCAACTCCGGCTGCGCGGCTTTGCCGAAGCCGGCTTCACCGATCCGGTCGCCTACCAATAGTTCGATGCGTGTCGCAGAAATCTTCTGTTCGCTCCAAGGGGAAGGACGTCTGACCGGCGTGCCAAGCGTCTTCGTCCGAGCGAGCGGGTGCAACCTCCGCTGCCGCTGGTGCGACACACGCTACGCTTCCTGGACGCCGGAAGGCGAAGACCTGTCGGTCAGCGAAATCCTTGCCCGCGTCGAGCAGGCATCGCTAGGCGGTGTTGATGTGGCAGCCGAACTGCCGCGTCAGACCAGGATCGACTCATGTCCGGCCAAGCCAGTCCGCCATGTCGTCCTGACGGGCGGCGAGCCGATGCTCTTCGGCGAGGTGGTCCCGCTGGCAGCCGCGTTGCGCAGCGCCGGCTGGCACATCACCATCGAGACGGCTGGCACTCGCTATCTGGCGGTCGCCTGCGATCTGATGTCGATCAGCCCGAAGTTGGCGAACTCGACGCCCGAGCCGGACGGCGATCGGCAACGCGCCGAGCGGCACGCCCAGCAACGGCACGCGCCGGACGTCATTCGCCGATTGTTGGCCGAGTATGACTGCCAACTGAAGTTCGTCGTCGATAATCCCGCGGATAGCCAAGACGTCGAGGCCTACGTGGCCGAATTGCCGCGGGTCGAGCCGTTCCGCGTGATGCTGATGCCGCAAGGGACCGACGCGGCCGCGCTCGCGAAGAAGGCGACCTGGCTGATCCCTTACTGCGAGGCTCGCGGCTGGACGTTTTGCCCCCGTCGGCAGGTCGAGTGGTTCGGAAACAAACGGGGGAAGTAGACAGCCGAGCCCACCGTACGATTGCAGAGTCGTTCGTAGTTCCGGCTTTAGCCGGCATTCCGAGTGAAACGCCGCCTAAAGGCGGAACTACGAAC
>JBDKUC010000230.1:0-8895 GCA_039679885.1 Thermoguttaceae bacterium | reverse complement strand
AAGACAGGAATCAATGGACAAACACATCAGTCTATCGGTCTCTTCGCGGGGTGGTCAAGGGCTGGCAGAGGAGCGGAAAGCGTCCCGCCATGTTTACGGCGCAGTCTCTGTGCCGTTGTAGTGGCTCTTTGGCGTTGTAGTGGCGATTCCACTGCCAGCTCCGCACTGGCGGCATTTCCGTGTGTGGCATACCTTCGCCGCCCGAGAGGCAGCCTGTTTTTGAACGGGGCGATTGCCCTTTGCGTTCCCTCTGATATACTAGTCCCCATGCTCTAACGATAGTCCCCTCGAAATAAGGAGGCCGATCCGACATGCGATATCGAGGCCGTCTCGCAAAATGTGCGATTGTCGCAGCAATGCTGGGTGGTATGGCTAGCGGTACTTGCGCCGCGCCGCAACGATTCCTAATTACGTTCGATGACGAACTGATTCCTGGAACGAAAAACTGGTTTGGCGAGTATACCGTGGAATCCAATACGGGGCATCTAACGAGCTTTTTCGCTCGCATCTACCGTGACGCCGCTCCAAGAGGAGAGGTCTTGGACTACACCGAACTGAACGGTTGCAGCGACGATCCGGACGACAACGACGCCCTCGAGACGGACGTGTTGCCGTCAGACCACCGGTCTGTTTTGGTTCTGTGTGACGGCCCGGATAATCGTTGGTCCATCCTCGATCCGTATGGCTGTCTCTCTCGCGGCACGTACACGACGCAGCTCGTGACGCCCGAACCTGGGACACTGTCCCTCTTTGCCGTGGGGCTGTTGGGCCTGCTAAGCTATCTATGGCGGAAAAAGCGGGCGGCATAATCGCACGGGGCAGCCGGTAGCGATGCAAGATCGCCGTCGTGAATGCGTTTCTACGCGGGAGCATTCGGGACAAGGACATCGTCCCCCTTCCGACCCATCCTCGGGCTTGACCCAACGGTCGCTGCCGCGGCAATGACGCCTTTGGCGCGGAACCGCGACCTGCTATAATGCGTAGCATCACGACACTCCGGTTTGGAGCCCGCCTGCCGACGATCGCGAGCGACCGAGTTCCCGCGTCCCGATGGGTCGATGCGTTCGCCTCGGCTTGAGCCCGCGTCGATGGCCCAAATACTGCTGTAGGACCGACTTACCATGACCCAAGCGCAAGCCCCTGCCATGATCGAGGCCGCGGGCCTCTCGAAATACTACGGCCGCTTTGCCGCCATCGAGAACGTCAGCTTCAAGGTCCATCAGGGGGAGGTCGTCGCCTTCCTGGGGCCGAACGGGGCCGGCAAGAGCACGACGATGAAGGTGCTGACCGGCTATTTGGCGGCCTCGGCAGGCGCCGCCCGGATCGCCGGGCACGACATGGCGACCGATCGATTGGCCGGCTCGATGCGGCTCGGTTATCTGCCCGAGAACGGACCGCTCTATCCCGACATGACGCCGCGGGCGCTGCTGGGCTTCTTCGCCGAGGCTCGCGGGCTGCCGCCGAACCAGCGAAAAGAGCGGATCGCCAACGTGATTGAGCTTTGTTCGCTGGGCAGCGTCATCGGCAAGCCCATCGGCAAGCTCTCGCGAGGCTATCGCCAGCGGGTGGGCATGGCTCAGGTGCTCCTCCACGAGCCGGACGTGCTCATCCTCGATGAACCGACCGCCGGCCTCGATCCGAACCAGATCCACGAAGTCCGGGAAACGATCCGCAAGCTGGGGCGGAGCAAGACGATTCTGTTGTCGACTCACATCTTGCAGGAAGTCGAGGCGATGGCGAGCCGTGCGCTGTTCATCAACGAAGGCCGACTGGTCTTCGACGGATCGATCAAGGACCTCATGAAGAACGGCAAGCCGCTCGATGAGCGCTTCCGTGAACTAACCGCCGCGTAAGAGAAAAGCTCGAAATCCGAAGTCCGAAGCTCGATTTTGGATTTCGGATTTCGGATTTCGGATTTTGACTTCGGCATATCCACCGACCCCCGATCGCAATGAATATCAGAGTCCTCCTGGCCGTCTTTCGCCGGAACTTTGTCAGCTACTTTGCCAACCCGACGGGCTATGTCTTCATTTGCCTGTTCGTCTTGCTGGGGGCGACGCTCGCCTTCTGTCTGCCGGAGTTCTTCAGCAACAACCTGGCCAATCTCGACCAGTTGAGCTATTGGCTGCCGTTCGTCATGCTCATCTACATCCCCACGATCACGATGGGCGTCTGGGCCGATGAGCGGCGCCAGGGAACGGACGAGTTGTTGCTGACCATTCCCGCACGCGACTTCGACATCGTGTTGGGCAAGTATCTTGGCGCCGTGGCAATCTTCACGGTGGCGCTGGTGTTCTCGATGTTGTGCAATCTGGCCGTGCTCGAATGGCTGAGCACGAGCGACTTCTGGTCGTTCCATGCGAACGAAGGCCCCGACGTCGGGCTCTTCCTCGGCACCTACTTCGGCTATTGGCTCGTTGGGTTGGCCATGCTGGCCATCGGCGTCGTCGCGTCGTTCCTGACCGGCAACATCACGATCGCCTACGTCCTGGGCGTGCTGTTCAATCTTCCGTTGGTCTTTCTCAATGCGGCGGACGCGGTGTTCGGCGTTTTCGGCCGCCAAAGCGTCCTTGCCATCAAGAGTTGCAGCATTGGCTACCAATTCGCCGATTTCAGCCGCGGCGTCATGAGTTTCGCGGGCGTCGTCTACTTCGTGATGATCGTCGTCGTCATGCTCTACCTGAGCATGATCCTCATCGGGCGGCGGCACTGGTACAGCGGCGTCCGTCGTTGGTCGCTGACCGGTCATTACGCCACCCGCACGCTGGCCTTGGGCGTCGTCGCCGTCGGCGCAGTGCTGGTGTTCCACAACCACGATCTGCGTTGCGACGTGACGACCGAGAGGCTCAGCTCGCTTTCGCCGCAGACGCGGAAACTGGTCAGCAACTTGAAGACGGGCCGGCCGGTGCGGGTTGAAGCCTTCATCAGCCCAAGCGTGCCGGAGGAATACGTCGCGGCCCGAAAAAACCTGCTCGACGTGCTCCAGGAGTTCAAGGCCATCGGCGGCGCGAAGCTCCAAGTGCTGATCCATGACACCGACCGCTACACCGAAGAGGCCACGCTGGCGGAGAAAAAGTACGGCATCGAGCCGCGCGAAATCACGGCGATCAATCGCCGGTCGGTCACGGCGGACCACATCTACCTGCACGTGGCCGTGAAGTGCGGCTCAGGCAAGGCGATCGTGTCGTTCATCGACCAGGATACGCCGGTCGAGTATGAGTTGGTCCGCTCGATCTGCGTTCAAAGCCAGCAGAAGCGCATGAAGGTTGGGGTGCTGATGACCGACGCGCCCCTGTTCGGCGGCTTCACCATGCAGGGGATGACGCCCAATTGGCCGCTTGTCGATGAACTCGAGAAGCAGTATGAGGTGGTGCGGATCGATCCGAGCAAGCCGATTACGGAGAAGTGCGACGTGCTGCTGGCGGTGCAGCCGTCGGCGCTTGGGCCGGCCGAAATGGCCAACTTCATCGGCGTCGTCCGCGGTGGCCAGCCGACGGCCATCTTTGAGGACCCCTCGCCCGTCTTCTGCCGGGGCGTTCCGGCCAGCAGCGCGCCGCGTCAATCGCCCGGCGGCATGGGCGGCATGTTCGGCGGCCAACGGCTGCCCAAGGGCGACATTACGGCGCTCTGGCGATTGTTGGGCGTTGACGTCGCCCCCGACCAGATCGTCTGGCAGGACTACAATCCGTACCAGAAGCTGTCGAACGTGTTCGGCAAGGAGCACGAATTCGTGTTCGTCAACACCGAGGGAGGCGGGGCCAAGAGTCCCTTTGGCGAAGACCCGATCAGTTCTGGCTTGCAGCAGATTCTTTTCCCGTTCCCTGGCGCGATTACCCCGCTGAACTCGTCCTCCCTGCGGTTTACGTCCCTGGCCAAGACCGGCGACAAGACGGGCACCGAGCGGTTCGGGGACCTGATGGCGATGGGCCCGATGGGGCCGCAGGGGCTGAACCCGGACCGTCCGCTGACGCCGACCGCGCTCAACTACGTGCTGGCCGCGCACATCCAGGGCACGCTGAAGCTGGACCCGGCCGACGGCGCGGAAAAGGCTCCGGCGGACAAGAAAAAGACCGCGGCGAAAAAGCCCGCCGAGGCGAACATCAACGTAGTGCTGGTCTGCGACATCGACCTGTTCTCGCAGATCATTTTCGGCCTTCGCGATCAGCCCGACGTCCCCGAGTTGGGAATTCGGTTGAAGTTCGACAACATCACGTTCGTTCTCAACGCGCTCGACTCTCTGGCGGGCGACGACCGCTTCCTCGAAATCCGCAAGCGGCGGCCGAAGTACCGCACGCTCAACCGGATCGAGCAATGGACGGCCGAAGACCGCAAGAACGCGGCCAAACGCAAGGAGCAGTTTCTCAAGAAGGTTGCGGACGAGGAAGCCGAGGCGCAGAAGGAGATGGACGACAAGATCGCCGAACTCAAGAAGCGGAAGAACGGAGATTCGCGGCAAGCGGTGATTGAGTTCCTCACGGCGCAACAGGACCTTCAGCGGCAACTGGAGACGAAGGTCGCGAAACACGCGGAAGACAAAAAGCGTGAAGAGGACCGCATTCAGACGGAGTTGAAGGTGAAGAAGGGCGGCGTCGAAAACAAGGCCCGGTTGATGGCCATGTTCTTGCCGCCGATCCTGCCGCTGCTGGTCGCCGTCGGCGTCTTCTTCAACCGCCGATCCCGCGAGCGGGAAGGCGTTGCCCGATCGAGATTGCGGTGAATTAGTGGGTAGTGGATAGTGGATAGTGGGTAGTGTCGACTGCCGACTGCCCACTGCCAACTGCCCACTGCCAACTGCCCACTGCCGACTGCCAACTGCCAACTAAAACGAAGAGCGATAATCCCATGAACGAGACCCCGAAAACGCTGACCTTCCTGGCCGTGGCGGCCGTCGCTGCGCTGCTTGCCGTGGTGACGTGGCCGGTGCCGGCGACCGTCAGCCGCGACAATGTCCGCGGTCAGATGCTCTATCCCGACTTCAAGGATCCGCTGGCGGTGGCCAGCGTCGACATCACCGAGTTTGACGAGAACTCGGCCATGCTGGACGCGTTTCAAGTGATCCGGATCGAGGAGAAGGGGAAGGCTCGCTGGGTCATCCCGTCGCACGACAACTATGTGGCCGATTCGAACGCGCAGGTCGCGGCGGCGGCCAACGCCCTGATGCGCCTGAAGGCGATCGACATGCCGAGCGATGCTCAGGGCGACCAGGCCGAGTACGGGGTCGTCGAACCGGACGAGAAACTGCTCAAAGTGGGCGCGACGGGCGTCGGCATGCGGGTGACCATGAAGGATAAGGCCGGCAAGGAATTGCTCAACCTGGTCATTGGCAAGGAGGCGGGCAAGCCGGGCCTCCGCTATGTCCGCAAAGTCGGCCAGGACCCGATCTACGTCGTCGAAGCGAACACCGACAAACTCACCACCAAGTTCGAGAACTGGATCGAGCGGAATCTGCTCGACATCAGCCCGATCAGCGTCAGCCGCTTCCGGATCTCCGACTACACCATCCGGGACAGGGGAATCGACCAGCGACGTCGGATCGAGCTTGCGCGCAAGGAGTCGGGCGAGGCAAGATGGAAGCTGCTGGACGACCAGAAGTTCGTGCGGGGCGCGGCCGGCGACGCGTGGAAGCCGGTCAAGCTGGCGGCCGACGAAGAGCTGAACACGGCCAAACTCGACGACATGATGTATGCCTTCGACGACTTAAAAATCGTCGACGTGACGCGCAAGCCGGCCGGCCTCAGCGCCGATCTGAAAGCCGGCCGCGACCTGCTGTCGAGCCGCCAGGCGATCGCAGCCCTTCAGTCGGCAGGCTTCGAGCCGGGGCAGCTCGAAGACAACGGGCCGGTCGAAATCTACTCGAACGAAGGCGAGATGCGCATCGGCTCCGACACCGGCGTCGAGTACGTGCTCCGCTTCGGCAGCGTCGCCGGCCCGGGCGTGGTGAAGAAGGCGGACAAGAAGAAAGGCAAAGCGAAGGACGCGGCCAAGGATCAGCCGAGCGGCATGAACCGCTTCCTGTTCGTCCTGGCCGAGTTCAATCCGTCGCTGATCGAGAAGCCGAAGTTCGAGCCCTTGCCCGAGCTTAAGAAGGAGCCCGAGAAGAAGCCGGCCGCAACGGCCAAGGCGGACGCGAAGTCCGGACCGGCAGCCGCGCCCGACGCGAAGTCTGGACCGACGGCCGCATCCGACAAAAAGCCGCGACCGGCGGTCGCGCCCGACGCGAAGAAAGCCGACGCGAAGAAGCCCGCCGCGAGCGCGTCCGCATCGATGGAGGCCGAGCGAAAGGCCCTGGAGGCCGAGCGCGACCGGATCGCGAAGGACAATAAGCGGAAGCAGGACGAGTACGAACAGAAAATCGCCGACGGCAAGAAGCGGGTCGCGGAGCTTAACGCCCGGTTCGCCGACTGGTACTACGTCATCTCGGACGAGGTCTTCCGCAAGATCCACCTCGGCCGCGACGAGATCGTCAAGAAGAAGGAAAAGGCGAAGGGCGATCACGCCGGCCATCAGCATGGCGATGCCCCGAAGGGTCCGGCCGATCTGTTGGACAAGCTGAAGGCCGAAGGCCCGACGGGCGAGAAGTAGGCAACCGAGGCCCACAGATTGCGGGACTAACTAAGACATGGCCGGTCGCACTCGACCTCGTCAGTATGTCGTGTGTGTCGGGAATCGCGGCTACCGCGTCTCCTTGGTGGTCCGGCGGTTGTATGAGTGCCTTCCCGATCCGGAAGCCGAGGCCCACAAGATGCTTCGGGTGGTGGATGAGTCGGGGGAAGACTATCTGTACCCCGCCAAGCTTTTTGTCCCCATCGAAGTGCCCAAGGCCGTCGGAAAAGCGTTCGCGGCGGCAACGTGAACCGGGCGCAACTGACAAGGTGGCGCAATGAATTGGCACCTCTTCGCGAATCCGCCGCCAAAGGTTTTTTTCACAGGTCTCGGCGCGGGGCTGATTCTCGTTGCGCTCTTGGTGCTCGCATTTCTCCGCTGTTCCATGCAGGCGAAGTCGAGTCGTCGCATCGTATTGGGTGGCCTTGCTTTGATCGCTGGTCCGGTGGTCGGCGCGGCGGTCGCCGGACTGATGTTGGTCTTTGGAAACGTGCAGCCTCTGGACCGAGTGTGGGTCCTACAATCGCTGACGCTTGTCGGCGCGGTCGCGGGAGCCCTCGGCGCGTTGACGATTGCCGCACTTGCAGGAAACGGCTGCGATGCGACGCCGAAGTCTGGTGAACACGACGGAAGCGAGCAGACTCAGCGAAAATAGGTCCGCTCCGCCACCCGCGTCCCCGGCGCGACCTTTGCGGCCAACTCTTCCGCGTCCAGGGCATAGAGCGGGCTGATCTCGACCGCCACGTCGTCGGCGACTGCCACGCCGGCCTGACGGAGCCAGTCGCGGTGCAGCGCGGCCATCGCGGCTCGAGCCGTTTCCGGCGTATCGCTCTTCGAGCCCGACGCATTCTTGAGCGGCGCAAACGCCACGGCTGGGTTGACCTCGACGACGATCGCGCCGCGAGCCAGCGGCATCAGATCGAAGATGAACCGCTCGAACTTCAGCGCGTTCGGCTGCGCCGGCTCGACGCGCCGGCCATCTGCATCGATATGCGGCGACTTCTTCCGCGCGATGTGGAAAGGAAGCGATTGGGCGCCGCCGGCCACACGGCGCAACAACGCCGCGTCGATCACGTGGACGGCGATGCTGCCGGCCCAAATCTGGAGCGATCCGTCCGGGTTCCGCCGCCGGGCGGCTTCGTCGCTCAGGTCGCTGTACTCGATCACCATCAGCCGGTCGGCGACCTTGACGACGTTCCCAACGCGGTCCAGCGGGTCCTGCTTGGCGACCACCTGGCTGGAAAACTCTGAACCGGACAGCAGGTGATATCCGACGAACTCGGGCCCGCAGATGTCGACCAAGGGGTTGTCGACCTGCAAGTAGAAGAGATGGCGGATCTTGCGGCGTTCGATGTCGTCGAGAGCGCCGCTGCAAGCGAGCGCGGCCAGGAGCCCGCCGTGCCCGTCGGGACTTAGGGCGATCTGACCGGGCGATTCCAACAGCACCCGGCCCGTGGCCTCGTCCACGGCCGGGATCGTCCCTTGGCAGAATAGCATCAGATCGTCGGCGGGCAGCCCGAAGCGATGGTGTTCGGCGAAGTACGCGGCCGTCTCGGCGTGCGTCGCCGGACTGGTCATCACGTAAAGCGGAATCCGCGCGCCGTAGCGACGCGATCGGGCGACGATCTTCTCGACGTGGATTTGGAAGAGCGATTTGTGCGAGAGCGGGCCGATCGGGAACATGCCTTTCGGCCGATCGAAGCCGAGCCGCGTCCCTTGCCCGCCGGCCACGAGGATGACGCCAAGCTCTCCGGCCCGGAGTGCTTCGACGCCGCGCTGCCGTGCCCGTTTGGCCGTCGGCGGCGATTGTTGTCCGGCCGCCGTTTCGGCGGTCGCTAGATGGGCGGGAGTCGTCACGCGGCCATTGAGTCGAAACGCCGGCGGCGGCTCGGCCTGGGCAGCAAGCTCGCTCAGCTTGCTTTGCCGCCCCCGGTCTGCGTAGAGCTGGGCGAGCAGCGAGAAGTCGATGGCCTCGATCTGCCGCGCATGCGACTGTTGCTCGGCCGGGCCGAGCCGTTCCCAGAAGGCCAGCAGGTGTTCCTGATGGTGCGGGCGAAGAATCTCGGCGAGACGCTCTTTGGACATGAGATGCACGACTCGCTTGTTGTTCTCGATGCTGTCGAAAGGCTTTCCCAGCAGCACGCCCGGCCTTGCGACGATTCTAAGGTCCAAGGATTCGTCGCGTCAAGCTCCTGACGTGCGGGAACTCAGGGGGGACTGCAAAGTCCGTTGCAGGCGTTCGTAGTCCCGCCTTTAGGCGGAAAATGACCGGCTAAAGCCGGAACTACGAAC
>JBDKUC010000253.1:0-13935 GCA_039679885.1 Thermoguttaceae bacterium | reverse complement strand
CTGCCGATGTTCTTCATCACCGGCATGATGGGGCCGTACATGCGGCAAATGGCGCTCAATGTGCCCGTGACGATGATGATGTCGATGTTGGTCGCCTTCACCATCACGCCGTGGCTGGCGTACCAGGTGCTCAGGCGAAAGTACAGCGCCGGCGATGCGGCCGCCCACCCCGATTCCCACGATCCCCACGACCTCGACGCCGTGAAGCGATCACCCTTGTACCGGGTTTTCTATCCGCTCATGGCGCCGCTGCTCCGCTCGCGGCTGACGGCCTGGACCTTCCTGATCGCCATGGTCGTGCTGACCATCGGAGCGATGGGCCTGGCGGCCATGCGGAGCGTTCCCTTGAAGATGCTGCCGTTCGACAACAAGAACGAGTTGCTGCTGGTCCTCGATTTCGACAAAGGAACGACGCTGGAGCGGTCCGACGCCGCGGTCCAGGACTTCGAGTCTTTCTTGGCCGCAGTGCCTGAGGTGGCCGATTACACGAGCTATGTCGGCCTCGCCTCGCCGATGGACTTTAACGGCCTGGTCCGGCATTACTATCTCCGCCAGGGTGACAATGTGGCTGAAGTGCGGATCAACCTGGCCGGAAAAAAGAACCGTCGGTTGCAGAGCCACGCCATCGGGCTGCGGATGCGAAAGCAACTCCAGGCCATCGCCGATCGGCACAACGCGCGAATGAAGTTGGTCGAGACGCCGCCGGGCCCGCCTGTGATCGCAAGCGTCGTGGCCGAAATCTACGGCCAGCCGGACCATCGTTATGAGGACCTGCTGTTGGCCGCCGACACGGTCCGCGCGCGTCTGGCCGTCGAACCGGGCGTCGTGGACCTCGATCAGGTGCGAGAGGCCGCCCAACGGAAGCTCGCCTTTGTGACCGACAAAGAGAAGGCCGCTCTGAACGGCGTGACCACCGAGCAAATCGCCGGCACGCTTCAAGCCCTCTTGCCAGGCGGCGCCGTCGGCGTGGTCCGAAGCGATACCGAACGCAATCCGCTTCGCATCGAGTTGCGGCTCCCCGTCGATCGGCGGACCAGCGCCGCCGACTTGGCGCGCGTCGAGGTCAACGGCGACGGCGGCCAGCTTGTTTCCCTGGCCGAACTAGGCCGCTGGAAGACCGCCCGCGTCGATCAGATGATCTACCACAAAAACCTCCACCGCGTCGCTTACGTCTTCGCCGAGACGGCGGGCCGTCCGCCAGCCGATGTCGTGATGGACGTCTTGGCCGATCGAACGAACGCATCTTCCCCTGAAACGGCGAAGCATGTCGGCAACGGCTGGCTGGCCGCGGCAGCCCCGCGCCCTGTCGCCAAACGGACCTTCCTGTCCAACGGCGGCGGCATCGCTTGGGCGGTTCCCGCAGGCTTCACCGTCGATTTCGCCGGCGAGGGAGAGTGGAAGATCACGCTCGACGTGTTCCGCGACTTGGGGCTCGCCTTCGCTGCGGCGATGGTCGGTATCTATGTTCTACTGGTCGCTCAGACAGGCTCGTTCGCCGTCCCAGTCGTCGTCATGCTGGCCATTCCGCTTACCGTCCTCGGCGTGATGCCCGGCTTTTGGCTGCTCAACGCCGCCAACGCCGAACACGTGGGCGGCTTCTTGAATCCGGTCTACTTCACCGCGACGGGCATGATCGGCATGATCGCTCTGGCCGGCATCGTGACTCGCGATTCCATCATCCTCGTGGATTTCATCCATCTCTCATTGGCGCGCGGACGGTCGCTGTTCGACGCCATCATGGAAAGCCGCGTCGTCCGCCTGCGGCCGATCCTGTTGACCGCCTGCGCCGCCATGCTCGGCGCCGTGCCCATCATCATCGACCCGATCTTCTCCGGGCTGGCCTGGTCGTTGATCTTCGGGCTGTTCGCCTCGACGCTCTTCACGCTATTCGTCATCCCCGTGACCTATTGGCTCCTGTACGCCAACAAGCCGGGGCATGGCGTGCCGCAGGCTGCCATGCAAGACGAGCCCCACTAGCACGAGATGCTGAACATTAGCCTGACGCCCGAGCGACGAAAAACGCGGCACAACCCTCGCTTGCGCGTCGGTCTGGAGTTGAACGGGGCAGAGTCGCTGGCGAGCGTTCCATGTATCCCGCGAAGGCTCATCCCTCTATAGCTGAAAGCTGACCGCTGAAAGCTGAAAGCTGAAAGCTATTCCGGGAAGTCGTCGTCGATGCTCTGCTCGCGATAGAGCGGCATGTGGCGGTAGTAGACTTCGAGGACCATCGTGGCCATGGCCGTGCAATAGAGACGGCCACCGGTCGGGGCCCCTAGGTCGCCGCTGCCGCTAAACCAGCTACCATCCTCGTGGCCATGCCGGGCCTGGGCGTGCGTCAACTGGTCCCGCATCTGCCGGTTCCAGTTCTGCCACAACTCGCCTTGCCAGTGGTGCATCACCTGCGTGGCGTAGTAGTTGTAGTACATGTTGCCCGGCGAGGCCCCGCGGCGGCTCAGCAACTGCACGCCGCGTTGCAGGACCGGGTTGTCTTTCTTCCAGCCCGAGTACATCCGGCATAGAAGCCCAATGGCGGTCGTGGCGTCGCCTTCGCCCGGCGTAAGGTAGCCGTACTTGGCCCCGCCCTCGATCTGGACGCTGTCGAGGAAGCTGTTCGCCTTGTAGACGGTGAACTCGATGTTGGGCACTTCGATGCCGGCCATCATGCCGCTTTTCAAGGCCATCAGTTGCCAACCGACGACGGAAGCGTCGCCCGCCTGCCGGGGTTGATATCGCCAGCCGCCCCCTTTGGGATCCTGGGCCCAGCAGATGTGCTCGAGCGATTGCCTGGCCGGCTTCAGCAGGTTCCGGTCATGCGTCATGCCGTAGGCCTCGCACAGGGCGATGGCCGCCAGCCCGTGCGAATACATCCCCGCCGGTTCCGGATCGCTCAGGTCGCCGCCGTTCGGGCCGACCTTCATGTGGCGGACGAGATACTGGAGGCCGTTGGCCACCGTCGCCCGATAGTTGCGGCTCTCTTTGTGCGTATTGTTGCTCCCCAGGAACGGAAGCAGGGCCAGCGCCGTCGCGGCGTTCCGCGCATCGGTCAGCTTGCCAGGATCGCGGCACGCGCCGTGGCAGTTGGGCGCCGCGCTGTGGTCAAAGCTCCAACTGCCGTCGGGCAACTGGTGGTTGGCCAGCCAACGGAGTGCCTTGCGGACGGAGTTTTCGCTTACCGCGTCGGCGCCTTCGGGAAGAAGCTGCTTCAAATTGCCGGACAGCTTCCGCCCGCGGAACGCAGGCGAGCAGGACCCGTTGCCGCCACTGCCCAGGCCGCTCGAAGCGCCGCGGCCGCGACCGATCCGGTCGATGCCAGTTCCAAGACCGCTGGCTGGCCGGCTGCTGGTCAGGGCCAACAGGTCCCCCACGCTGTTGGGCAGCCCGAGAACCGAACCCCCTTCCGATCCGGCAGGCCCGGGACCGATGCCAGCGCCAAGTCCGATGCCGGCATCGACGGCCGGCTCCGCCGACGCCATCGCTTCGCCGGCGGCGAGCGCCGTTCGCTCGGCCACCGATCGCGGCTCGACGGTTGTCGGCTTGACCGGCACATCCTCGTCCAGGGTGTTTGGCGAAACGGCGTCCGGAAGGTCCTCGGCGACCTCCTCGATTTTCTGCTTCTCTTCCGGCTGCTGCATCACGATCGTGCGCTGCGGCACTTTGTAGCGAGTCGGACTGTTGACGACAACCGTCGCCATGGCCATCAACGTCACCATATGGACGATCATGCTCGCCAGCCAGGCCGGCGCCTCGCGCATGGCGAGCCGGAGCATGACGCGAAGGGCGGCGTCCCGGCCCTTCCAACGCGCATCCCAGCCGGGCACCAACGGCGTCTCGTCCACGCGGATAAAGATCGGCAGCGGCGTGGCCGTTTTGAGAATGACGGTGTCGGCAGCGCCGCGGACTGCGGTATCTGATTCGGCGGAATGAGGCAGCCGAACGCTAGACCGGTTCCCCGGTCCGAGCGGGACAGCCCTCTTCAGTTTGCTTCCGACCGACAGTCCATCCGACATGGCGCGACGCCCCCGAAAACGTCGACCAAAATGACAAGACGCCGAAGAAAGACGTGGGGACAGGGAACCCTACCCCCAGTGACCGCGCCGTATATCTTAACCTACCGGCGAAAGCACCGCCACCCTTCCAATATGGGGGTAGGCCGATCCGAGTTTCCCGCTTTAGCCGGTTTTCCGAGGGCTCGCGATAACCTCGTCCCCCACGGTCCCCCGTGGGAACGCACCGTTTGGACGCCCGCGATCCCCCCCTGCCCCGATCCCCCCGCCAGATTCCTACCCAGATTCTCAGGAGAAGTCATTCGCGCCGTGATGGAAGTCGGCTACAATGGTTCGTTTAGACCCGTCCAGGGTTGCATTAGTCGGTCTGGAGAGTTGCAATGGCCAAAGGCAAGAAGAAAGCGGAAGTCGTGTTCCTCGTCTGCAAGGAAACCGGCGACTACAACTACACCCTGCGGCGGAAACCGGGCGGCGAGAAGCTCTCGCTGAAGAAATACTGCCCCAGGCTCCGTAAGCACACGGAACACACCGAAAAGAAGAAGTAGCCGTTGTCAGCGCTCGGCTTTCAGCGATCAGCTCTCGGCGTTCGGCGGCGAGAGCGTAAAGCTGACCGCTGGAGGCTGACAGCTACCGACCCATGGCCAAGCGCTGGCGGATCCACTCGCACGACCCCGATCGCATCGCCGCCCTGCAACGGACGGCCGGCGTCTCGGCGGTGGTCGCCCAGTTGTTGGTCTGTCGCGGTCTGACCGATCCAGCCGCCGTCGGCGAATTCCTTGAGCCGCGGCTTTCGGCCTTGCGCGACCCGGCCGCCATGCCGGGCTGTTCCGTGGCCGCCGAGCGTATCTTCGCCGCCATCACTGCGCGGCTGCCCATCGCCGTCTACGGCGACTACGACGTTGACGGCATCAGCGGCACGGCCATCCTGTGGCTCTGCCTCAAGTTGCTCGGCGCCGAGGTTCGCTACTATATCCCTCACCGCGTCGACGAGGGATACGGCCTGAACGCGGACGCCATTCGCACTTTGGCGGCCGATGGCACGAAGCTGATCGTCACGGTCGATTGCGGCATTGCCGGCGTCGAGGAGGCTGACCTCGCCCGCCAGTTGGGCATCGAGCTGATCGTGACCGATCATCACGAGCCCGGCCCCCGTCTGCCAGATGCCGCGGCCATCGTCCATCCAAGGGTGCCCGAGGGGGCTTATCCCTTCGGTGGGCTGAGCGGATCGGGCGTCGCGCTGAAGTTGGCCTGGGCGCTGTGCCAGCACGCCAGCGGCGGAAAGCGATCTGCCCCGCGCATGCGGGACTTCCTCGTTCAAGCGGTGGGACTGGCGGCCCTCGGCACCGTGGCCGACGTCGTGCCTCTGGTCGACGAGAACCGCGTCCTGGTGCGCCACGGGCTCGAAAGCCTGGCGAACGCGCCAACGCTGGGAACCTCGACGCTCATGGCCTTGGCAAAAGTCGCCGCGCAACGATGCCCGGACGGCAAAACCCGGCTCTCGACCGAGGACGTCGCCTTCCAACTCGCCCCGCGGTTGAACGCGGCTGGCCGGCTCGGTCAGCCACAACTGGCCGTCGAGCTGCTCGTGACCGACCGGTCCGATCGGGCGCAAGAGCTGGCTCAATACATCGACGGTCTCAACACGACGCGGCAGACCATCGAGCGGAGCATCCAGTTGGCCGCGTCCAAGCAAGCCAAAGAGTTGTTCGATCCCGTTGACGACGCGGCCCTGGTCCTGGCCGATCACGGCTGGCACCCCGGCGTCATTGGTATCGTCGCCGGACGCTTGGCCGACCGTTTCCACCGCCCTGTCGTCATGATCTCCTGGGACAAGGCAGGGATGCGCCCCGGCGTCGGATCGGCCAGGAGCGTGCCGGGCTTCGACTTGCACGCCGCCTTGGCCGACTGCGGAGACTTCCTCGTGACCCACGGCGGCCATGCCGCGGCTGCCGGGTTGCGGATCGAGGAGCCGCAGCTTGCCGGCTTCCGCGCCGCGTTCTGCGAGGTGGCCGCCTCGCGGATCCCGGAGGACGAGCGGGTGGCCGAGTTGTTCATCGACGTCGAGGCCCCGCTGAGCGCCTTCACGCTCGACGCGGTTCGGCAGCTCGAACGCTTGTCGCCGTTTGGACACGGCAACGCCCGGCCCCTGCTGTGCACGACTGGCGTCACGCTCTCCGGCCCGCCAAAACCGCTGGGCGCCAGCGGCCATCACCTCGCGTTGAACCTCGCACAGCACGGCGTGACGCTTCGCGCGGTCGCCTTTGGCGGCGGGGAATGGGCCGATGAGCTGGCCGCGGTCGAAGGCCCGCTGGACGTCGCCTTCCGCCCCGTGATCAACGCCTTTCGCGGCCGTCAGAGCGTCGAGTTGCACCTGGTCGATTGGCGAGCGACCACGTCGAGCGAACCCGCGGCTCAATAAGCACCGCTGCGCCCACGCCTCGGGCCGCGACACCCCGAGAGCCCCGTCCGCGGGGTGTTTGTTCGTAGTCCCGGCTTCAGCCGGTATTCGTAGGGAAATCGCCACCGAAGGGCGGAACTACGAGCGACTTTCGGTTCTCCCGGGGTATTCTCGACCGCTGGCGAATCCACTATGCTATAGCCTTACGCGTTCTCGGCCGCTTAAAATGGAGCGACGCCTATGGTCCCCACGATTCCCCTCTTCGCTCAGGTCTCAGTTCCCTGGCTCCTGGTCTGGCTGGTCGTGGGCGGCCTCCTGGCCATCGTCATCGCGGTCCTGCTCTACAACTATTTCTGGACTTGGCTCTGGGCCTACATGGCTGACGCGGATGTCAGCTTCCTGAGCCTGATCGGCATGGACTTCCGTCGCGTCGACAAGAAGTTAATCGTGCAAGGCAAGATCATGGCCGTCCAGGCCGGCATCAACGTCGACAAGCAGGCCGGCGTGACGACCCGACGGCTTGAGGCCCACTATCTGGCCGGCGGCAACGTGCCGAACGTCATCAAGGCGATCATCGCGGCCCATCGGGCCGACATCGACCTCGACTTCGACCGCGCCGCCGCCATCGACCTGGCCGGTCGCGACGTGCTCGACGCCGTCCAGACAAGCGTCTATCCGAAGGTGATCGACTGCCCCGACCCGAAACGCTCGCAGCGGACTACCCTCAGCGCCATCGCGCGGAACGGCGTCGAATTGAAGGTTCGGGCCCGCGTGACCGTTCGCACCAACATCGAGCAACTCATCGGCGGGGCCACCGAGGAGACGATCATCGCCCGCGTCGGCGAAGGAATCATCACGGCCATCGGCTCCTCGGACAGCCATCTCCACGTGATGGAGCAACCGGACCGCATCTCGAAGGCCGTGTTGGAGCGCGGCCTCGATGCGCAGACGGCCTTCGAGATCGTCTCGATCGACATCGCCGACATCGACGTCGGCCAGAACATCGGCGCCCGCCTCCAAGCCGATCAGGCCGAGGCCGACACCCGCGTTGCCCGCGCCAAGGCCGAGGAGCGCCGGGCGTTGGCCACCGCTCGCGAGCAGGAAATGAAAGCCAAAGTGGCTCGGAACCGGGCCGGCGTGGTGCTGGCCGAGGCCGAGGTCCCGCTGGCCATCGCCGCCGCCTTCCGCGAAGGGAACCTCTCGGCAAAATAGGACTCCCGGCAGCCGCCCGCGGTCGGCGCAGGCCGTCGTCGCCGCTCCGCAACGCGGAGCGTCATAACACCGCGGTTTCCGCGCAACGCGTAGAAACCGGCGAACAAATCTCAACTATCAGACTCCACTCCCACCCTGATTCTCTCATGCCTCTTGACGCTTATTCGCTCTGTCCCGGCGGGACAGGCAAGAAGATCAAATTCTGCTGCGGTGACTTCCTCGGGGATTTGCAGAAGATCACCCGAATGCTCGACGGCGAGCAATTTTCGGCAGCGCTGCAGCAGATCGACCGGCTGCTGGCCGAGGATGCGAACCGCGACCGGGCGTGCCTGCTCGCGCTGAAATGCCAGGCGCTGTCGGTCACGGGACCCTACGAAGCCGTGGCATCGGCCGCCGCCGACTTCTTGGCCCGGCGCCCTGACAATCAGATTGCGCTGGCCGAATCGGCGATCGTGGAGACGCAGCGCGACGTGCGTGCCGCGTTGGACTTGCTGCTCCGCGCGTTGAAGGCGGCAAAGGGGCAGCTCGCCAGCCGCACCTACCAGGCCATCGGATTCGTTGCAGCCCACCTCTTTGAACGCGGCCTCGTCGTGCCGGCCCGCGTCCTGGTTGACCTCCAGTGCGACATTGCCGAGCAGGACCAACGCGCCGAATCGATGGCGGCCGCGATGAGCCGCGCCGCCGACGTCCCTCTGCTGCTCCGCGAGGACATCCCGACCGGCAACTGCCCGGCGGACGCACCCTGGAAACACCGATTCACTGAGGCGATGGCGCCGGCCGATCTCATCGACTGGCAGACGGCGGCCGACCGACTGGCCGCGCTGGCGGCCGAAGTCCCCGACGCGCCGGTCATCTGGAAGAATCAGGCGATCTTGCGAGGCTGGCTGGGGCAAAACGACGCCGCAGCCGAGGCCTGGCGCAAGTACGCCGCATTGCGGGCCGCCGAGCCCGACGGCCTCGAAGACGCCGTCGAGGCCGAGGCCACCGCGATGTTGCTCGCCGCCGATCCGCTGGGCGACAGCATCGACATGCTGCGGCTCACCTGGACGGTCAAGGACCCCGAACGCGCGCACGAGGCGTTCCTCTCCTCGACGCGGTTCCGGCCGATCATGGTCGATCCCGCCCGGTTCGCGGGCCTCGACACGCCGCCGCCCAAAGGGGCTTACATGCTGATCGACCGGCCGTGGTTGGATTCGGCCGAGCAGCTCACTCTCGAAACGATGCCGAGCACGCTCGGTCACGTCCTGCTTTTCGGGCGGCAGACCGACCGCGACGCCCGCCTTGAAATGATTGGTGTCGGCGCCGACGAACTCCCCGCGATCCTCGCCGCAATACGTGAGGCGGCCGGCGACACGATCGAATCGGAGCCAACGCAGGAGGTCTTCGGACATCAATCGGCCACCGTGCGTCTGCTGCGTCAGGCGTGGCTGCCGCCGCGCGATGCGACGCCAGAGCAGCTTCGCAAGTTGACCATCGAGGATTCGCGCAACACGATGCTCCATCGCTGGCCCGACCTCAAGCTGGGCGCGCTCGGCGGCCGCACGCCGCGCGAAGCCGCTGCGGGCCAGCCCGGCTCCTTGTCCTACGACCAGGTCAAAGTCCTCGCGGCCATCATGGTCTTCGACCACTGGACCCATCGGCTGCCGTTCCGACCGGATTTCAACGAGCTTCGGGCCGCGCTCGGATTGCCGACGCTCGGCCCCGTCGAGCTGGCCGGACGGCAGGTCGTCGACTTGCCCCTCACGCGGCTCGAACGGCTGGCCGCCGAGACGCTTGCGGACCAGGACCTGCTGACAGCCTTCTTCCGGGCGGAGACTTTTTCCATCCTGCCCGCCGCGCGGAAGTTCGCCCAAGCGATCGTCGATCGGCCGAGCCTGGCCGATGCCGAAGAGCGGCAGCACGCCCTGGCGTTGCTCGCCCGAACCGAAGAGACGCTCGAGCGAGCGTTGGAACGCATCGCCGAGGCCCGACAACAGGCCGACGCGAAGGGCCGCTCCAACGCCGCATGGGACCTGATGGAGCTTTCCTTCCACTTCGCGCACCACGATGGCCAAAACGCCATGCGGCTCTTGGACCATATCGAGAAACGTCACGGCGAAGAACCGGGCGTCCGCGATGCGCTCACCCGAATCATGATCGATGTCGGGCTCTTGAATCCCGACGGCACGCCGACCATATCGCCCGAAGAGGAGCAGGAAATGGCTGCCGCCGAGCAAGCTGCCGCAGACAAGGGCGGCCTCTGGACGCCTGACAGCGCCCAGCCCGCCACCGGCGGAAAGCTTTGGACGCCGGAGTAGCTGTCAGTTGTCAGTTGTCAGTTGTCAGTTGTCAGTTGTTAGTTTTCAGTTGTTAGTTTTCAGTTTTCAGTTTTCAGTGTTCATTCTTCCGGTCCCCTCTCCCTTTGGGAGAGGGTTAGGGTGAGGGCAGCTTGTGAGTGAGAGCAGGTTGCGGTGAGGGCCGTCCCCGACAGCCCAATCGCCGATGGCCGAACCGCATCGTAGGATGGACTTCCTAGTCCGTCCATCTTGGGCACGCCTTGCTTTGTTCATCGGCCGTGCCGGGCCGCGAAATCGTTCAACTGGCCCTGAAACCGCTCGCGAACATTCCTTGCGTCCAGCTCGCCGCGTTTGGCCAGCACGGCGCCTGCGTCATTGTCGATGAACAGGTAGCCGCTGGAGGTAATCTCGCCATACACCCAACGTTCGGTCGACCCGACGGTCAGAAGCGATGGCTGCGACGGCGGAAGCGGGTCGCCTGCGAGGAAGTGGCCCAACAGCCGCGGAAGGTCCAAGTGCGAGAGCATCGCCGCGCTTTGCGAAGGACGGATGCCGCGGCCCGAGATCAAGAGCGGCACCCGGTAGTTCGCCACGTTGGCCGAGTCGGCCCGATCGCCGTGGTCGGATAGCACGACCAGCAGCGTCCGATCGAGCAGCTTCTTCTTTTCGAGCCCATCGAGCAACTCCAGCAGATACTCATCATCGTACTGGCTCTGGCTCTTGCCCGTCTTGGCCATCCACCGGGGCGAGTGGCCGAAGAGCAACTCGTGCATGACCAGCGTCTTGGGGTGCGAAGCCACGAAGTCGAGAATGGCCGGCGTGGCGGCGCGGTCCTCCAGGCCGATCTCGACCTTGTTCCCGCCCACTTTCACCCAGCCTTCTTGCTGCGGCAGGTCGCGCATGCCCATCGTGCGGGTCCAATCTTTGCGGACCGGGACGTAGGGTTTGTACTCCGACGTCGAAATGTAGAGCGTGGCGTATCCGCGACGGCCGAGCGCGGCGACCAGGTTCGGCGATTCGTTCACGCGGTCGTAGCTGGGCGGATTCGCATACGCGCGATACGGAACCTGGACCGACGTGAGCATCGCAATCAAGCTGGTGTACGAATCCAGATTGCTCGTATGGTAGCCGCTGAAGTACGCGGAGCAGTCCCGAAGCTTGTCGCAGTAGCCGCCGCGACGCGACATGAACTCTTGCTCGAAACGCGAGGCGGTGACGCCTTCCAAGACCAACAGGAGAACGTGGTCGTAGCGCAGTTGGGCGTCATCGAGGCGAGGCAGTCCTTCGCCGGACGGTGCAACCGGCGACGTTCGCAGCGGCGGCCTTGCCAACGAAGGCACGATCCGCCGCCCGCCCAAGAGCCAACCTTTCAACAGATCCTGCACGGAGTAGACCAACGGCTGCGGCGCCGGCGTCATCAGAATCGGCGTTGAAAGCAGGATCACCGGCGTGACCATCAGGCAGAGCCTTCTGCGCGAGGGCGGCTGCCACCGAACGCGGACGGCGAGCGTCATTGCGGCGAGCGAAACGAGCAAGGGCCAGAGCCCCATCCAGCCGAGATACTCGGTGACGAAGAACCAGCCCGTCGAACCGTCCGCGCGAAAGACGCTCGTCGGAAACGCGAGGAACTCTGGCAGCAGGCCGGGGTAGATCGCCAGCGAAAGGCCCAAGACACAGACCGCCGCATCGGCGGCCCAGCCGCAGGGCCTCTCGGGAATCCCGCAGCGTCCCGCCCCCGCAGCGACAAGTCGCATGGCCGCGGCCGCAACCATCAGCAAGAACACATCCAGGAGCCAAGCGGCCAGATGCGGCATCGCCATTCGCGGGTCGCCAGCGGAAAGGGCGAACCAAGCGTGCAACAGGAACTGTGCGGCCGAAAACGCTAAGACGAACTTCATCGAGCCGCCCTTGGTCCTCATGATCGCCCTCTCAACAGAAGCAGCGAAAGCTCACGGCGACTGGGCCAGCTCCATGTCGATCGGCAGCCGCCGCAAAAGCGTATCGGCGGCCGATCGGGCGTCGTCGGCCAAGTGGTCGGTCTGCGATGAAAGCCCCCCGGAGCAGATCAGATCGCCAACACTGGCCGTCCCGTTCTCGGCGTCGTCGCTGCCGGCCCAATCCGTCGGCGGCCAATGCGACACCATCTGGGTGACGAAATCGCCGACGTGCTGTTCGATCACCGCGTTGCGCATCGCCCGGATTCGCCCGTCATAGACTCGCCAGCCGACGACCGCCGCGCAGAGCACGCAGGCCGCCGTCAACAGCGACACGAGCCCCCGCGGACGCCGAATTCGGCTCGCGGAAGACGCGCTTCGCGGCGGCATCTCGGCGCGCCGCTCGGCCACAGCCTCGAGAACGCGCTGATGCAGCGATTCCGAGAAGCGCGGCCAGGTCTCGATCGCCTCTTGCCGCAGCCGATCGGCCAGCGGGTCCAAGCCCCTCGGCCGCAGCGTCGATTCCTTGGTCGGTTGATTCCTATTCATAGACATACTCGGTCGCCTTGTCGCCATGCCGGCCGGGAGCGTTGGCGTCGCCGCCCTGCCGCCCACCCTCGTCGAACTCGCCCAGAATCGGCATCAGCCGCTGCCGGGCGCGAAACAACATCGTCTTCACCGAGCCGCGCGATCGGCCCAACACCAGGCCGATTTCCCCCACCGGCATCTCCTCGACGTAATGCAGCCACAGGGCCGTCACCTGCTCCTCCGAGAGCACCTCGCCAGCCACGTCCCAAAGCCGTCGCCGGTCCTCGGCGATGACCAGCTCGTCGATCGGCTCCATCCCCGACGCGACGGCGTTCTCAACGCCCGCCGCCTCGGCGTCAAGCCGCGCCCGGCGGTGATGGTTGATGCTCGTTCGCCGGGCGATCGTGAACAACCAGGTCGAAAACGCCCACCGCGGAAGATACGCGTCCAACTTCTCATACGCCCGGAGAAACGTCTCCTGTAAGAGGTCCTCGGCGTCGGCCGCCGGGCCTTGACGCCGCAGGAAACCGAGCAACGGCGTTTGATATCGCCGCAGCAATTGCTCGAAACTCGCCTGACAGCCCCGCTGGGCCTGGCAGGCAAGTTGTTTATCCGTGGCCGATGCCAGACCTTGATCCGAAGCCATGCCGCAACGTCTTGGGTTGTATGTTAGGTCTCCTCTCCCTTCGGGAGAGGATCAGGGTGAGGGCAACTCAGCGTTTCTAATCATCTCTAAAGTCTGCCGCCGACGCCCGAGCAATGCATCTGGGCGTCGGCGGAGTCAACTGTCATTGAAAGCGGCGGCTACTTGT
The DNA here is from genome assembly GCA_039679885.1 of Thermoguttaceae bacterium. Classification (GTDB taxonomy): domain Bacteria; phylum Planctomycetota; class Planctomycetia; order Pirellulales; family Thermoguttaceae; genus JAJFUI01. Next base: position 771 of record JBDKUC010000253.1, on the reverse strand, counting down.
CAGCCTTCTTCTCGCCCATCGGACGGCGGGCACGCGGATGCGCGAACCGCTCGCGATACGCCTTCGCCTTTTTGCACATCTTCTGTGCCTGGGCCCAAACCGAATCGGCCGGCGCTCGTCCTTCGATGCTCAGCACGTTCCCCTCGGCCGTAACCTTCAGCGGGCTGATGAGCTTCATCAGGTTCTCATCGTCGGCGTGGACGATCATGACGACGCCGCGGATGCCGTCGATGACGGTCTTCATCTGCTGAGCCAACTCCGGCTTCTTCACCGTCATCTTGGCGTCCACGAACGATTCGCCCTGATACTCGCCCGCGGCGAGCGAAACGCTGTCGACCTGCTTGGCCAGGGGATGCTGGTGCGGCAAATCGGCGTCGGCGACGCCAATCGCCCGAACCACGAGCATCGCACCTTGCGGCACGGCGGCGGCCAGCGGCGAATCGGCGGCCAGGCTCGGCTTCGTGCCGCCCAAGACGTCCAACGCGGCCTTCACCTCGTCAACGGACGTGCCGAAAACGACGATGTCGGGACCATAGAACGCGCCGGTCATGCCCCGCTGATGCCGGGTCCCCTTGTCGTGGGTCCAGGAGTGCAGCTCGTACTTGCCGTAGGTGGTCGCCTGATAGTCGGGCGCCGCTTTGGCCCGATCGACGAGCATCGCCGAAAGCTTCTCGTCCCGCTTGGCGTTCACCAGGGCAACGCCTGTGTCCTTCTTCAACTGTTCCCCGTAGAAGGTCACCCCGTGAAGGTCCGTTTGCGGATCGAACTTCC
>JBDKUC010000367.1:0-17198 GCA_039679885.1 Thermoguttaceae bacterium | reverse complement strand
CCCATCAATCAGGTCACACGCCCTTCGCCGGAGGCTCAGAGCGTGCCACCCAGCAATCGCCACCCATCAATCACCATCTGCGCGAGACGCGTCACAGGCTATCGGGACAAGACCGCGGCCTCCCCTGCCCTGCCCTTGCGCCCACTCCAACCGATCGCGGCCGGCTGATAGAATAGACGCATGGATTCGATTGCCGCAATTTTCGACATGGACGGCGTGCTGATCGACAGCTATCAGGCGCATTACCGCAGTTGGCTCGAGATGGCCGAGCCCGAGGGGCTTCACTTCACCGAGGCGGAGTTCGCCACGACGTTCGGACGCACGAGCCGGGAGATCATCGCGCGATTCTGGGGCAGGGACCGCTACAACGACGCCGAAATCGCCGCGTTGGACGAGCGGAAGGAGGCCGCCTTTCGCCGCCTGATCGAGGACGACTTTCCGGCGATGCCCGGCGCGATCGAGTTGCTGCGGTCGCTCCACGGCGCCGGGTTTCGGCTGGCCGTCGGCTCGTCCGGCCCGCCGCAAAACGTGCGAATGGTGATCGAGCGGCTCGGGGCCGAGGGGCTCTTCGAGGCGACCGTCACTGGCGACGATGTGACCCGCGGCAAGCCTGACCCGGAGGTCTTTCTGCTGGCGGCCGAGCGATTGGGCGTTCCGCCGGCGCGGTCGGCCGTGATTGAAGACGCCCCGGCCGGCGTGGCAGCCGCCAACGCGGCTGGCATGGCGAGCGTCGGCCTGGTGAGCACCGGCCGCAAGCCGGAGGATCTGGTCGCCGCCCGGGCGGTCGTTCGCTCGCTCCGCGAGATTTCGCCGTCGATGTTGCGGGAGTTGATCGGACAGAACCGCCGGCCCTCACCCTAACCCTCTCCCAAAGGGAGAGGGGACACAGAGACCCTAGCCCTCTCCCAAAGGGAGAGGGGACACGACCATGCTGCTGACGTTTCAAGAGCTTTGCGCGTTCCTGAAGGCCGACGAGGCGGTCGTGCTGGCCCTGTTGGAGTCGGGCAGCATCCCGCCGCCGGTGAACGTCGGCGATTGTCTGATCCGCTGGGTCGAGACCGATCTGACGCGTTGGGTGCAGATGGGCTGTCCGAGCTTCCCGCCGCCCACGCCCGAGGAACTCGATTTGATTCGCTGTCGGCGGATCGACCAGCCGGGCGATTCCCCGAGCGGCCGCGTTCCGTAGGATGGACTTCCTAGTCCGTCCCGGCCAACGGAACGGCTCGACGAGACGGGTTAGGAAACCCGTCCTACGGCGTCGTGCGGGATGGTCTTCCCAGGCAGAACGAGCGTTCTTGACTCAATCAGCCACGTACACTATCCTGTACAATATGGATGCGATCACCTACACCGAAGCGCGACAAACGTTGGCCCAAACGATCCAACGCGTGTGCCGCGATCACGATCCGATCATCATCACGCGAAAGCGGGAGGACTCGGTCGTGATGATGTCGCTTGAGGACTACGATTCGCTGACCGAAACGGCGTATCTTCTCAAGAGCCCAAAGAACGCCCGCCGCTTGCTCGCGGCCGTCGGCGAGTTGAAACGCGGCAAGGGCGCCGTGCGGAAGCTTGCCGAATGAAAATTGTCTTCTCGAGTCAAGCGTGGGAAGACTATCTGTTTTGGCAACGGACGGACCGAAAGACGGTCAAGCGGATCAACGATCTCATTCGCGAGATTATCCGCACGCCGTTCGAGGGCTTGGGCAAGCCGGAGCCATTGCGTCATGCCCTGGCCGGCTACTGGTCGCGGCGCATCGACGAGGAACATCGCCTCGTCTATCGAATCCACGGCGACGCGGTGCTCATCGCGCAGGCCCGATACCACTATTGACGCCCAAACAGACCGCATCGCGTCCCGCGGGGTCCGTGGGAACGAGAGGACCGCTGACCGCTGATCGCTGATCGCTGCCCTCTTATACCAGTTCGCGCCAACGCGACGCGACCTGCTGGTGCAGCTCTTTGACCGCGTCCGCATGATCGGCGCGGCAGACCAGCGTGGCGTCGGGCGTGTGGACAATCATCAGATCGTCGCAGCCGAGCGTGGCGATCAAATGCGACGGGTCTGTGCTGAAGGCTAGACAGCCGTGGGTGTCCATGAGGAGCGATTGTCCGGCAGCCAACGCGTTCCCCTGCTCGTCGTGGGGGCAGGTCTCGGCCAGCGACGGCCATGAGCCGACATCGAGCCACCGGATCGGCATCGGCACGGCTGCCACGGTGATCTGCGGATCACGCGACGCCGGCTCCATCACGGCGTAGTCGACGCTGATCTTCTGGAGCGTCGGATAAACCTCGGCAAGAACCGCTTGCCGCCGCGGCGATTGCCAAGCGTCGGCGATTCGCATCAGCCCGGCGTGATGCTCGGGCGCGTAGCGGCGGATGCAGTCCAGAAGCGTTGCCGCCTGAAAGACGAACATGCCGCTGTTCCAGAGAAACCGCTCGGGGCCGGCCTCGAAGTATCGCTTCGCGGTCGCGGCGTCCGGCTTCTCGCGGAACTGGCGAAGCCGCCGGGCCGTCGGGCTGCACGCCTCGCCGAGTTCGAGGTAGCCGTAGCCCGTGGCCGCTCGCGTCGGGGCGATGCCGAAGGTCACCATCGCGTCGGCGTGCCCTTCGGCAAACGCATAACCGCGGTCGACGATCTCTTGAAACTGCTCGACCGGTTCGATGACGTGGTCGGCCGTGAAGACGCCGACGACGGCCGCCGGATCGCGGCGTGCTAGGACTGCGGCGCTGAAGCCGAGCGCGCTGAGCGTATCCCGCCCGCAGGGCTCGGCGAGAAAACGCTCGGCGGTCAACTGCGGCAGTACTCGAGCGACCGCCTCGGCGTGGGCCGCTCCGGCGCAGACGAATCGCTGCTCGACGGGCAGAAGGCCATCGAGCCGGGCGAAAGCGATCTCCAGCAGGCTTCGCCCGTCGATCAGTGGCGCCAACTGCTTCGGCTCCGCGGACCGGCTGACCGGCCAGAGTCTCGTGCCCGAGCCCCCGGCGATGATGACGGCGTATCGCATGACAGATTCTCCGGAGGGCCGTCGTGCCGACGGCCGCTAAACATTCTGGCTTTTGACTCGCCACTTCGCGGTCGGGTGGCACGCCCTGAAAGGGCGTGACGCGTGTCGTGCGGCAGTTTGCCGATCTACCACGCCCTTTCAGGGCGTGCCACCCATTGGAATTCCATCAAGCTGTTCTTTGACGGCCGCTAAACCTTCTGACTCCCCACCCTCCACTCTCCACTCTCCACTCGCACGACGGGGCGGTAGAGCGAATCACGCTCGACCGGTTCGCGGCCGGCTTCGGCGATGAGCCCGCGGAGTTGCTCGACATCGAGCGTCTCGGGCGACTTCGAGCCGGCGGCGTGGTGAATCCGCTCGTGGCGAACGGTGCCGTCCAGGTCGTCGGCCCCATAGGCCAACGCCGTTTGAGCGACGCCCACGCCGAGCGAAATCCAATAGGCCTTGATATGGTCGAAGTTGTCGAGCATCAGCCGGCTGACGGCGATGGTTCGCAGGTCGTCGAAGGCCGAAGCCGGCTGCACGTTCGGCAACGCCGTGTTCGCCGGATGGAATTTCAACGAGACGAGGCACTGGAATCCGCCCGTCTCGTCCTGCAACGCTCGGAGCCGCAGGAGATGATCGATGCGGTGCTCGATGGTCTCGATATGCCCATAGAGCATCGAGGCGTTCGTGCGAAGGCCGAGCCGGTGGGCCATGCGGTGGACGTCGAGCCACGCCCGGGCGTCAACCTTTCGTGGGCAGATTCGCGTGCGGACCTGCGGGTCGAAGATTTCCGCCCCGCCGCCAGGCATGCTGCCAAGTCCTGCGGCGATCAAGTCTTCAAGAACAGCCTGGACCGAACGCCCCGCGATCTGGGCGAAGCGGTCGATCTCGACGGCGGTCCACGCCTTCAGGTGCAGGCGTGGGAAGGCCGCGTGCAGGTCGCGCGTGATGCCGAGATACCAATCGAACGGCTTCTGCGGATGCGCCCCGCTGACCAGATGCAACTCGGTGCAACCGGCCTCGGCCGCTTCGGCGGCACGGGCGAGCACGTCGTCCGGCGACAGCGTGTACGCCTGCGGGTCGCCCTCGTCGCGGCTGTAGGCGCACAGTCCGCAGCGATAGACGCAGACGTTCGTCGGGTTGATGTGGAGATTCAGGTTGTAATAGGCCGCGCGGCCGTTCTTGCGCTGGCGGACCAGATTGGCCAACTCACCGACGGCGTGGAGATCGACCTCGGGCGAGAAAAGATGCTCCCCGTCGGCCGCCGAGAGCCGCTCGCCAGCTTCCACCTTCGCACGAATGTCGTTGAATCGCGGTTGCGACATAAAAAACGATCATCGGCCACCGTAGGTTATGCTTCAGCATAACACCTTCGGCATAACAACAAGAACGGTTGTTATGCTGAAGCATAACCTACGACGGTCTACGGCTTGAGAATCAAATCGACCACTCCGACGACCAACAGCCCGACGCTCACGACGGCGTTGACGTGAAAGAACGCGCGATTCACGCGGCTCAGGTCGTCCGGGCGGACGAGCCAGTGCTCGTAGGCCAACAGGAGTCCGATCGCGGCGACGCCGGCGAGATAAATCCAGCCAAAACCATCGTACACCGCCGGCAGCGCGAGCAACAGGACCGCGGTGGCCAAATGGCAGGCAGCCGCCACTCGCAAGGCGCCCACCAGACCCAGTCGAACGGGCACGCTGCGGAGCCGCATCTGTCGATCGAAGTCAAAGTCCTGGCACGCGTAGATGATGTCGAAGCCGGCGACCCAGAGCATGACCGCCAGGCCGAGGACGAGCGGCGCCAGGGCCAGATCGCCGCGGATGGCAACCCACGCCGCCAGCGGGGCCAGCATGAGCGCCCCGCCAAGCCAGAAATGTGAAAGGATCGTGAACCGTTTCGAATAGCTGTAGCCGAACAAATAGGCCAACACCGGCAGCGAGGCGTACAAGGGAATGGGATTCCGCGGGAGAAACAACAGCGTCGAGGCGACAAACCCCAACGAGCAGACGGCCGTGAACAGCACGACGCTGCCCGTGCTCAACGCGCCGGTGGGCAGGTGCCGCATGCGGGTCCGCGGGTTCAAAGCGTCGACCCGCCGGTCGGCCAGCCGGTTGAACGCCATCGCCGCGCTCCGGGCTGTGGCCATGCATAGCAGGATGCCGAGCAGATCGAGCCACCGCAGCGGCACGGGCGGCGCTGCCCGCAGATTGGCCGACCAGGCCATCGCCGCCGCCAAAAGCGCGAACGGCAACGCGAACAGCGTGTGGCTGAAACGGATCAGTTCGAGCAGACGGACAATGCGGGAAAATCCGAAATCCGAAATCCGAAATCCGAAAATGCCGGCTGCAGGCCTTCGAGCTTCGGGCTTCGGACTTCGGGCTTCCTTCCTCATTCCGCTATTCCCACCGTTGGATCAGCGAGTTGGCGATGCCCAGTTGGTCGCAGATCCGCGAGACGACAAAGTCCACCAGGTCGCTGATGAGTTTGACGCCGTGGTAGAAGCCAGGCATGGCCGGAAGAATGACCGCGCCCGCCTCGGCCGCGCGACGCATGTTCTCGATGCCGACCAACGACAACGGCGTTTCACGCGGGACGAGAACCAGCTTTCGTCGCTCTTTCAAATGAACGTCGGCCGCGCGATGGATCAGATTCGCGCCCGTGCCGTTGGCAATCGCTCCGAGCGTGCTCATCGAGCAGGGGCAGACGACCATGCCGCCGGTTTCGAACGAGCCGCTGGCGATTGGGGCCAGGTGGTTCGCATAGTGATGATACCGCAACGAGCCTGGCTCGCCGGTGCCCATGCCGAGCACGTTGCTCGAATCGCTCGAAATGCCCGCCACGCTTCGAAGCAGTTGCAGCTTCTGGTCGCGGAGAATCGCGCCGGCGTCGAGCATCAACATGACGGGCGTCACGTTCGCCAAATCGACCGTCAGGTCGAGTTCTTGCTTGAGGATGCTCTGGCCGGCGGGGCTGATGGTCAGATCGACATCGCATCCGGAGGCCAGCAGCACTTCCAGCAGCCGCATGGCGTAGGTCGCCCCGCTCGCGCCGGTAATCGCCACGACGATGTTGCGTTTCATGCAAGGACTCCTCAATGCAGGAGGGACGAAGGTGTCGTTTCTCCCGACAGACAGGAATGTCTGTCCTCCTGGGGCGGCTTCGTGCCGAGGTACAGGGTTGCGATGCCAAACGTGAAGCGGTGGTGCTCGGTCTCGCAAAGGCCGGCTGCCCGCATCCGCTCGGCCAGGCTTTCGGCCTGTGGGAATCGGCGGACGCTTTGCGGGAGATAATTGTAAGCAGCCTGGCTATTTCGGGCTAGTGCCTGACCGACGCGCGGCAGCACGTGCTGGAAGTACCAACCGTAGAGCGTGCCGAGCGGCCAGAGCGTTGGCGTCGAGAACTCGAGGATGGCCACGCGCCCGCCAGGCCGACAGACACGCGTCATCTCCCGCAGACCGGCGTCCAGGTCGGCCACGTTTCGCAGACCGAACGCGACGCAAACGATCTGGAAGATGTTGTCGAGGAACGGCAGCCGGAGCGTATCGGCTTCCAACAGAGTGATTGCCTGTGGGGCAGGTTGGCAACGTGCCATGCCTGGTTCCGAGGAACCAGGCAGGTTAACAACCTGCCCCACGACGCGTTGACATTTGCGTCGGCCGATTTCGAGCATCGGCAGACAGAAATCCGTGCCGACGATCGGCACGCGGCCGCGGCCCGCCCGCCAGTAGGCCAGGGCGAGGTCGGCCGTGCCGGTGCAGACATCGAGGATCGGGCCGTCGTCGGTTGGCGGCGCGAGCTTGACCGTCCGCCGCCGCCAGGAGCGATCGATGCCGCACGAGAGCAGCCGGTTCAGCAAATCGTACCGCCCGGCGATCTCGCCGAACATCTGCCGAATGCGGTGGGAGGATTTGTCGAGGGTCATTGAGGTTGCTTCGTACGTCGAGTTTCATCCACGATAAGCGACCACGCCAGCGTTGCCAAGACCCTGCCGGTCCTATAGGATGTGACTATGGTGGATGAGCGATCGATGACCGCGGAGGAATCGCTGGCTCCAGAATACAAACACTGTGAGCTGATTCGCGGCAGGATCGTGACGCGTCCTCTTGCGGGATTCGAGCGAGCGACAATTGCGGGCAATATCGCTTGCATGTTGATGCCGCTGGCGGATCATCGCAAGTTCGGAATCGTGGTGAGCGCTCCCACGGGATTCCAGATTGGCCACGACCCAGATACCGTTCGTGTCTGCGATGTGGCCTTTGTTCGCACCAATCGCATCCCGCCGGGCGGCATCGAGGGATTCTTTCAGGGACCACCGGACATCGCTGTGGAGGTCGTTTCGCCAAGCGACCGCGCCAGCGAGGTCCTGGCAAAAGTGCAAGATTGGCTCGATGCAGGCTGCGGGATGGTGTGGGTGGTCGACCCCGAGACGCGCACGGTGACCGTCTATCGCAGCCGTCGCAACATCGCCATGGTCACCATTGCCGATACGCTCAATGGCGGCAGCGTGCTGCCGGGTTTGGCCATGCCGGTAGCCGACATCTTCGCACAGCGGTCTCAAGCGTCCAACGAGCTTCCGCCGCGACCTGACGAGTGTCGGGGCAGCGAAAGCTGTCCTCGAAAGGATTCGCATTCCGCTGACACTCCCGGCGGTAACGGACCATTCCAGTACAGCCTTCGCTCGATGTTCGTCTTAACGTTCGTCGTGGCCCTATTCTGCTCGGCTGCAACGACATTTCAGGGTGCGATGAGAACCTTCGCAGTCGTTGCACTCGCGTGGCTCGTGGCCGGCGGGCTCTATTGGAAATGGCGATTGCCGTTTCCCGTCTTGATCGTCCATGCCTGGGGCCCCGTCGTCGGCGTCTTGGTATGCTGGGGCGCTGCCTGCCAGGAGGGATCTTGGGAAGACTGGTGGGCCGATGTGCCAACGATCTTGTTGGGGGCCTTCGTCCCAACGATTCCCATAAGCGCCCTTTTCGCCCTGCGGTTTCGCCTCTGGTCGTAATCGCCCCTCACTCCGCCGGCACGATCTTGAACTCCTGCTTGAACGCGACGTCGAAGTCATAGACGTCGGCGAAGTCGACGATGGTGTCTTCGGGCGTTTTGCGCATCTGCTTCGCCCGGATTAGATTGAAGACGATCTCGCCGAAGTCGCTCGTGCGGTGAAGTCCCCAACTGTTCAACACCGTCTTGGCCATATAGCCATAGCGGTCGAGGGCGTAGCAGCGGATTGCCTCGCAAAGTTCCTGCCCGCTGACGTGCCGCTGCGTGCCCGGCGACTCTTCGCTGGTTTCGCTCTCCTCGGGCAAGGGCTCGGTCGGGCTCTCCGCGCCCATCCGCAATTCGTCCTGCGCGTACTGCAACGCCTCAAAGATGAACACGTAGGCGTCAAGCTTGTAACGCCGGTCCTCTTTCAGAAGCTGGGCGATCGGATGGTCAGGGTCGAGCATGGAGCGAGGCCAAGGGGTCAGGGGCAGTGGGAAGTCGGCAGTGGACAGTGGGAAGGAAACGAGGGCTGGGCACTTCAGTGCCCAGTTGGTCCGGCGAACACGTTGCCAAAGTGAAGCCCGATCATCAATCTAGGAGTCAGACGGTGGAGTTGAATGCAACGCCGCTTGTGATTCGACATTCGAGGGCTGCGATTCCGGCTCGCTTTGAAGCTCGGTCGCGACTTCTGGTTTCTGGTCGGCCGTCGCTGGCTGCTGGACCACCTCGGCGGGCTTGCCCCTTGCCGGCTCGTAGTTCTCGTACTCGTAACGGAGGCAGCACTTCAGCCGCCCGCAACGTCCGGAGATCTTCGTCGGATCGAGCGTGGCTTTCTGGAGCTTGGCCATCCGCATCGAAACCGGCGGCATTTCGACCAGGTGGTTGTTGCAGCAGACCGCGCAGCCGCAGTCGCCATAATCGGCTAGCAGCTTGGCCTCGTCGCGAACGCCGATCTGCCGCATCTCGATGCGGGTCTGAAACTCGCCGGCCAACGTGCGAACCAGCTCCCGAAAATCAACCCGGCTCTCGGCGAGATAGTAGACAACCACCCGCTCCCCGCCGAAAAGGTGCTCGAGGTCCACGAGCTGCATCTTTAGCCCGAGCCGCTCGACGTGGCGCCGGCAGACGTCGAACTGCTGCCGCGCTTGCTGTTTGAGCCGAACCAGTTCGTGCCGGTCGTCCGGCGTCATCTCGCGGAGAATCTGACCGGTGCCCGGGTCCTCGATCTGGCCGAGGACCTCCGGCGTTGCATCGCAAAGCACCTCGCCCGCCTCCAAGCCGCGATCGGTGCGGGCGATCACCCGGGCCGAGCGGCGATACTCCTTGCCACCGGCTGGCGTGAACACCCCCAGGAAGCGCATCGCGCCGTATCGCACCACATAATCAGACATATCCTTAGTCTAACGCAGAAACCGCTGGCCCGGAAGTCGGGTGTGCGGGGCGGCTCGCCCCAGTCAATTGGTCAGAGCGAAGCTGTATGCAGTTCTGGCTTCAGCCGGTTTTCACAGTGAGATCGCCGCAAGGAGTCGTCACAGAAGAAGTTGCAACTGCGCCGTGGGAAGGGCTTTCTAGTCTCTCCCGTTACAGGCCCGGACCAGTTAATCCGCCTTGCCGTTTCTTGGTCAGGTTGTCTCGATGCGCCGCCCAAAGGCGGAACTACGAACGGCTCTCCAGTTGTTCGGAGCAGCCTCCTTGGCCCATTGGTCGAATACCCTCCGTGTGGTATCCTGTGCGCTATGGACTCGGTTAAGCCACAGACGTCGCCAAAGCCCCATCTGGCTGGACTCACGGAAAACGGTTCCGAGGGAGACTTGAGCCAGCGGGTTCGCTCGTTGCGGCTGCCGCAGCAGACGACCGCGGGTGGTCCGAGCGGCCGCTTTGCGTGGTCGCTGGTCCTCCTGCTGGCCGCCAGCACGGCCGTCCTCGGCTATATGACCTATGTGCAGCGGACGGGCGCGAAGCCCGTCAAGCGAGAGGCCGCCAAGATGAGCGAACGGGCCAAGGCGGCGAAAGCTCCGGCTGCCGTCGCGGCCTCGTCCGGCGGGTTCGCGCTGGAATCGAAGGGCTACATCATTCCGGCCCATCAGATTCTGGTGAGCCCCAAGGTCGGCGGTATGGTGATCCGGCTCAAGATCATCGAGTCTCAGCATGTCAAGAAGGGGGACGTTCTGGCCGAGATCGAGGACATCGAGTACCGGGCCGATCGCGACCGGGCCAAAGCCAATCTGGAATCGGCCAGGCAGAATCTCACCGAGCTGGAACGTGGTCTTCGGCCCGAAGAAATCGCTCAGACGAAGGCCGAGTTGGCCGAAGGGCAAGCCCAGCTCGTGCAGCTTGAAGCCGATTACAAGAGGGCCGCCGAATTGCTCGCGAAGCGCGTCTTGTCGAAGGAGCAATACGATTCGGCCTTGAGCAAGTATCACGCCATGGAGCGCCGCGTGCAGCGGCTCGAGTTGGCCGTGAAGTTGGCCGAGGAAGGCCCGCGGATCGAGCGGATCAACGTCGCCCGGGCGCAGGTCGGGCAGGCCCAAGCCGAACTGGCCAAAGCCCAATGGCGGCTGGACAACTGCATCATCCGCGCGCCCGTCTCCGGCACGATTTTGAAGAAGAACGTCGAGGAAGGAAGCCTTGTCAACCCGATCGCCAACCAGGGTTATTTCAGCCTCTGCGAGATGGCCGACTTGTCCGACCTCGAAGTCGAGCTGAAAATTCAAGAGCGAGAGATCGGCAAGGTCTTCAACGGGCAGAAGTGCAAAGTCCGCGCCGAGGCCTACCCGGAGCGCATCTACGATGGCTACGTCTCCCGCCAGATGCCGACGGCCGACCGCGGCCAAGGGGCGATTCCCGTCCGCGTCAAGCTAAAGGTGCCCGCGAGCGAAGAAGGAGTCTACTTGAAGCCGGACATGGGTGCGATCGTGACGTTTCTGAATAAGTAGCTGTCAGCGATCAGCTTTCAGCTTTCAGCCACGAGGCTGGAGGACCAAAACGGCTGACCGCTGACCGCTGATGGCTGACTGCTTCCATGAATGACATTTTCCAAGACGGCACGATTGTCCGCGTCGACGGCGTTCACAAGTTCTTCCGCCGCGGGAGCGAGCGGGTGGACGTCTTGAACGGCGTGACGCTCGACGTGCCGGAAGGCGAGTTCCTGGGGCTGATGGGGCCCAGCGGCTCGGGCAAGACGACCTTGCTGAACCTGATCGCGGGGCTTGATACGCCCAGCCGAGGCGAAGTCTGGGTCGGCGACCACTGCATTTCGCAGATGGGCGAGGGCGAGTTGGCCGGTTGGCGCACTCGGCATATCGGCTTCATCTTCCAGTTCTATCACCTGCTGCCGGTGCTCAGCGCCTACGAGAACGTCGAGTTGCCGCTGCTGCTTCTGCCGCTCTCGGCGTCACAACGCAAGCAGCAGGTGACGACGGCGCTCGAACTGGTCGGGCTGGCGGACCGGATCCGCCATCGCCCCGGCCAGCTTTCCGGCGGCCAGCAACAGCGGGTCGGCATCGCCCGGGCGATTGTCACCGACCCGACGCTGATCGTGGCCGATGAGCCGACCGGGGACCTCGACGCACACGCAGCCGAGGAGATACTCGACCTGCTCTGCGAGTTGCGGGAGACGCTTCACAAAACGATTTTGCTGGTGACCCATGATCCCCGCGCCGCGCAGCGGGCGAGCCGGCTGCTGCATCTGGAAAAGGGGTTGTTGGTGGAACAGATCGTGCGCCCATGAAATACTTTCGGCTGATCGTTCGCAATGTTGCGAGGAACCCGCTGCGGTCGTTGTTGACCTCGCTGGTCACGATCGTGCTGGTGTTCGTCGTCACGATGGTCTGGTCGGTCCTCTGGCTTTTGGATCTCGTGACGGCTGAGCGGAGCGAGAATTTCACGGCGATGGTGGCCGAGCGCTGGTCGGTGCCGAGCCGGATGCCCTACGCCTACGCCGGCCCCGTGAGCCGCGGGGCCGCACGCGGGCCCGACGACGTCGTGCCCAAGGACTCGATGACCTGGCAGTTCTATGTCGGCACGCTCGATCCCGAGAAACTCACCCGCGAGAACCTGGTCTTCGCCATTGCTTGCGAGCCGGAAAAGATCGAGACGATGATGGACGGGCTCAACGATCTGCCGGCCGACCAGCAAAACCAGTTGCATGAGGACATCGCCAAGCTCAAGGCGAACCGCCGTGGCATTATCCTGGGCCACAACCACCTCCGGGCGATCAACAAGCAGGTCGGCGAGCGGTTCAAGCTGACCGGCATGAGCATCAGCAAGGGGCTCGACCTCGAGTTCGAGATCGTCGGCGCGTTTCCGGCCGGCCGCTACGACACGATGGCCGCGTTCAACCGCGATTACTACGTCGACTCGATGGATGCGTATCCGCGGACGCACAACGGTCAGAAGCATCCTTGGTCGGAGCGAAACCTGAGCCTGATGTTGCTCCGCGTGAAAGACTCGCAGGACTTCACCCGCGTTGCCGGTCAACTCGAGCGGTCGCCCGAGCTGACGTCGCCGGCCGTCCGTTGCGAGACGATGTCGTCGGGCATCTCGGCCATGCTGGAGCCGTATCGCGACCTGATCTGGGGCGTCCGCTGGCTGCTGGCCCCGGCCTGTCTCGCGACGATCCTGCTGGTCATCGCCAACGCCATTAGCATCAGCGTCCGCGAGCGGCGTCGCGAACTGGCCGTGCTCAAGGTGCTCGGCTTCTGGCCCTACCAGGTCCTCATCCTCGTGTTGGGCGAGTCCTTGCTGTTGGGCATCGGGGCCGGTTTCATCAGCGCGGGCCTCACCTACGCGGGCATCAATTGGGGCTTGGGCGGCGTCTCCTTCCCGGTCGGATTCCTCGATCGCTTCTTCGTCCCGCCCGGTGCGCTGTGGTGGGGTCCGGCCGTCGGCGGCGTCGCCGCGCTGCTCGGAAGTCTGCTGCCCGCCTGGACTGCGCGAAACATCAAAGCGGCCGAAGTCTTCGCCAAGGTGGCCTGATGGTCCTCAACCTGTTAGCCGTCGCTGCCGCCCTGCTCGTGCTCCTGGTGGGCATTGGCCGCGTCCCGCTCGGCTACAACCTTCGCAACCTGACGATTCGATGGAAGACCACCGTCATGACGGCGTTGGCCTTCACGGCCGTCATCGCCCTGCTGACGGTCATGATGGCGTTCGTCAACGGCATGACCCGGCTGACGGAGGAAACGGGCCAGCCCGGCAACGTCATGGTCCTCTCGGACGGGGCCACCGACGAAATCCTCAGCAACCTGACGATCGGGGACCTCTCAGAGATCGAGAACCAGCCGGGGGTGCTGCGGGCCGGCGGGCGGCCGATGGCAAGCCGTGAGACGTATCTGGTCGCCACGCAATCGGTCGACGGCCATCTCGCACGCCGCTATCTCCAGGTCCGTGGCGTCGAGGATCCGCAATTGACCGCATTTGTCCATGGGTTGGACCTGCTGCCCGGGGGACGATGGTTCTCCGACGCTGGCGTGCAAGACGGGGCTGCCAAGGATCGTTTCGCGGCCGACAGCACATCGGCCCAACCCTCGCTGATTCAAGCCGTGATCGGCGAGGGGGTCGCCCGGGAGTTGGCCCGAGGGCGAACGGCCGAACAACTCGTCGGGGCGAAGAACCGCCAGCGGCTCGACGTCGGCGACACGTTTACGCTCCGCGATCGCACGTGGCTTATCGTCGGCATCCTCAACTCGGGCGGAATGACCTTCAACTCGGAAATCTGGGCCAAGCGATCGCTCGTCGCCTCGCTCTTCGGCAAAGACACGTACACGACGCTTGTCCTGCGCACCGAGGACGCCGAGGCGGCCCAAAAGCTCAAGGATTTCCTCAAAGACTACAAGAAGGCCGCGGTCAGTCCTCATCTCGAAACGGATTACTACAAGAACTTATCCGAGACCAGCGCCCAATTCTCTTGGGCGATCGGGTTCCTGGCGATTGTGATGTCCATCGGCGGCGTCTTCGGTGTGATGAATACGATGTTCGCCGCCGTCAGCCAGCGGATCGGCGACATCGGCGTCCTGCGGATTCTCGGCTTCGCGCGGTGGCAAATCTTGGTATCATTTTTGCTCGAATCGTTGGTGATCGCCTTGGTTGGCGGTTTGTTGGGCTGCGCGCTCGGGTCGCTGAGCAACGGTTGGACCGCCACGAGCATCGTGGGCGGCCACGGTGGCGGCAAATCGGTCGTCCTCCAACTGATTGTCGACGCCCCGGTGATCGCGACGGGCATCCTCCTGACGCTCACGATGGGACTGATCGGCGGCCTGCTGCCGTCGCTGGCTGCGATGCGATTGAAACCTCTGGATGCGATGAAATAGACGCCGCAAGAAGAGAATAGGAAGAAGCTGCGACGGTGCAACTGGGCACTGAAGTGCCCAGCCCTCATTACTGCCCACTGCCGACTGCCGACTGCCCATGAGCCTTACACTAATCACACTTACGCTGCTTACCATCACCGCTCAGAAGCCGGCGACGGTCAATCCGGTCTTCAACGAGCTGGTCGACAAGGGAATCAAGCTCTCCGATGGCGAAGTCATCAAGCTTCGCAAGCCGATCATGCCGGACGGTTTGGACGCCGACGGGCAGCGGGCGGCGATGGACCGCGTCGCTCGGCCGCGGGCGTCGAGGGCCGATCTGGTCCAGAAGTCGTTTTTCGCCCCAGTGGTGACCGATGTTCGCACGCCCCGGAAGTCCGAGGACGAGGGCCCCTCCGTTCGTTCCGTCGACATCTGGTTCGTCGCCCACGGCAATTGGGACGTCCTCACGTCGAAGGACTTCGTCGAGTCGGCCATGAAGACCGAGGAGGGGAAGAGCCAGGTGCTGCTGAAGTCGGGCGCCCTTGACGCCAAGGCGTTGGCCGCCCGGAAGCTCAAGGTCACCAATCGCGACGACTACGAGGAGCGGTTCGTCTACTCGACGGTCAACTTGTTCGATCTGGTTCGCGTCAGCGCGACCCGCTTCGCCGTGGCGACGAAGGGGAAGGAGTCGATGCTGGCGGCCGGGCGTCTCGACCCGCGGTTCGCCAACGACGTGGACTACCCAAACCAATGGCGGCCGCTGGTTCGCGACGCCGAAGCGAACATCGTGCCTGGCAAGCCGCACCCATTCAAGCACGCGGGCGGCTACGCAAAGATTACGCGGTTGAAGTCGCCGGCCGACGGCGTCTTCGTGGAATGCCACGTCATCTACGAGGAAGACTATGGCTGGTTCGACGGCATCAATCTCGTCAAGCAGAAGCTGCCCGCGATGGTCCAGGAGAAAGTCCGGGTGTTCCGTCGCAAGCTGATCACGGCCAGCGAGAAGGGTGGGAAGCCAGGCAAGCCGTAGACGCCCGGCCCATTCAGATGTCCCCTCTCCCTTTGGGAGAGGGCTCGG
This sequence comes from Thermoguttaceae bacterium, assembly GCA_039679885.1. GTDB lineage: Bacteria > Planctomycetota > Planctomycetia > Pirellulales > Thermoguttaceae > JAJFUI01. Next base: position 1,851 of record JBDKUC010000367.1, on the reverse strand, counting down.
CTGAGGCGCTGGGCCTCGGCGATTGTCGTCTTTTCCCATCAGGCGGGGTTCCCTACAATAGCGGCGCTGGTCGTGGCGATGCGCCGACGACCACGTTGCATTCTCTGAGCGGGAGGCTTGCACTGATGTCGATGGTTCGTGCGTTGCGGCTTACGTTGCTTTTCTCACTTGCTTTGACGGCCGGCCGTGCGCTGGCGGCCGGTGAAGGCCAAGCCGATCTCGACAAGGCCGAGGAAGCCAAGCTGTCGGCCACCGCGTTTAGCGACCTCGGCGAAGTGATCCGTCTGGCCGACAGCGCGATCAAGAAGGGACTCGACAAAGCGAACACCGACTTTGCCAAACGCCTGCTGGCGGCGACCCTGCGGCAACGGGCGCAGATCGCTGCCGAACGGCTCAAGAAGCCATCGACCATGGACGAATTGCGGCAGAATCGCCAAGCCGCGGTGGCCGACCTGGAACGGGCGGTGGAACTCGACTCGAAGCAGCCGTCAGCGTTCCTGCTTCTCGCCGAGTTGCACATGCTCCCAGGCGGCACGGTCAAAGACGCCCGCCAAGCCCTCGACAAGGCGATCGCCTTGGGAATCGAGGACCCGGCCGAGCGGGCGACCGCGCTGATGCAGCGGGGAAGCCTGCAAGAGCAGCCGGAGAAAAAACTGGCCGATTTCAACGAGGCCATCAAGCTCTTCCCGAACGCGGTCGGCGCGCTCCGCGCTCGCAGGGATCTCCTGATTCGGATGGGCAAGCTCGACGCGGCGGTGGCCGACCTCGATCGCCTGATCAAGCTCAAGCCGGACGACGCCAACGCGTACGAAGAGATGGCCCAATTGCTCGATTCGCTCAAACGATATGACGAGGCCCTTGCCGCGCTTGACAAGCTTCGGAAGCTGCGGCCAAGTTCGGCCAGGCCATTGCTTCAAATCGCCGTCGTCCACATGCATCAGCACAAACTCGACATGGCGCTCGCTGATCTCGAGAAGGCGCGAACGGTTGACCCGGCGGACGTCGGCGTGCTGGTCCTGCGAGCGAGCGTTTATGCGGAGAAGGGGGACAAGAAGAAGGCGATGGCCGACGGCGATGAAGCCTTGCGGCTTCAGCCCAACGTGCCGATGGTCGTCCGCACGCACGCCCTGCTGCTGGCCCAGAACGGGCGGTTGGACGACGCCGCGGCGGATCTCGAGAAGCTGCTGAAGTCGGCTCCGAAGGACACCGACACGTTGCTTCAACTCGCGGGGCTGCAAATCGCCCAGGACCGGCCGATTAAGGCGGTCGAGACATTTTCGGCCGTGCTCGCCGCCGACCCGACCGAGTGGCAGGCGTTCCGCGGTCGCGGCGACGTCTACCTCGATCTCGGCCGCCAGGCGGACGCGCTCGCCGATTATGAGAAGGCGGTCAAGCTTCAGCCCAAGGACCAGGGCGTCTTAAACAACCTGGCCTGGCTCCTGGCCACCTCGCCGGAGGCCAAGCTGCGAGACGGTCGCCGCGCGGTCAAGCTGGCCACCGACGCCAGCGAGGCGACCGGCTACAAGGCGGCCTACATCCTCAGCACCCTTGCGGCGGCCTGCGCCGAGGCCGGCGATTTCCCGTCGGCCGTGAAGTGGGCGACGAAGGCCGTCGAACTTGGCGAGTAAGACCAGGTCGACCAACTCAAGAGCGAACTCGAAAGCTACAAGGCCGGGCGTCCCTGGCGTGAGACACTTCCCGAGAAACCCGCGAAGAAGTCAGGAGGAAAGAAGAGCCGTTCGTAGTTCCGCCTTTAATCCAATACCGTTGAATTAGCGCCGAAGAGCATTGTTCCCATGCTCCCGCGTGGGAACACACTCGTGGCGACGCTCCTGCGTCGTCGGGATCGCC
>JBDKUC010000292.1:0-2666 GCA_039679885.1 Thermoguttaceae bacterium | reverse complement strand
GGGGCCCGCTACGCTCGACCCACCCTACCGTCGAAAATTACCGGCCTGAACCTACCGCCGGGCGGACGGCAAAGTCCGTTGCAGGCGTTCGTAGTTCCGCCTTTAGGCGGCAAATGACCGGCTAAAGCCGGAACTACGAACAACGTTGCAGTCGTCCTGAACCTACCGCGGGCCGGTAGAAATCGGGCCGCGCGGCGGGTTATAATCGTGGCCACGGCCATGTCGAACCGTTTTACTCCCCCGTCGGGTGGTGCTTCGCGTGAAATTGGCGATTCGACGAGTTGTTGACCAACTGACAAACGTGTAGATCATGCCAGAAACGCTAGGTTTCATCAAACTTGACGAGGCCCGAACTCCGTTGTTCGTCGGCATCGACCTGGGGGGAACGAACATCAAGTTCGGACTGGTGGACGACCTCGGGCGGCCCCTGGCCCGGACGAGCATCCCCACGGAGGCCGCGCGGGGGCCGGACGACACCGCGCGACGAATGGCCGCGGCCGTCCATCGCCTGATCGACGACGCCGGCCTGACGCCGCAAGACATCGCCCGGGTGGGACTCGCCTCGGCTGGCCCGATGGACATCCCAGCCGGCATGATCACCACGCCCATCAACTTGACCGGCTGGCACGACGCCCCGATTCGCGACCTCGTGGCGCAATACAGCGGGCTGCCGGTCACCTTCGAGAACGACGCCAACGCGGCGGCCTACGGCGAGTTCTGGGTCGGCGCCGGCCGCGACTTCACCAGCCTAATCCTGTTGACGCTCGGCACGGGCATCGGCTGCGGCATCATTTTCGGCGACCTGGTCCTCCGCGGCGAGCATAGTCACGGCGGCGAGTCAGGCCATATCATCCTCGACATCGCGCCCGACGCTCGAATGTGTGGCTGCGGGCGGCGAGGCCACCTCGAAGCCTACGCCAGCGCGACGGCCGTCATCAAGCGGGCCCGGGAACTGCTCGACGCCGGCCGCAAGAGCACGCTCTCGGACTGTCTGGCCGCAGGAAAGAAGCTGACCCCCAAGCTGATCGCCGTTGAAGCCGAGGCGGGCGACGCGCTGTCGCTCGAGATTGTCCTGGAGACGGCCCACTACATCGCCGTCGGCGCCGTCCACTTGATGCATATGCTTCAGCCGGCCGGCGTGTTCTTGGGCGGCGCGATGACGTTCGGCGGACCAGGCAATCCGCTCGGCCGTCGCTTCCTCGATCGCGTCCGCGATGAGGTGCAGCAACTTGCGTTGCCACACATTGCCCGAAACACGTCGATTGATTTTGCCACCCTTGGCGGCGACGCCGGCTTCATCGGCGCCGCCGGCGTGGCGCGGCTCGATTGGATTCAACAGAAGCGGCCGTGAGAGACGACTCGCTAGCGTCGTGTCTCAACCTGTTGGCGATTTTCGGGCGCCATGCTTGCTAAGCGAACGCAGCGAGACAGCAAGCATGTGTGCCGTTCCCTCATGCCCACGACAAGCGTGGGCATGACGCCCGGATGCCATGAAATGGGGCGCAAAGACAGTACAACATTGTTCGGAGGTCTCGAGACGATGACTTTCATCCGTTCGCACTGCTTCCATGTTCTCATGCCGCTGTTGGCCATCGCAACGTCTTGCCCGTTGGCCGATTGTGCGGAACCGACGACCAACGTGGCGGGCCAACTGTCAGGCCGGGGCGCGGAACGCACGCCCGCGGCGCCTCCCGCGACCGACGCCGATTCGTTTGCCGAGATGCACCTGGGACTCTTTGTCCATTACACGTACGTCGGCAAGCCTTACCGGTGGGGCTCCACGCTTCGGGCCAATGGCGACCCCGTCCGCAGCCTGGACGAATTGGCCGACGATTTCGACGCCGAAAACCTGGCCGCCTGCGCCGCCGCGATGCGGGCGCAATATGTGCAGTTCACCACCTGGCACGCCAACATGAACGCCCTCTATCCCAGCAAGGCGATTGAGCGCCGGCTGCCTGGGCACTGCTCTCGCCGCGACGTCATCGCCGACCTGATCCGGGCGCTTCGCGCGAGAAACATCCGTTTGATTCTCTATATCCATCCGAGCGACGGGGACGATTTCTCCCGCGAGGACCAGCAGCGCGTCGGCTGGAACGATCCGCCGCCCTACGCCCGCTGGAATGATTTCATCAACGAGGTGGTCGCCGAGCTTGCGGACCGCTACGGTCGCGGCGTTTCAGGCTATTACATCGACGGCGGATTGCCGCCGCAGGTCGATGCGCCGCGGCTTCGTCAGACGATTTTGAAGCGGCAGCCCAAGGCATGGCTGATCCAAAACTCCGGACTCAACCGCGCGTGCGTCGACTACGCGTCGCGAGAGAAACCCTCGGCCGACCCGCCCTTCCCTGCAACCACTTGGCAAATGGCTTCCGTCGTGACGGGTCTCTGGTGGGCGCAACAAGGCCGCGTCTCCGTGCGCCCCGAAGCGGCCTACCAGTACACGATCCTTCAAGCGGCCGTCTCGGGCCGGACCGGCGGCGGCGTCGCCTGGTCGTTCGGTCCTCACCCCCGCGGCAAATGGGAATCGGGCGTGAACGAATTCACCGGGCGTCTGGGGACGCTCGTCGGCAGGGCTGGCCCATCGCTCTTCGGCGCCCGTCCCAGCAGGGCCTATGTCACGAATGAATGGCAACTCCTCCAGGGATAGCGCTATGCGGCCACCGAGT
>JBDKUC010000169.1:0-9579 GCA_039679885.1 Thermoguttaceae bacterium | reverse complement strand
GGCGAGATCGTCGAGGTTTGCGCCGTCATCATCCGCGGACTTCCCATTGTGCTACTTTTACGCATTGCACCTGCGCTACCTGTTTTCGGGTAAATCGGGGTTGAAACGGTGCCCGATGAGGACGACGGACAGTACCGCGTTCCTTACAACCTTGGGGGGCACCCATGAAACGCACGTGGAAGTCCTTGTCAACGGCCGGTGTGGCGCTGGCCTTTCTGCTGGGAGTCGGCATCGCGAGGGCGGAAGAAGCCCCGCCAAAACTAACCGAGGGGTCGCCGGACGGCCTGTCATCCGCCGACGCGACGACCGACGGCATCGAAACCTACGAGCGTCAAGAGGAGGCGGCGGCCGGCTGGAAGCTGCCGCAGCCGTCGTTCCTGGCCAAGCACGGATTCACCGTCGGCGGGTGGGTCGACCAGGGCATCGCCTTCAACAATCATCCTGACGACGCCTTCAACGGCCCTGTGTGCACCAACAACTGGAACGGCGAGTACCAACTCAATCAGGCGTGGCTGTTCCTCGACCGGCCGGCCAAGAACGACGGCGAGGGCATCGCCTGGGGCGCCCACCTCGACTTGGTTTATGGCACGGACTGGATCTTCGGCATCAGCCACGGCCTCGAAGATCGCATCGACAGCTTCAACCGCAGTTCCTATGGACTGGGGATTCCGCAAGCGTACGCCGAAGTGGCCATCAACAAGCTAGACATTAAGCTCGGTCACTACGCCGGCATCCTCGGCTACGAAGTCGTGGCCGCTCCGCCAAACCCGTTCTACACCCACTCCTACGCGATGTGCTTCAGCGAGCCGATCCTCGTGACGGGCGCCTTGGCCGAGTACAAGCTCTCGGAGCAGTGGGCGCTGTTGGGCGGCATCGACCGCGGCTGGATGACCTGGGAAGACGAAAACAACATCTGGGACTTCATGGGCGGAATCCGCTGGATGAGCGAGAACAAGAAGACGGCGGTGGCCTATTCGGTCAACGTCGGCCCGGAGGACGCCGCCGGCGTTCAACAGCGATTCGTCTCGAGCCTGGTGTTCAAACAAGAGCTGACCGAGCGGCTCCAGTACGTTTTGCAGCATGACTTGGGCCAGGAGCAGAACGCGCTGCCCAACGGAGACAGCGCCCAATGGTACGGCGTCAACCAGTACGTGCTCTATAAGCTGAACAAGCAATGGTCGGCCAACTTCCGCGGCGAGTGGTTCCGCGACAACAACGGCACCCGCGTTGGCGGCGTGCCCGAAGACGCCGGCATTCGCCTCTGGTCGCTCAGCGGCTTCGCCGGCAACTTCTACGAGATGACGTTCGGGCTCAATTGGCGGCCCAATGCCAACGTGATCTTCCGGCCAGAGATCCGCTACGACTGGTACGACGGCCAGACGAACGCCGGCGGCCTGCTGCCGTTCAACAACGGTGAGAGCAGCAGCCAGTTGCTCGTGGCCGCCGACCTGATCTTCACGTTCTGAGAGCCGATCCCGACAGTCCCCTCTCCCGCCGGGAGAGAGTTAAGCCAAACCTGAGCTGGACGGACTAGGAAGTCCATCCTACGGCGCCTTTACCCCCTGGCCCCTCTTCCCTTCGTGGGAGAGGGGCTTTTTTCGTTCTGAGCCGCCGGCGGCCGGCGGTTGCTCGACCGAAGTCTTGCCCACCAGTCGCCGCGTTGGGCCAGTAACGTCATAGACGGCCACCGAGCCCTCGGCCATCACGAGCCGCCCCTCGCTCCAATACTCGGCGACGATCGTCTTGTAGCCCTCGGAGTCTGGATAGCCCTCGGTGCGGCACATCTTGGCGCTGTGATCGACCAGCCAATAGTGGATGTGATTGCGGCGGCAGAAGTCGGCCATCGACCCGACGTCGCGGATCCGTCGAATCTTGCACCACCAGAACGGAAACTCGTAGGCTCGGCCCTGAATCAGATGATTCCCTTCGTAACCGGTGGTGATGACGCCGTCGTCGAGCGTCAGCGTCGGGTTGAGCCGCTCGACGAGTGGGTAGCCGCGGAACGCCCAGGTGTTGCGAACCTGTCGCGATAGCCGGCCCGTGTACTCATCCCACGAGATTCCTTGGCATGGCAACATGATCGGAAACAGCAGCAGGGCCGTCAGCGACAAGCTGGCGACGGAGACCAAAAAGGGTGGCACGCCCTGAAAGGGCGTGGAGCCTGGCAACTGAGCAGTCCCTGTTTGCTCGCGCCTCTTCAGGGCGTGCCACCGGTCGGAAACCCGTGCGACGGCGTATTCAACCATCGGCGCGGCGGCCAGCACACAGGCCGCGACCAGCAGCGGATAGGCCGGCAGCCAGTAGCGCACATAGGGCGTATAGCTAACGACCAGCCCGATCATCAGCACGCCGGCAATGGCCAGATCGCTGTGGCAGGAGCCCGCGATCCCGGCCGTACCACTCACCTCGCCGGCGTTTCGGGCCGGTGCAAATCGCCGGAGCACGAACGGCGCGAAGCAACAGGGGGCCAAAGCCAGCACCCAGAAGCCGATGTAGCCGTCGTAGCCCTCAACGAACGAGTGCGTGTAAAACGTGGCGGTCCAAGGGAAACTCACGAGGCCCGCAATGCCCGGGGCAAGCTTGAAACACTGCTCGTACACCTCCTGGAGCGAGAAGCCCTCGATCCAGTACGGCGAGTGGAACAAGCCCTGGAGGTATGGGAAAACCGGGTTGCCGGTGCCCGCGTAAACATACGCGTACCACGGCGACGCAGCCAGGACCAACACCGCGCCGGCAATCACCGACCACGGCAGCGCCCGTCGCCATCCGCGTTGCCAAAGCAGCCCGACGCACAACGCCGCGGCCCAAACGACGCAGAAAATCAGCCCCGGGTACTTCACTTCGGCAAGGGCCGCCATCAGGAACGCCGACAGTGTCAGACCGCCGAGCAGCCCGGCCTTGGGTAAGGCGTCTGACCGTTTTTCGGTTCCTGACGCCTTTTCGACTGCCTTCTCGACGGGGCGCAACGCGCGGAACAGGACGACGAAGCCGGCCGTGCAGAGCAGCGTCATCGCGTGGTCGACGTAGATCGAGGTCGACAGCATCATCAACACAGGGCATCCCAACACCGCAGCGGCGGCCACCAGCGCCACCGACCTCGAGCCGCTGCGAACTCGGACCTCGTCGCCCACCACCAAAGCAATGGCCGGAAGCAGGAGCCACGAAAACCATTTGGCCAACCCGTCGCTGCCGAGCGACGCAAACACCGCGCAGCAGGTCTGCATTGCCATTGGTTGCAGGCGGTGCCAGCAGGCGTACTGGTGCGAGAGCCCATGATCCCAGACGACTTGATGAACGTAGGGCAACCAGACCCGAACCGCGTCGGAACGGACTTCCATCGTGCTCGCGCCGACGAACGTGATGGCCAGGGCCATCCAGACGGCCTCGAGCACGCAGGCTTGGACGAGCGTGAGCCCACCGGCCCGCACCCTAGCCCTCTCCCAGGTGACGATGGCGCGCGCTAGAAGCACCACGCCGGGCAGCGCCGTGACAACGGCCAGCACGCCGACGTTCGTCGCGGTGATCGCGTGGAACAGCCCCATGAAGAATGAGACGGGAACCAACGCCGCGAAGACGGTCGCCGCCGCAACGCCCCAGGTGGCGTATCGCTCGCCAACGGCTCGCCAGAGCAACTGCCTCATGCCGACGGTCACCGAGACGGCCCAGGCCGCCAAGAGCACCGCACGAATCATGAAGCCAGCGTTGTGTGACGCGGCCAGCAGCGCGGCCGTCGAAAGAACCAGATATGCCCCCAGCACGCGGCCAGCCAATGCCGCCCGCAGCAAGCCCATCAGCATCGCCAGGCCGAAGAATCCGGCCGTCTGCCAAACGAAGAAATGCCGCAACTCGTGACACGACTCGCGGATCGCCAGCGGATCGAGGTGGCAGACTCGCGCGATGAAGAACGCCAAGTGAGCCAGGAACCAAACGGCGGCGAGACCGATGAGCGTCCACACAAGCCATGTCCGGCGGAGCGTCGACGCTGAGGTCGCATCACGAGTGCTCATGGGCAATAGCCGGCAGCTAACGGCCGCCGATAGTAAGACCTGTCGCCTGCGTTTCGATTGTCACATCCTCCGATTGATGCTGCCTAGCGGCCCATTTCGCCTCGTAGCGGCGTTTGTTCTCGTGGAAGATGTCGAGATACTGTTGCCTTGCCAGGAGTTGGAACGACGCTTCGAGCCAGTGGTGCACGAAAGCATCGCGGGCGCAAAGAATCTGGTAGCCCTTTTCCCGCGCGCGGCGGCAGTAATCGTCGTCCTCGAAACACCCGACGCCGAATCGCTCGTCGAGCTCGCCCACGCGCTCGCAGACCTCTCGCGGGAAGACGACGCAGAAGAAGCCGAGCATCTCGATCGGAAACGTCTCGCCGTCATGACGCCAGCAATACTTGGCGGCCCAACGCGGCATCTCTTCCGGCGTGTTGTACTCGACGGGCACTTTCGCCTCGTTGCCGACGCGATTGCTCACCGGACCGACGAGCCCGACGTCCGGCCGCGCTCGCAAGTGGCCGATCAGCGTCGAAAGCCAACCGCGGGTGACGACCGTGTCGTTGTTCAACAGGCAGAGGAATTGCCCACGGGCCGCCCGCATCCCCTGGTTATTGGCCCCCGAAAAGCCGCGGTTTTCGCCGTTGCAAATCACCTGAAGCCGCTGACCGAAAACGGCCTTGTCCGCAAGCTCCCTAAGCCACTCGGGCGTGCCGTCTGTTGACGCGTTGTCAACCACGATCACTTCGTAGTTGGGCCAATCCGTATGACGGGAAATGCTTCCGAGGCACTCCTGATTCAATGCGAGATTGTTGTAGGTGACGACGACGATCGAGGCCAGCGGGAACAGGCTGCACACCGCCTCGTCGAGGACGTCGCAGCGATTCCTCCATGTGTTGGCCGCGGCAAATGCCCGGCGGCGCTCGCGCGGCATCGCTCCGTCCTGCGCAATCGCGGCTTCGATCGCGGCGGCAAAGCCCGCGGCGTCGTCGGCCAGAGCGACGAGCCCCTCTTCGGCCAGCGACCGAAGCTCGGGCAGGTCCACGGCCACGACCGGTTTGCCGGCGGCCAGCATCTCATACGCCTTCACCGGGTTCGTGGCCTCGGTCAACGGAATCCGCTTGAACGGGATGATGCAGCAATGCCACGAGGCCATCAGGCGGGGCAGCTCGGCGTACGGCTTTTCGCCCAGCAGGGCCACGTTCGGCAGCTTCGCCAGCCGCGAGACATCGCCCGTGTACGTGCTGCCGATCAGCTCGAACCGCCAGTTCGGCCGCGATGCGGCCAGTTGGGCGACGAGTTCCGCGTCGAACCATTCGGCAATGGCGCCGTAAAAGCCGACGGTGGGCAACGCCCTCACTTCCGGTTCTTCTCCCGAGGGAAGAGGAGACACGGCAGCGAAGTGTTCGTAATCACACGCATTGCGAATCAAGGCGGTCCGCTTGGCCCGTCGTTCGACCTTCTTCTTCAGCACGTCGGAGGTGACGACGACGAGATCGGCCGTCGCGATCGTTTGCTCCTCGGCCTCGAGCATCTCGTCGCTGTTGGTCGAGAAGCCGGAGTGGTCGTCCATGCAATCGTAGACGACCGGCCAACCGAACTGCTGGCGAAGCCGCTCGGCCAGGGCGGTCCAAAATGGAAGTTGGACGACGACAACCGCGGCGGCGATTCGGCGTTGGCGCCGCAATGTGTCGATCGCGGCCACCATGCGGGCGACATCGGCCGCGGATGGCAGATGCCCATAAACGTTCAACTCCCGCGGGCTTGGCAAGGCCATCTCGGAGACGCCCGGCATGTTGCCGACCTGGCGAACCCGCGCCTCGCAGTCGTCGTGGAAAACCACCGAGGCATAGAACACGCGGTGACCGCGAGCCGCCCACTCGCGCATCAATTGCTGCGGCCGCTGAAAGCGGGAGTTCCACGGGATGACCGGAAGGCAAATGATGTCGTAGCCGGCCGGAATGTCCTCATACGGCGGGGCGTCCACGTCGGCCGGCAGTTCCTTGCAGACGTTCGACCATCGCGCGGCGAACGACCGCGCCCGACGCCACACGCGGGACGCCAACGGATAGAGCCCTAGCCGTTGCAGCGCGCTGCGGGCGATGCGACGCATCTGCTGTCGTGCCGTCTTGGGCTCGTCCATCTGCAAGATCCTTTTCACACTAGGCCGATCGCCGGCGCCGCATTCCCCGCAATTCACCGAGCCGGTCGATGATCTGCGCAGCTCGCGCCCGCCACCGGTTCCGCTCCGCCTCCTGCTCGAGCATTCGGCGCTGGGCGTCTTGGCGGCCGGAGGCGATCGCTTCGCCGAGCAGCGTGATAAACGCCTGCGGATCGCGGGCGACAAGCACCCCGTTGCGTCCGCAGCATTCCGGCAGATCCGTCGTCACCACCGGCTTTCCCGCGGCCATGTACTCGAACAGCTTGATCGGCGACGTGGCCCTCGTAATGTCATTCACCACAAACGGGATCGTCGCGACGTCGAAGTAATAGAGGTACGCCGGCAATTCCTCGTATCGCTTCTCGCCGAGCCATCGGATGTTCGACGCGCGGTCCAATCGCCCACCGGCCACCGTGTTCTCGTGATCCGGACCGATCAGCAAGAACTGGCAATCCGGTCGGGCCTGCGCCGCTTGGACCACCAGGTCGTAGTCGAACCAGCGGGCCAGCGCCCCGTAGTAGCCGACGACCGGCCGCCCAGCGGCGACAAGGTCGGCAATGTCGCCAGGCACAGGCGGCGCGGCCGAGAGGTGGAAATGATCGTAGTCCACGCCGTTCGGGCAGTAGATCGCGTCGGGCCGGACACGCCGCACCTCGTCATAGAGCCGGCGCGCCGTGGCCAGCACGACCTGCGACCCGCTCACGGCCTTGCGGTGCAGATCCAGCTTCTGGCCGTTTGGAACGCCGCCTTCAGCCGACACGCCGAGGTCGTCAAGGTAGTCGTAGATGACCGTCGGCCAATGGAACCGCTTCGTCGCCTCCCAGTGCCCGGTCCAGCTTATCAAGAGGATCGGATCGGGCAGGGCATAGAGCGGAGCGAGCGAGTCGCACAGGTAGAGTCGCTCAGCGACTCGGACGAAACCGCGGAACGAGTCGGTCTTGTAGAGCGGCGAGCAAAACAGCGACAGGTAGCCCGCCTCGGCGAACTCGCGCATCAGCTGGTGCGGCCGCTGCCGCATCCATGTCCAGTCGATGAACGGCGGATAGATGACGATCCCCTTCCGGTCCTGCGTCTCTTGCAGGATTTGCATCAGCCCGGAAGCCGGTTCGCCGACGCTCGCCGGGCGGCCCAGACGGCGAACGCGGCGCCACAGCGACCGCGCCCACTGGTTGCGGCGCGTGCCCGCAGGAAAGACCTTCTTTGCGATTCGCTTGGCAACCGCGTTCATCGTTCCCCCTTTAGGCGACGGCCTTTTCCGGTTCAGGTTCTCGCGCCACCGCCGGCTCGTCATCCCGCATCGTTCCGGCAAGCCGAGCGGCGGTCCAACAGCGTGCCGATGCCGGCTGCCCGCCCGCGAGCACCCAGCGGAACAGTTGGCCGTACGGCGTGTAGGCCTGGCGGCGGTCGAACGCTCGGCGGAGCGTCTCGGGCACACGGCGTTCCGGGCGTTCGCGGCAGAACTCCCGCATGGCCGCGACCAGTTCGGCCACCGCCGCGTCGGCCCTGCCCGCTGTGCGATGATCCAGCCGAGAGCAATCGAGACTCGCCTCGTCCTTCGACCAAGGGCGGAGCAAGCGTCCGCCAAGCGGCGGCAACAGTTCCGGGGCCGAGCCGACGCTTGTCGCGATCGCCGGCAGCCCGGCGGCCAGGGCTTCGGCCAGCGCCAGGCTCCAGCCTTCGCACAGCGAGGGGAGCACGAAGGCGTCGGCCGCCCAATAGAATCGCTGGACGTCTTCGCGGTGCCCGGCGACGAAGACCGAGTTCTCAAGGCCATGTTGGGCGATGACCGCGCGGACGCGCTCGAGGTAGCCGGGCGCGATGGCCCGGCCCACCAGCACCAGCTTGCTCTCGGGCCGCTCGCGGAGCACCTCGGCGAACCCGTACGCCAACATTGGCTGGCACTTATTCGGCTGCAGCGAACTGACGTTGAGAAAGACGAAATCGTCGTCCGAGAATCCAAGCTCTCGGCGAAGCGAACGCCGGGCACCCGCATGCCGGGCCGCGTCGAGCCGCTCGATGTCCACGCCGTTGGGAACGACAACCATCTTGGACACCGGCAACCCCAGAATGCCGTCCGAACAGCGGGCCGCCGCCTGCGAAACACAAACGTACGCCGCGGTGAATGCGTCCGCCGCGCGGTACGCCGCCGCCATTTCCGGCGGCAAGACGAAATACATGTTGTGGATCGTCTGGATGAACGGCACGCCGCGTTCCGCCGCGATCGCCGCGCCAAAAAGCGAATAGTGAGCGTTGACCAAATCAACCCGCTGGTCGATCAGCAGACGCCGATAACGCTCCTCGCGCCCATCCGCCGGCAAGTCGAGGACGGGGATGCCGGCTTGCCGCATTCGCGCCACGTCTTGCCCTTGCTGCCCCAGGACCAGCAGCGAGACATCGAACCGATCCTCGCGGAGCGACGAAGCCAAATCGAGAACCACCTGCTCCATGCCGCCTTGGGTAAAGTCGTCCACCTGGAGCAGGACGCGAGGCCTCGTTTCGCCGGCGGCGAGCACCTTCGGCGCGGACCGGACGCGGCGCGGGGCAGGGCGGGTCGACTCGTAGAACGTCCGAGCGTTGGCCCATTTCACCGCCAGGCGAAGCATCGCGTCGCCTCGCGACGCCCGGAAGACGTTTGGCGTCTGCAGTGATAGCCGGGCCGCCGTCAGCTCGTCCTCGACGAAGCAAACGTCGGCCGCAGCGCCCGCAGCAGCGTCGCCGCCCGACGAAAACCAGGCGGCCGTGGCCACGTATCCGCTCTCGCGTTGGGCGAAGGGCAGGGCAGGGGCGACGGCCGATCCGTGCACCAAGACCAGGCATTTCTCGTCCGCCTGCGGCGCGAGCGGTTGCCCGGACCATGGCACGACACGGTGCGGGCTCGTGCGGGTGCGGCGAAGCCAGGCCATTGTCGCCGCGTCGGCGTAGATCGTCCATGGCCGGGCGAAGAACTCTCGCCGGGCCCGATGATCGTCCATCAGTTCCCGCACGTGCTCCTCGATCTTCAGCTCGGCCGCCCGGGCGCTAAGCGTGTTCTCATGGACGCGGTACTCATAGAGCGGCTCGTCGCTGTCCAAGTGGTCGATCCGCCCGACAAGCCCCAACCGCAACCAGTAGTCGAAGTCCTCGATGCCCTGGATCGGGTCGTACTCGCCCAGTAGACGACCGACCCAATTGCGATACAGGAAGCATGGACCGATGAAGTTGTCCGGCGATTCGCCGAACGTCCTCGCGTCGGGCAAATGAATCTCCGGATCGTTCGGCGTCCGGCGGTTTTGCGGGCGGAACCTTGGATCGCGGAGCGGTCGGCCGGCCGAATCCATCACCACGTAGTCGGCATAGACCATCGCCGCCTCGCCGTGCGATTGCAGGTAGCCGACCAACCGGCTCAGTTGCTCGGGCCGCATCAGATTGTCCGCCGACGTCCAGGTCCAG
>JBDKUC010000174.1:0-3977 GCA_039679885.1 Thermoguttaceae bacterium | reverse complement strand
GCGTCCTCTGCGGTGAATGTTGCTAAGTGCACTTGTCCGGGCGTGTGCTGCGACGGGATGACGCTGACGAACGGGCCGGGTTGATGTGCCACTGGCTCCGCCAGTGCCGGTCGAGCTTTGCGGACAGGATTGGGCCGCTGGCAGGTCGGACGACGGGCACTGGCCGAGCCAGTGGCACACTTGCGAAAGTGGCCCGAAACTCGGGCTTGAAATCGCCGGGCGAATCTGGCATAGCTATGGGGTCGGGAGAGTCGAGCGTCGAGAGGCAGCCGAGGCGACCGACGTCTGACCACCGATCCGCCGTTAAGCGAGGGAGTTTCGGAGCGCTTGCCACCAGGGCAGTACGAGGTCTTCGTCGAGGAGCAACCTTCGGAAACACCGCCGAATCAAGCAGTTGCATTCAACGGCAAAGCGCGCAAGTCGATCGACCCGTGAAAAAGGCGCTCCGAAACGCAGCAACACAGCAGAGCCGGTGAAACTCGCGGATCGCTGAAAGCTGACCGCTGAAAGCTGACCGCTGAAAGCTGACCGCCCTCACCCTTGCCCTCTCCCAAAGGGCGAGGGGACCATCTCGCGGCTACCCAGCCGGGTCGAAGGCCAGCGGGTGGCCGGACTTCGGATTGGCGATGCGGGCGACGAGCTTGCCGGCCAGGAGATCCTCGAAGAGCCGGCCGATCAGTTCGGCCCGCCAGCCGCGAGCGAGTTGCGGCGGGTCGCCTTGCCACGGCCCGGCCGACGTTCGCGGAGCCGGCTTCGCGCGGGCTTCGCTGGAAGGCGGCGGTGCAGGCGGATCGGCCGCTGCCGCGATCTTCTTTCGGCTGCGATAGGTCATCCACTCGCGGATGTCGTTGGGCGTGCCGACCAGATTCGGCGCGAGCTCGACCTGTCGGCAGACGCTCCCCAGCGCGGAGAACAGAAACTGGCCCAGCACGGAAAGCTCGGGCACGTATTCGCGCGGCGGCTTCCGAGGGCAATCGGCGTCGGGCACGTCCAGCCCTCGCTGGATGGCTGCGGCGATTTCGTCCAGACGCCGCCGCAAGTCGCCTCGTTCCATCCCACGGACCGATTGGATTCGCTTCGGGTCGGCGGAGCCGCAACGCGCCAATTCGACGAGCAGGTCGTCGCGAAGGATTCGCCGCACCGGCTGGTCACGCCGTTCGGCCTCCTTCTCACGCCATTGAAACAACTCGCGGACGATGGCCAGCCCGCGGGTGTCGAGTGCGGCGTTGCCCGAGACGCGTCGCCAACGCTCGCGGCGCAGCGACACGTTCAATGCCTTTTGCCACGACTCCATCTCTTCGGCCAGCCACGGCAGCCGGCCGAGCGCATCGAGCTTGCCGCGGATCGCCTCGCAGAGCGGCGGCAGGCACGAGGCGTCGGTCATCGCGTAGTCGATCTGCCGTTTTGTGAGTGGGCGGCGTCGCCAGTCGGTCCGCGTCTCATGCTTCGACGGCGTCCGGCCGAGGTATCGCGAGACCAGGGCGCCCAGACCGGCCGGATACTCGGCCCCGGCCAGCCCGGCGGCGACTTGCACATCGATCAGCCCGGCGGGGAACTGCCCGATCGCCTGCCAGCAGAATTCGACCTCGCTGCGGCCGGCGTGGACGATCGTCTCATGGCCCGGCGCGGCCACGGCCTCCCAAAACGGCGTCGGGTCGGTGATTGCCAGGGCGTCGATGACGGCCAACTGGTCGTCGGCCGCCACCTGGATGAGGCAGAGCACGGGCCGATACGTGTGTTCGGAGACGAACTCCGTATCAAAAGCGATCGTCTTGGCATGGGCCAATCGCCGGCAGAATTGCCGTAATTGGGCGTCGGTGACTATGTCCTGGTGTGGCACGATCGCGGCCGGCGAACCTGGCCCGTTGGAAGATATTCGAATGCTTCTAACATCTTACCGTCAATAGGCGTGGCCCAACAGGCAGGAGGGCTGCAAAGTCGTTCGTAGTCAAAGGTGGGCTCGCTGGGTGGCACGCCCTGAGCCCAAGGCGAAGGGCGTGGCCGATGGAGCAAACCCACGCCCTTCGTGCCTCAGGGCGTGCCACCCAACGCCACAGTGCGTTGCTACACCCCCTGCCGTGCGCGTCGCGTTTCCACATTGCGTTGTGACCGGCCATTCGCTACGATCGAACCCCCTTCAGGGGCCGGAACCTGCGTTTTCCGCGCCGAGCCATGCAGAGATCTACGTCGATCATTGTCGCCGCGCTGGCCAGCCTCGCGGTTTCAGGCTGCGCTTCATTCCCCTGCTCTGTCGGCAACGCAGACGACCGGGCCGCCGCAGCTCGAACGCCGGCCGACCAGTCACATGCGACGGCGACGCTTCCCGCCGACTCGGGAAAAATCGACGAAAAGCGGCTCCAAGACGTGATGGCCGACCTGCGAATGATCGGAGCGATCGACCCCGCCGCCCAGGATCGTCTGCTCGAAGACCTCCGCCGCAGCGACCCGGCGATCTGGCCGCTGGTCGTCGAACAATGTCGGGCGACGCTAGCCTATCGCCGCCGTGCGATGGAGAACCGCGGGCTGCTTCAAGCGGACGCAGGACGCCTGAGCGGGGCGGAACCGCCGATTGCCACGCCGGCAACGGCCGAGCAGACAACCCCGTGGTGGAGCGTAACGCCCACGCCGAATGCCGCTGGGGTACAGCAGCCGATGACCATGCCGCCGAGCGGCGTGGTGCAGGCGTCCTATGCCGCGCCGGCGACTGGCGACTGGCCGCGTTGGCTCAATGCGGCCATCGCAGCCATGGAGGCTGACACGCCGCCCAACGCGACAACGCCGGCCGAAGTGGCGCGGCAAGCCCGCCTGCGGATGCTCTACGCGGCCGCCGGGCGCCGCGACGAGGCGGCGCGACCGATCCCCGGCGCGACGCCGGAAGTCCAGCAATTCGTCGCCAGGGAACTGGACGGTTTCGACGCATGGCTCGACGTCGAGCGGACGCCGGACGCCGCGCAGCGGGCGGCCGACGCGAAGTCGGCCCTCGTCGAGGCGCTGGGCAAGCTGGCCGAGGCGGCTCCGCTGGTGATCCGCAATCCGGCGTTCTGCACCGAGGTCGTCAGCTTCGGCTCCGTCCGGCGGTTCGAGAAGAATGAGTTCGCTGCCAACCAGGAGGTCGTGCTCTATGCCGAGGTGGAGAACTTCGCCTCAGCGCCGACGCCGAAGGGCTATCACACGTCGCTCCGCAGCACCTACGAGATCGTCGACAGCCAGGGACGCTGCCTGGCCCAGAGTACGATTGCGCCGACGGAAGAATACTGCCAGAATCTGCGTCGCGATTTCTTCATGGCCTACCCGCTGCGCGTGCCGAAACAGCTTCCGCCGGGCCGTTATACGTTGCGGCTGAAGATCGAAGACGTCCTCTGCCACAAGGTCGGACAGACGGCGATCGATTTTTCGATGGCCAAGTCGGAAGCGGATCGATGAGGACGCCTGCGCCCGACGCGTGGGGCGTCTGACTACTCGCGCACCCGCATCCGCACGGCGCCTGGATAGACTCCGGCCAACTGCGCGATCGACTTCATGGCGTTGGCGACGCTGCCTTCGGGGGCCGTGTGGGTCATGATCATCAACGGCACGACGTTCGACTCGTTCTCTTCGTCCGTCTCGTGCAGGATGACGGAGGCGATGGAGATGCCCTGGCGGCCGAGAATGCCGCTGATCTCGGACATCACGCCCGGCCGGTCGTCGACGTTGAGCCGGATGTAGAATCGGCCGGGCACTTCGGCCGGATTGCGAATCTGGACCGTCGGTTCGCCTTCGCTGGGCCAAAGATTCAGCCGGTTGAACGTGATTGCCCAGCGGCCGACGACGGTGTCGATCACGTCGGCGATGACGGCCGATGCGGTGGGCATTTGGCCGGCGCCGAGGCCGTGGAAAAACAGCCGGCCCACGGCGTCGCCGACGACGCGGATGGCGTTGTAGGCCCCGCGAACCTCGGCCAGCGGCGTGCCGTGGCGGACCAACGTCGGCGAGACGTG
>JBDKUC010000178.1:0-15941 GCA_039679885.1 Thermoguttaceae bacterium | reverse complement strand
ACTTCATCGACATGCGGAAAGAGAAGCACCGCCGCGGCCTCGAGCGGGCGCTGCGCGATGCGATCAAGCGCGATCGCGCCCGGACGAAGATTCTCAGAACGAGTCCCTTCGGGCTGATCGAAATGACGCGGCAGCGCATCCGCACGAACCCGAAGCGGAGCGCGTACATGGAGTGCCCGGCGTGCAGCGGCGTGGGCGTGGTGAAGACGGACGAAAGCATGGCCATCGACGTCGTCCGGATGATGATTCTGGCCAGCCAGCGGGAAAACATCGCTTGCGTGACGATTACGGTCGCCGAAGCGGTGGCCGACTATCTCAACAACCGCAAGCGGCACGAGCTGGCTCGGCTCGAGGAAGAAGGCAAGATGACGCTGAAAATCGTCGGCGTCGAAAACGTCTCGCCCGAGCACTTGGTGGTCGAGTGCCGCGACAAGGATGATCGGGAAGTGAGGTTCCCCTAGGGTCCGTGGTTGTAAGCCAGCGAGCCATCGCTGCGACGAGTCGTTAAGGCCGATTGTCCGACGAGGGCGATCGAGTCCCCGCCTGATTGTAGGCGCCCCGCCGGGAGGCGAGCGCTCTGAACCTGCATATGCCCGGCAACAGGCCGCCGGGCGGATGGTCAACGTCCCTCCGGGGCACGCGACGCGGCACGCGGAACGCGCAGCGAGAATTGAGTCTTCGCATGAGTCCCTTCGAGTTCGGTTTGTTGGCGTTCAGTTCGCTCTTCGTGATCATCGATCCGCTGGGGTTGGTGCCGGTGTTCTTGGCGATGACGCCGAACGACACGCCGCGGCAGCGCATCCGCACGGCGAAGCTCGCGTGTGTCATCGCCGTGTTCTTGCTGATCGGATTCGGGCTGGTCGGTAGGTGGTTGTTCGACTACTTGGGCATCACGATGCCGGCGTTCCAGATGGCCGGCAGCATCGTCCTGCTTCTGATCGCGCTCGACATGTTGCATGCCCAACGTTCGACCGTTCACGAGACGGCCGAGGAGACCGACGCCGGAACGGCCAAGGAGGATATCGCCATCACGCCGCTGGCGGTGCCGATGTTGGCCGGTCCGGGCGCCATCTCGACCATCATTGTCCTGCACAACAGGGCGCACAATCTCGGTCAAGAATTGGCCCTGTACGCGAGCATCATCGCAGCCTGTCTGGCAAGCTACCTGGTCCTTCGGCTTTCCGCCCACGGAGCGAGACTCCTGAGCCCGTTGGCCATGAAGATCGTGACGCGATTGATGGGGTTGTTTTTGGCCGCCATCGCCTTCCAGTTCCTTTTGAACGCGCTCAGGGAGGTCGGAATCATTAAGGAGGTCATTACGGGTGGGGCTTAGCAACGCGGCGGATGGGTCACGGCATCCTCGGATGCGCGTCGTCGGAAAATGGTGGGGCTCGCTGCGCTAGACCCACCCTACAGTCTTCGCCAACTTCAACAATTGATTCGCTCTGGCAAACGGCCGGCTCCCCTTGAACAACTCGGCAGGTGTCGTTAAACTAAACCGTTTGTCATCAGGGCGAATTAAGTACGCAGGTCTGACGCATGTACGCTATCATCTCCGAAGGTGGACGCCAGTTTCGAGTCGAAGAAGGCCAGGAACTGGACATCGATTACCGTGAGCTGTCGGTCGGCGATCAAGTCAAGTTCGATCGCGTCTTGGCCTGCGAGACCGATGGGCAACTGAAGGTGGGACAGCCGGTGGTCGAGGGCGCCAGCGTCACGGCCGAAGTCCTTTCCATCGCCCAAGGCCCGAAGTTGGTCATCCAGAAAGCCCGACGCCGGAAGAACTATCGCCGCAAGACGGGCCATCGCCAGCTCTACACCCGCGTGAAGATCGCTAAGATCGAAGTCGGCTAGTGAGCCTCTCATGGCTCAGGCCCGCGGATGCTCGCCATGAATGCGATCAGGGAAATTCTGCTCGTGCTCTTTGGTGTAGTTCTGGTCCTCTTAACCATGAGTCTGTTCGCCGCAGGGTTTTCAGATCACAACCCTGGCGGTCTTATCGCTGGGGCGATTCTTTTGGGCTGCACGATGATCGCGTTGGCGATCAATAACCATCGCCGATGTGGCGAGTGAGCCCGTAGGGTGCGTGAAACGCACCAGTCGTGGCCCGGGGCGTGTCACGCATCCTGCGCATCAGCAGCCGAGCACCTTCGCCGTGACCAGCCAGCGGAGTTCGCCGGCGCCGAGGGCGGGCGGGCGGTCAAACTCGATTGCGGCGACCGCGCCCTTCGAGAATCGCACGAGCGCATCCGGCCCGCCGATCATCGCCGCGCAGATCCGGTCCACGTCCGGCGAGTGGCCGACCCAGGCGATCCGCTCATGCTCCGCGGCTTGAGTGGCGGTCCATCGCACCAGACTCGGCAGGTCGCCGCCGGGGCGCAGCTCGTCGAGCCGGACGATCTTTGGCTTGCCTTTGACGCCGGCCGCCAACAGCTCGGCCGTCTGCTGGCAGCGGACCAGCGGGCTGGTCGCAATCAACTGCGGCGCGAGCCCCCGCCCGGCCAACGTTTTGGCCATTTTGGCGAACCGCTCTTTTCCCTCTTCCGTAAGCGGCCGCAGATCGTCGTCGGGCCAACGCGAGTCGTCGCGATCGAACGCCCAAGCGTGACGGACGATGTAGAGGTCCATAGCCGGTTCCCTTAGCCGAGTTCTCGGCGAGGTGCTAGTGGGAGGAACCACGAAAGGGACGAAAGAGACGAAATGGGGAGGACTCCGAGTTCTCTGCGGAGTAGACGCGTAGGTTATGCTTCAGCATAACGCTCAATCTGTAGGGATTCCGTTATGCTAAAGCATAACCTACGACTAGTCTATCGGGATTCTGTCATGTTAAAGCATAACCGTGGGCCTGTTATGCTGAAGCATAACCTACCTGCCGACGGCCTGTCTCCCGTGCTCCTCCTTTCGTTGTTTTCGATTCTTTCGTGGTTCAACACAGGTCATCGTTGCCGCCAGAGGATCCGGTCATCAATTTTAAGCTGGCGTTGTTTCTGGGCAATCGCGGCGCGGAATCGCTTGGCGTCGACCGGATAGCCGGCCGTCGGTTCGAGGCCGGGCAGATGGCCGCGCCAATAATCGTTGAACGCACGCATGGCCAACTCGCGGAGATACTTCGAGGCCATCGACGCCAGGGCGGCCGGCAGGCAGGCCTCGGCACGGACTCGAAAGGTGAACTGGATTCGCCGGTCGGCTGGGCCGAAACGGTAGGTGCTCCGCGGGCCGCCTTCGCCATGGACTTCGATGAACGAATCGGGAAAATGCTCGGCCAAGAGATCGCCGTAGCGATTCCGCCCGCCGTGCTTGTCGCAGATGACGGAGACGGGGGCCGGCGGGAGCGGGTCGATCATTCGCGCGGCCAGGGCGAGCGTTTCGTGCGACAGAGCGGCCCCTTTGTTGCCGTGTTGCTCGATCAGGTCGTTGAACTGGTGGGCGAAGACGGCCCGGCTCCGCATGGCGACGAGCCGGACGCCGGCGGCGGCCAAGCCGGCTCGCAGCGGTTCGGCCAGCAGCGCGAGGTCTTCGCCGTCGCAATCGAGCGGCGTGGGCCGGTCGTAGTCGGCGTACCAGGGGACGCACCGCATCGGCTCGATCGCGTCGGGGGCCAGAGCTTGCCAAACGTCCCGCCAGCATCGCGGGCGGTGGTCGAGCAGGCCGAGCGTCGCCCAGAGCCCTCGCTCCAAGTGCCGCAGTCCGCGATCGGGCGAGTAGAGCGCCTTCGAGTCGGCAATGGCGACGCGCGGGCAACCCGCTGCCCGTTCGGGTCGCTCGGAAATCACGGGGGCGAGCCGCTCGAAGAGGTCTTCGCCGCGGACGCCGTCGGGCGCTTCCCAGACGGTGGCCGAGATGACCAGCGGGCCGAAGTTCGGCGCATAGCCCGCCTCGTCGGTCCCGATCAGGTATTCCATGCGCCGCAGCTTAGCAGGCTCACGGCCCGACGGCAAGCGGTTGGTTGCTGCAAACCAGCGAGCAAGCTACAATTCAAAAGCGCAGCCGAAGATGCTGGCCGGAGTCGAACGTCATGACCACCGCCGAGATTCGCAAGAGGATTGCCGGGCAACTAAAGTCGCTCTCGGGCGATCGGTTGCAGGCGGCGTACCATTTCATCAGGTACCTCAACGAGAACGAGGACGACCCGGCGACAGCGGAATTGCTGAAGATGCGAGGCTTCACTTCGGCGCTGCGACGCGCGGAGAAGCAAGCGGCGGCCGGCAAGACGGTCCCGTTCTCCAAGGTCCGCCGCGATGTATGAAGTCGTGTTCACGGAGGACGCGCTTCGGTTCGCCGAGCAGACGCTCCCTTGGCACGCAAGATCAACCGTTGCGTTGCGAACCTCGCGAACAATCCCTACGCACACCCGAGGATCAAGCGGCTGGCCGGCTCGTTGCGAGGCCGGTTTCGTTATCGAGTGGGCGACTGGCGGGTCGTGTATCGAGTTGATGAGCGCGCGAAGCGGGTGACGGTTCTCCTGATCGCTCATCGCGGCAGCGTTTACGAATGACAGCTTGCATGCCGAATATCACGTCCGCCGCTGACGGCCAGTTACGAGTCATCCAACTGACGCCGCCGGGTCGCGGGGCGGTCGCGACGCTGCGGATCGAGGGGCCCGGCGCGGCCGCGATCGTCGAGTCGCATCTTCAGACGCCGAGCGGGCGGCCGCTGGCGGCTCGCGCGCCGGATCAACTTGCGGTGGCCCGGTTTGGCGGGCCGAACGGCGAGGAAGTGGTTGTCCGCCGCCAGGGCGATGACGTCGTCGAATTGCATTGCCATGGTGGCTTCGCCGCCGTGGCAATGATCGAGGAGACGCTCGTTCGCGACGGTTGCCAGCCGGCGCCGTGGCGCGAGTGGGTCGCTAATCGCCGGGTGGAAGAAGAGGCGAAAGAAAGAGGGCTGGCGAAGGGGGACAGTCCCATTTTCGCTGAGACGAAAATTGGGACAGTCCCCGAGACGAAGAATGGGGCACTCCCCGTTCTCCCGGTCGCCGCGGCGGCGATGCAGGCGCTGGCCGACGCCCGCACGGAGCGGACGGCCGTCATTCTACTGGATCAGTATCACGGAGCATTGGGGCGGGCGCTGGACGAGATCGAGCAGGCCATCGGCCGCGGGGACGTCGCGGCCGCGAGACAGCGAATCGACCTGCTGCTCTCGCGAGTGCCGCTTGGCGAGCATCTCGTGCGGCCGTGGCGCGTTGTGCTGGCGGGCCGGCCCAACGTGGGCAAAAGCAGCTTGATGAACGCCTTGGCGGGCCACCAGCGGTCGATCGTCCATCACGAGCCGGGGACGACGCGGGACGCCGTAACGCTAGCGACGGCCATCGATGGCTGGCCGGTGGAACTGTGCGACACGGCCGGATTGCGTGAGAGCGGCGACGCGCTCGAGTCGGCCGGCGTTGCGTTGGCCCAAGAGCGATTGGCCGAGGCAGACCTGGTCGTCTTGGTGTTCGATCAGAGCATGCCTTGGTCGGCCGATGATCAGACGCTTGCGGAGCGATGGCCAGAGGCGGTGGTCGTCTACAACAAATGCGACCTGCCGGCACTGCTGGGCAAGCCAGCAGTGTCGCCCGGGGAGGAGATGGCCGCCGGTCCCTCGCTTGCGCGTCGGGCTGGTGGGAGTTCTGTACGGCCAGGGCTGATGACGAGCGCCGCGCGTGGCGACGGCATCGAAATGCTGCTCGAAACGATCGCTCGGCGGCTCGTGCCCGATCCGCCGGCGGCGGGCGCGGCTGTGCCGTTTACGACGGAGCAGACGGAGGCGATTCGAGCGCTGGCTCAGCGGGTCTCGTCAGAGGGCCACTAGGTTGGTAGGTGGTCGGACGCGCACGCGTTGCGCTGCGTTGGATGGGACGCGTGGTTGCAAGCAACCACCCTACGATTCGGAGACGCCATCCGCTGCTGGAGCGGGTTTCGTGAAAAAGGCGTGACAGATCAGCAGGGCCGCGCCACAGACCAGCGAGGCGTCGGCCAGGTTATAGTTGGGCCAATGCCACTGGCCGACCTGGCACATGACGATGAAGTCTCGAACGGCATGGAGCGGGGCGCCGTCGAAACGGATGTCGTGGAGCGCGAGCCGGTCGTAGAGGTTGCCCAAGATGCCGCCGGTGACGAAGCCGAGTGCGACGGTCAGGAGCCAGTCCCGGGCGGCGCCGTAGACGAACAGGTAGATGGCGACGCCGATGACCGCGCCAACTGAAAGTGCAGCGAAAAGGGGCCAGAGGCGTTGGCCTATGCCGAACAGCGCTCCGCGGTTCAGGCTCGTCTGAAATCCGAAGACGCCCTCCCAGAGCCACCAAGTGCGTCCGCCGGGCGGGCCGAGCCAGGCGAACGCCCAATGCTTCGTCAGCAGATCGGCTGCAAGGGCGCCGACGACGATGAGCAAGTAGACAATGTACCGGCTTGGTGATACCGCAGGTTTCAATGCCGTGCTTCCTGTTCACAGCGGGGAGCGAGCGATGCCGCGCGCGGGAACGGCGACGCGCTCCGCCCAGGCAAACCGCCCGCGCTCCGAAGATCATAACGCAGCGGCGGAAACACTGCACTAGGGAATGTGGCTGCCGGGCCGCCTATTGTTCCTGCTGCTCGGCGCAGCGGACACAAAGCGTGGCATAAGGAATGGCGTTCAGACGGCTCTTGGGGATCTTAAGGCCGCATTCTTCGCAAAGCCCGTAGCTTCCCTCGTCGATCCGTTCGAGCGAGGCTTCGAGTCTGGAGAGGGTGCCCCCGTCGTTCTCCATAAAGCTCAGCGTGAACTCCTGCTCGAAGTTGTCGCTACCGATGTCGGCCATGTGGATTGGCATGCTCGACAGGTCGCCATTCGCTTCGCTGCGGCTCTTCCTCAGGGCGGCATCTGCCATCTTGTTGACATCGCCACGGAGCCGTGCTCGCAGGGCCAGAAGCTGATCCTTGTAGACCTGCAATTCGGGCTTGTTCATCGCGTCTTCTCCGGGTGTGACTTGCCCCAGGTGGCTGGTTTTCCAGTCGCTATAGACTTCTGATTTTAGACGCCGCGGCAAGGGCTGTCAAACTTGCCGCCAAAGGGGTGGGCCGGCTAATTCCCGCCTGATGGGGCCCCGGATTTGACGAACGGCTTGTCGAATCGCCAGGAACATGCCCGGACGGACCGATGAGGCGAAGCAACCTTTGTGTCGGCAATCGCTTGGGGTACAATCCTCGTGATCCCGTACCTTGGCAGGCTATCGCCGGCCCCTTCACACTGACGCATGATGACCGACACCTTTCAACGCTGCGTCTTCCCCGGTTGCGGGGCCACTTACGCGATTGACGAAGCACGCGTCGCCTGTGGGCAGTGCGGCGGCTTGCTCGACGTGGCCTACGCGTGGGACAAGCTCCCGATCCCGCGATCGCTGAAGGCGTTCGAGGAAAAGTGGGCCCGGCGGAGCGATCCACATTGTTTCAGCGGGGTTTGGCGGTTTCACGAACTGCTTCCCTTCACGCCTTTGCGGCAGTGCGTCACCGTGGGCGAAGGACAAACGCTCTTGCACAACTCGGAGGGCGTCGCCCGCTACGTCGGCATGACGCCGGGGCGACTGCACCTGCAATATGAAGGGATGAACCCGTCGGGCAGTTTCAAGGACAACGGCATGTCGGCCGCGTTCAGCCACGCCCGGTTGGTCGGCGCATCGCGGGCGGCCTGCGCCTCGACCGGCAACACGAGCGCTTCGCTGGCGCTGTATTGCTCGGCCACGCGGCTGATGAAGGCGGTCATCTTCATCGGCTCGGGCAGAATCGCCTATGGCAAGCTCTCGCAGGCGCTCGACTACGGGGCGCTCACGGTGCAAATTGCCGGCGACTTCGACGACGCCATGGCCCGGGTGCAGGAAGTCTGCCGCCAGGAAGGCATCTACCTGGTCAACAGCGTGAACCCATTCCGCCTTGAAGGGCAGAAGACGATCATGTATCGGGTGCTCGAAGGGCTCGGCTGGCAGACGCCCGACTGGATCGCCGTCCCTGGCGGGAATCTGGGCAACTCGAGCGCATTTGGCAAGGCACTGCACGAACTGCACGAGCTTGGGTTGATCGATCGCGTGCCGCGGCTGGCAGTGATCAACTCGACGGGCGCGAACACGCTTTATGAGCTGGTCGAAAAGCGCGGCATGCGATGGAACGGCGGCCGGCCGGCGATGGAAATTGCCGATCGCTTGTACGGCGAGATGGACGCCGCGGGCCGACGGGCGTCGACCATCGCCAGCGCGATCGAAATCAACCGGCCAGTGAACCTGACGAAGTGCCTCCGGGCGCTGGAGTGGTGCAACGGCGTCGTGCGCGAGGTGAGCGACCAGGAGATCCTGGACGCGAAGGCGCAGGTCGGGGCGAACGGTCTCGGTTGCGAGCCGGCCAGCGCGGCGAGCGTCGCCGGCGTCAAGCGGCTCGTGGCCGAAGGGGTGATCGGCCGCGACGAGCGGGTCGTCTGCATCCTGACCGGCCATCAACTCAAGGACCCGACGGCTACGGTGGCCTATCACGGCGATCAGGCGAGGTTCGACGAAGTGCTGGGCAGCCGCGGCATCCGTTCCGCCCCCTTCGCCAATCGCGCCATCGCCGTGCCGAACGACTTGGGTCAGATCATTGCGGCGGTTAAGGGTTAGTGGATAGTGGATAGTGGTCAGTGGTCAGTGGTCAGTGGTCAGTGGTCAGTGGTCAGTGGTTAGTGGTTAGTGGTTAGTGGTTAGTGGTTAGTGGACTTTCGACGATTTCTATGCCAATTCACATTGCCATTCACGGGGCGGCGGGACGAATGGGGCAACGCCTGGTTGCCTTGACTGCGGCCGATCCAGAACTGGAGCTCGTTGCCGCGATCGACGCGGCGGGCCATCCGCGGCTCGGTGAAGACGCCGGGGTGGTCGCCGGCGTCAAGGCGATCGGCATTCCACTTGGCGCAAGCCTTGCCGAGGGCGTCGACGTGCTCATCGACTTCTCGCAGCCTGCCGCCGCGGAGAAAATCGTCGACATCTGTCGGCAGCGAAGGGTCCCCATCGTTGAAGCGACGACCGGCCTCAGTGACGCCCAAATGGCGAAGCTCCGCGCGGCGGCCAAAGAGATTCCGATCGTCTGGTCGCCCAACATGAGTCTGGCCGTCAATCTGACGATGAAGCTGGCCGAGGTGGCGGCGCGCGCGTTGAAGGACCGGGACGCCGACGTCGAGATCCTCGAACGACATCACCGTTTCAAGGCCGACTCGCCCAGTGGAACGGCGCTGAAGTTCGGTCAGACGATCGCCGCCGTGATGGGCCAGACCGGTCATCGACACGGCCGCGAAGGCGTGATCGGGAAACGCCCGCATGACGAGATCGGCTACCACGCCATCCGCGTCGGCGACAATCCGGGCGAGCACACGATTGTCTTCGGCATGTTGGGCGAGATGATCGAGTTGACCGTCCGTGCAACGAATCGCGACTGCTACGCCGCCGGCGCCTTGGCCGCCGCCAAGTTCCTCGTTGGCCGGCAACCGGGCCTCTACGGCATGAACGACGTGCTGGGCTTATGAAGGAACGAAACGCGGTCGCCAGAATGGTTGCGTTGCCCGTCGACAAGCTGGACGCGGTAATCGTTTGTAGTCAGGATAGGCGATTCGTTGGGTGGCGAGGTGCGAAACCGCGCCCTTCGTATCTCAGGGCGTTCCACCCAATGGCAAGCCGGCCAAACTGGCCATCGGCCAGCTCGCTTGCTAAGATAATGGTAGCGTTGCCCAGGAGATCGAGCCATGACATTTCCCGTACACGTTGAGCCATGCGAGGGGCAGTTTGCGGCGGCACTCGTCGGCGCGCCGGAAGTGCGAAGCGTTGCCGCAAGCCGGGACGAGGCGATCGCTGCGCTGAAGAGCGAAATTGCAGGCCGGATTGCACATGGCGAACTGTTTTCGATGGAGGTGGCGGAGGGCGGGGTCTCTCAACTCGCGGGAAAGTACTCGGATGACCCCGATTTGCGCGCGATCTGCACCGAGGTCTACGGCGACCGTGACGCTGCGGCGCGTCTCCAGGAAGTCTGTCGGGAGATCGAGGACCACTCCGCTCGCACGGAGCGGTAAATGACGGTCTTTGACACGGACGTCTTCGTCGAGATACTGATGGGCAACGCTCGCTTCGTGGAGCGGGCAGCGGCGGTTCCGGTGGAACAGCAGGCCATTTCGGTTGTCACCGTGGAGGAAATCTTGCGGGGCAGACTTCACGCCGTTCGGAAAGCGGAGGCAAGCCGAGAGGCGGGCGTGCTTGAACGGGCTTACGAGCTTCTGATCCGCACGGTGAACGATTGCCACCGCTTGCTTATCTTGCCGTATACGCCTGACGCGGACTCGCTATATCGTACTTGGCGGGAGCAACGAGTCCGTGTCTCGACCCACGACTTGAGGATCGCCGCCATTTGCCGGGTTCACGGCGCATCGCTGGCATCCAGGAATCGTCGAGACTTCGAGCGGATACCCGGCCTCGACGTGACGTTCTGGACCTAACGAGTCATATCAGGTCAGAACAACCTGAGCGACTTCCTGTGGGACGGGTTTCCTAACCTGTCCGGTCTCGTGGACGGGTTAGGAAACCCGTCCTACAAATGCGATCGACCTGTCGTGGGGTTTGGATACCGTTGCTACCGGCGTCATGCTCAATCCCGTCGGGCGTCGATGGCGCTGGGCTTCTTCTTCTGCGAGGCGTACCAGTACTTCCACGCCTGCTTGTCGAAGTTGAAGTTTCGGCCGGTGAGGATGACGAGGGCGTCGAGCACGGCCTGGTTAGGGATGTCCTTGTGGACGTACTTCGGGCCGCCGCCGACCGACATTCCGCTGCCGCCGCCGTTGGGGCCTTTGCCGAACGAGGCGTTGGTGCCCCCTTCGCCCATCGGATTGACGACGCGGAACTTGTGCGTCGTGACGACGGCGTCGATCAGCGGCCCGATGGCCGACGGGTCTTTCATCCGGCCGAGCGCCGCGCCGGCCAGGTTTACGACCGGGTTTTGGTTGCGCTTTGGATTCAGCTTGCTGATGAAGTAGGCGACGACGTCCGGTCGTTTCTTCGTTTGCAGGTTGTCGAGGCAGCTCAGTCGCACTTCTTCAACGGAGTCCTCGATGGCAGCGACAGCGAGGGCCAAGGCGGCCTCGTTCGTGTCGATCCGGGCTAGCGTCTCGACAAACAGCAGCCGGGCGGCGATGTTGGGGTCGTCGCGGAGGCCGATGGTCAACCCTTTGACGGCCGCCGGGTCGGTGATCGCGCGGATGTTGTGCCGGGCCTGGTCTTGCCGATCGGTGCCGAACCAGCCGCGCCACCGCTTCACCTTCTGACACCAGTCCTGCTGGACGAGTTCTTGTTTCCGCTTGGTCTCGGACACGTCGATCTCTTGTTGAGACCTCCACTGGCCCTTGTACCGCTTCAGGCCGCGCTTGGCCATCAACTCGTCCTGCGTCGTCCACGCCCCATCGACGCGGCTGTAGCCCAGCAGACGGCGGGCTTCGGCGTGGTCGGGTTCGAGTTCGATGATCCGCCGCAGATGCGTTTCCCGCTGCTGCAAGAGCTTGTGGTCGCGGCACCAAGTGGCCAGCTCCCACTGCCCTTTCACCGTGTCGGGATAGGTTGGCGAGATTCGCTCGTACTCGAGCTCATCGGGCCTGGCATGGAGGACCTTCTGGACCTGCCCGGCGTCGAGCGTCACCTTGGCTCCGCCGGTGACCTGAATGACGTATTGCTTCCGCGGCACCTCGTTGCGATTGACCAACTCGCCGGTGACGCGGCCGCCGGTCTTCAGCAGAAAGACGTCGGCCGCCGCCGTGCCGTGGAGGCAAGGCCAGAGCACCAGCGCGGCCAAGAGAGCGACCGTCGATTTCATACCACTAGTATAGAAGACGGCAGCGGGGAAAGACAACGCAATTCCGCGGGAAGGAGCTCTCGCGCAAGGACGCGAAGACGCAAAGGAAGAAGAGAAGAAAGAAACCATCGAAGGGTGGTCGGCGGCTAGGGCTCTATTGGGCTCTCGGCGTTTGCTATTCCACGGCGTGTTCTGCCTGTAAAGTCTCCTTCTGCTTTGCGCCTTCGCGCCCTTTGCGTGAGCCACCTTCCTGATACGACGATGACCCGAACCCCCCAGAGTGGCGTGGTTGCGGCGGCCGGCTATCGAGTAAGTTACGCAGCATGGCCAAGTTCATCCTCACCCTGTTCGTCGTTGGCGCGGCTGTTGGCGGCGTCTGGTTCTTTCTGAACTACGAGATTCAGACGGAGCAGCAGAACGGCCAAACGGTCGGTTGGCACATCATTCCCCGAAAGCCCGCGGCCGAGGGCGCCGGGCCGGGCGGCACGTCGAGCCCGCTCGCGCCGCAACCGCCGACGGCGATCCGCGTCGCCAGCTTCCATCTTGGGCGGTTCGACGAAGCGAAGCTGGCCAACCGCCAAGTGGTCGACGTGCTCATGCGCCTGCTCCCGCGTTTCGACCTGGTGGCCGTGCAGGGCGTGCGAGGCAGGAATCAGGGCGTCCTGGTGCGACTGGTCGAGCAACTCAACGCGGCCACGGGGCGAAACTACAGCTTCGCCACCTGCCCGACCCAGCAGCGCGACGCGCTGGAACACTACAACGCGTTTCTGTTCGACACCGGGCGGATCGACTGCGATCGCCAAACGGTCCGCTTCGTCGAGGATCGGCAAGGCCGGCTGCGCATCAAGCCGCTGGTCGGGGCGTTTCGCGTTCACGGGCCGGATTCGGGACAGGCGTTCACCTTCATCCTCATCAACGTCGAGACCGACCCGGACCAGACGGCGGCTGAGCTGGAAGTGCTGGCCGAGGCCTATCGCGCCGTCCGCAAACACTATCCGAACGAGGACGACATCATCCTGCTGGGCGACTTGCAGAGCGACGACCAGCATCTCGGCGGCCTCGGCCAACTGTTGGGCGTCACGCCGCTGTTGTCGAACATGCCTACGACCACGCGAGGCGGCCAACTGCTGGACAACATCTTGTTGGATCGCCGCGCCACCTGCGAGTTCACCGGCCGGGTCGAGGTCGTCGATCTGATGCGAGAGTTCGAGCTGACGATGGCCGGCGCCATGGAAGTCTCCGAGCACCTGCCGATCTGGGCCGAGTTCAGCGCGTATGAGACGATCCAGCCCGGGCAAGGCGGCGCGAACTAGTTCGTGGCGATCTTGCGATGCTTCGTCCATAGGAGACGTGAGACGCCCGTACGACGCCTGGGGTGCGTTGGCCCAGTTTCTTCTCTTGAAAGCGTTGCCGAGTGCGATAGAGTAAGGGCCGCAACGACGCGGGTATCCTGAAACTCCGCAAGGTCGTGACAAGAGCCCGCCGCTGGAGTTCGCTCCGGCGGCGGGCTTTTTTTGCGCGCTTGCGGCGTCAGCGGCCCTCACCCTAACCCTCTCCCAAAGGGAGAGGGGACGAACCATGATCTCAACCGAAGTTGTCGCGGAAATCCGCCGCCTGTTGGAGGAAGACCGGCTGAGTCAACGACAGATCGCTCGGCTGATGGGCGTCTGTCGCGGGACGGTTGGGGCGATTGCCTTGGGACGTCGCCCCGATCCTGCGCCGCGCGTCGAGGAGGACCCCTTGGAACCGGCCGGGCCGCCGGAGCGCTGTCCCGGTTGCGGGGCGAAGGTCTACATGCCGTGCGTGTATTGCCGCGTGCAGAGCGAGATGAGCAAGCGGCGAGGCCTGCCGGCGAACGCCCGCCGCCATCGTGGTGTCCCGTCGACCGACTTGGAGCTGCGGCCGGATCATCGCGTTCGATACGAGGAAGTCCGCGAGGCCCGGCGGCTTGCCGAGGGTGAGTAATGTACTCCACACGCTCCGCGTGAGCCTTCGTAGGGCGCGTGCTTGCACGCACAGTTTTTGCCGGATAGCGTGCGTGCAAGCACGCACCCTACAGACTCCGCGTGACATCACGCGGAGCGTGATGAGTACAAAACGGCGTCACGCAGAGCGTGATGGGTACGAAGAGCACGAACAGTCACTTGGAATCTCATGACCGAACCACTTCACATCCTGGTCCCCTACCCTGCCGCTCGCGACGAGATTCGCGACGGCGATCTGCTGCTCTATCGCCCGCGCGACTGGTATACGCGGCTGATCGCCGTGGCCGGGCGGTCGGCGTATGTCCACGCCGGGATGGCTGCGTGGTGGAATCGCCGGCTGATGAACGTCGAGATGACCAATGGCGGCGGCCGGGCGCAGCTCCTGTCGAACCTCGTTGAGCGGTGGCCCGGCGTGATTGACGTCTATCGGGCGAACGCCAGTCGGCGGCGGTTCTCACGCGAGGCAGCCGTAAGGGCGATGATTGGCATCACCGGCAAGCAATACGGTTGGTTCAATCTTCTGCGGGCTGCCTGCTGTCACCTTCCGCTGGTGCGGCTGCTCGTGACGCCCGATTGCGACGACACGGAGGACACGCCACGCCGGCCGCCGTTCTGCTCGCAGGCGGTGGCGATGGCCTGTCGCCGCGGCGGCGTCGATCCCGTGCCGAATTTGCCCGACCGGCTGACGGAGCCGGCCGATCTGAGCCGGAGTCCGTTCTTCGCCTACCGCTTCACCCTGACCTGGGAAGGCGAATCGTCCGACGGCCTTCCCGCAGCAAGCTGAACGCCCATGCAAAAAATCAATTTCTCCTGCCGCTGCGGCCGGCGGCTGACGGCGGTAATCGGCAACAAGGCTTCGTCAATCCGCTTTCTCGACCATGGGCGGCGGATGCAGAAGAACCGCTGCCCCACGCCGGGCTGCGAGCACGACTACAGCCGCCTGACAGCGGACGAATTCAAGGATCACGCGTTTTCGGGGTTTTAGCTTACAGCAGTCAGCTATCAGCAGTCAGCTATCAGCAGTCAGCCATAAGCGGTCAGCCATAAGCGGTCAGCCGCCGAAAACCGAAAGCTGAAAGCTGACTGCTGATCGCTGAAAGCTCTCTTTGGAGGAATGAACATGCGACACGTTCTATCGAGTTTGGTTTTGTGCGTTTCGCTGGCGGCGACGGCCTCGGCCGATCCGGTGCTCTACGACTTCTACGCCGACTGGTGCGGGCCGTGCCAGTCGATGACGGCGACCGTCGACCGGTTGATCGCGGAAGGTTACGCGGTCCAGCGGGTGAACATCGATCGCGAGCCCAAGCTCGCCGCGCAATTTGGCGTGCAAACCATCCCCTGCTTCGTCTGGGTTGAATCGGGCCGGGAAGTGGATCGCGTCGTTGGCGTCGTGTCGGTCGAACGGCTGCGAGTGCATGGGCGACCGAGGGTCGTCGAAAAGGAGCGGGTGAAAGTGAAGGTGGTTCCGCGGCCTGCATGGCGATATGAACGGCCGGAAGGATATCGCGCGTCGGTGGTCCGCGTTTTCTGCGAGGATTCTGCGGGCCGTTCGATCGGCAGCGGAACGCTCGTGCGGTGGAACGGACGCACCGTGGTGCTGACCGCGCGGCACGTCGTCCGCGTCGCGGTGAAGATCACCGTCTTGCTTTGCACCGGCAAGACGCACGAGGCCAAGGTGCTCAAGATGGATCCGACCTGGGACTGCGCCGTCCTGGAAATCATGGGGAACCCGGTCGGAACGGCTGCCGCACGAATCGAGTTCGGCCCCAGCGCTTCGCAACGGGACGGCGACCGACTCGAATCGTGCGGCTACGGGGCGGACGGGCGGCTGGCGGTCAACACGGGGCTCTTTCGCGGCTATCGGCGTTCGACCGCCGCGCCGGGCGGACCGGACGATTGGATGGTGATTTCCGGTCATGCTCGGCCGGGCGACAGCGGTGGGCCCGTGTTCAACGGCCGCGGCCGACTGGTCGGCGTCCTCTGGGGCACCGACGGCGAAGAGGTCGTCTGCGTTCAGGCGGGCCGGTTGCATCTGGTTCTGGAGGCCGCCGTGCCGGCCCACGCGTATCAGCCGCAGGCGTATGAGTGCCTCGATCGCCATCCGACGCCCCCGATGGCTGAACCGGCGGACGCGGAACAGGAGATCGTGGCGGCAGGT
>JBDKUC010000153.1:0-3942 GCA_039679885.1 Thermoguttaceae bacterium | reverse complement strand
CTGCCGCACATGTTGCACGCGTAGAAGGTGCAATGCGGCATCGAGAACATGTGGCCGGTCTCGTGCGTGGCCGTCTTGAGCGTTCGCAGCAGGCAAAGCCGAAACGCGTCGTCGTCTTGTTCCGGATCGCCGTAGCGGTTGATCGACCAGACGCCCGCACGCCCGGCCAGCGAGGCCTCGCCGAAGACGTAGTTCCAGCCCTCGCCGGGCCAGAGGTCGGCCGCGGTGAAGGCGATCATGGCCACGGCGTCTTTCGGCAGACGCGGTTCCAGCAGCTGCTCGCGGACGTAGCTCGTCAGAATCTGTTCGGAACGGTGGCGGCCCGGCGTCCGCCGCGCGGACTTGGGCACCAGATCGAGCGAGAGCGGCCGGCGGATGGCGACGGGCAACTGGAAATAGGCCCTCATCAGTTCGGCCGTCAGATCGACGATCTTCTTCTGGGTCGGATTGAATGGCCCCAGGGGCTGGATGTAGAGAGTTCGCCGGCCGCGCTCGGCGCGGACCGGGTGAGCCTCAAGATACTGCTGAAACGTCTGTCCCGACTCATGGTGTTTGTCGAGCCACTCGCCGGGCGCCGGCTTGCCCAGCGGGGTGTGCAGCGGGACGAGCTTTGCATATTGGGGCGGGAGCGCCTGCTTGTCATCCGCGGCCATCGTTGGCTCGCCCCAGAGTGCAAGCCATCGCGAAGCCGCCAGGAGAAGCACCGCGATCAACGCGCACCACAGAGGCCAGCGGACGCCGCGCAAGAACGGTTTCGACGTCCGGCTACCGGCATTCATTGGCGATCCCCTTCTTTCTTGTCCGGGGGCGCCAGGTCGATGACGGCTAGTTCCGGCCGGCAGAAGAACCGCATCGGCGGCGCGTAGCCGCGTTCCATCCCCGTGCCGCGCGAGACAAGCAGCTTCCGCCCGCCCGAGAGATCGTTGAGTCCGGTCGCCCAGCGGCGGGGGATCCGGCAATTGACGACGACCGGTCCGAAGCCGGGCACTTGCACCTGACCGGCGTGGGTGTGGCCGGCCACGAGCAGATCGGCGTCGACGTTGCCCCGGGCGAACATCGGAACGTGCCCAACGGCGATGTGAAATCGTTCAGGCCGAGGGTTCGAGACCATCAGCGACGGCGTGAGCGAATCCCAGAGCGAAAGGCACGTGATGTCGACATCGGGCAGCTCGAACGACTGTCGGCGGCTGACCGCCGTGATGCCCGTGCCCTCGAAGATCGCTCGCCAGCTATCGCTATCGTCGTAATCGATATTGCCTTCGACGGCAAACGCCGGCGCGTCGCATGCCGCGTGAAGTCTGATGAGCAATTCGCGCAGCTTTGCCTGGAGCGTCTCGTACTCGGGCCAAGGGGCTTGAATGTAGTCGCCTGCGAAAAGGATCAGGTTTGGCTTTTCGGCCACCACGCGTTCCAGCACGTCGCGCTCGTAGGAACCGATGTCGTCGGCCTGAAAGTCGGCGACCACGACGATCCGCACCGGGCGACGAACTTTCGCACTGACGATTCGGTAGTGCGTCACATCGAGCCAATGGGGCTCGATGAGAAAGGCGTCGGCGGCGGCGATGACGAGCCCCAGGGCGGAAAGCATTGCCGCCGCGGCCATCCACCGCCGCTCGCGCCGCCAGACGGCGGCGGCGCCTACGAGCATCAACGGTCCGTGAAGCAAAACGCCGAAGGAGCAAAGTCGGGCGGCGCCGAACAGGTCCTCGTACCGGAGCGCGAGCGAGATGCCAATCGCAGCGGCGAGGAAGCCGGCAGTCGCCAGGATGGCCAATTGCGTCAAGAGCCACTTCTGACGGCGCAGCAGCCAAATGGCAGCACCGTCGACGATCAGCATCGCGAGATTGTAGGGCAAAATCACGGGGGTCATTGTAACTCGACTAAGGGGGAAGGCAAAAGGGGAAACGCGATGGGCTGTAGTGGGCGGTGGCGTTGGGCGGCACGCTCTCGGGTACGAAGGGCGTGATTTCGCACGCTGCCACGCCCTTCGCCTTGGGCTCAGGGCGTGCCACGCAGGGCTGGCAGGGACGCTCGTAGTTCCGCCTTTAGGCGGCATTCCGTGCAAAATCACCGCCTAAAGGCGGAACTACGAACGACCTTTCAGTTCGAATGCCGCCTGAAGGCGGAACTACGAACCGAGATGGGAACCATCTAGCGATTGACGCAGCCCGCTGGCGTGCTATGATGGCACTGTTCGCGACGTGCGAGAGCGACGCTGGTTTTGCTGCGTCGTGCGTTCATTTGCTTCTTCGGTAGCGGCCACTTTGCCCAGCCTCGCGGCTCGGCAATGGTTCACGCCTACGGCTGCCTTTGATCTCTCTTGCACCCTCGGCCGAAGCTGTGCTTTTGTGCCGAAGTCCCGATGCTAGAGGGCCTCATCGTTGTGAGGTCGGGTGCTAAGCCCTGTTTGCCCGGCTGGCGGCCGCGGTTCGCGCTCGTTTTCTACGCCGTTTTGAAGGAAGCATTGATGCAATTCGAAGCTCTCGGCCTCGCCGAGCCGCTGTTGCGCGCCGTTCGCGCACAAGGTTATGACGCCACCACCAAGATTCAGGCTGCCGCTATTCCGCCGATCCTCGAAGGACGGGACGTGCTCGGCTGCGCCCAGACGGGCACCGGCAAGACGGCCGCCTTCGCGTTGCCGACGTTGCAGCGACTGAGCCGCGTCGAGTGCCGCGTCGACGGCCGCGGACGCAAGATTCGCGCCCTCGTGCTCGCGCCGACACGCGAGTTGGCGCAGCAAATCTGCGAGAGCTTCACGGCCTATGGACGCTCCACTACCGTGCGGCAAACCGCCATCTTTGGCGGCGTGAGCCAGTCGCCGCAAGTTCGGGCGTTGAACAAAGGCGTGGACGTGTTGATCGCCACGCCGGGACGGCTGCTCGACCTGATGCAGCAAGGCTTCGTCGACCTGTCGCGCGTCGAGGTGCTGATCCTTGACGAGGCCGACCGGATGCTCGACATGGGTTTCATCCACGATCTTCGGCGCATCGTGGCCAAGGTGCCGCGCCGGCGACAAACGCTGTTGTTCTCCGCCACGATGCCACCGGAGATCCGAACGCTGGCCGGTGAATGGTTGACCGATCCGATCGACATCCGCGTGGCGCCCGCTGTGACCACGGTGCCAACGATTCGCCAATCGGTGTTCTTTGTCCCGCAGAAGCAGAAGCTGCCCTTGTTGACGAATTGGCTGCAGGAGACCCCGTGGACCCGAACGCTCGTGTTCACACGCACGAAGCATGGGGCCGACAAGATCGTCAAGTCGTTGACGAAGGCGGGCATTGACGCCGCCGCCTTTCACAGCAACAAGAGCCAATCGGCGAGGCAGCGCGTGCTGCTCCGCTTCAAGGCCCCGCAGCCGTCCGTGCTCGTGGCCACGGACATCGCCGCCCGCGGGCTGGACATCGACGACGTCTCGCATGTCGTGAACTTCGACCTGCCGATGGATGTCGAAAACTACGTCCATCGCATCGGCCGCACGGGGCGTGCGGGCGCCGCCGGCGTCGCGGTCTCTTTCTGCGACCACGCCGAACGGTCCACCCTGAACGCGATCCAACGTCTCACGCGGCAAACGCTGGCCGTCGAAGACCGCCCGGCATGTATTCCAGCCGATGCCGACGCTGGGCCGCGTCCTGCGGCAAAGACCAACGGGGGCAGACGGACGCCCCACGCGTCGTCCCCCACGGCGGCACGCCGAAAGCCGTTCGCCGGCCGCCGCAGCAACACGCCGGTTCGCCGCAGAAAGTCCGCCTAGTATTACCACCGCGCATCTCATGGTTCGAGAGACACAATTGAACCACAGATGAACACGGATTGATTCAAGGGACTTCTGACTCCAGACACTTCGCCTACTCGGCCGGCGGCGTTCCGATCGCTCGGAGCTTCCGCCGGTCGATTGGCGGGACGAGACCTCACCGCAGAGGACGCGGAGGACGCAGAGAACGG
>JBDKUC010000145.1:0-2243 GCA_039679885.1 Thermoguttaceae bacterium | reverse complement strand
CGGCCCCTCTCCCCTCTCCCTTCTTCCACACGGTCTCCGACGTCCTACGCCAGGTGTTCCGCTTCCCTTCTGTGGCGGCGTCGGCCGTCGCGACGGCCTCTTTGGAAACGACTTGCCGGCTGCGGGTCGAGTCGGTCGAGCGATTCAGCGGCGATATCAACCGCGTCCGCGAGGAACTGGACGAGGCCGCGACCGGGCAACAGGTGTTCGTTGTCTGCCAGACCGACGCCGAAGTGCGGCGTCTGAGCGACATCTTCGCCACCACCCAAGCCGCCCAAGAACGCCGTCTCCTGTTCCCCATCGGCACGCTGCACCACGGTTTCCGCCTCGTTCATGACCGCATCGTTCTGCTGAGCAGTGGCGAGCTGTTCCACCGGACGGACTTGCGGCGGCCGACGGGCCGGCGGCTCTCGCGGGTGATCGACAGTTTCCTCGAACTGCGCGAGGGCGACCTGGTCGTCCACATTGGCCACGGCATCGCCCGATACCGTGGGCTGCGGCTTCTCGAGAAGAACGGCCAAGCCGAAGAGCATCTCGAACTGGAGTTCGCCGGCCACACGAAGCTCTATGTGCCGGCGGCCAAGATCGGGCTGGTGCAGAAGTACGTTGGCGGGAGCAAGAGCCATCCGACGTTGGCCAAGCTCGGCGGCCGAATGTGGGAACGGCAGAAGGGACGAGTCCAAGAGGCCGTCACCGATCTCGCGGCCGACATGCTCGAGCTCCAGGCCGCCCGCTCGGCAAGGCCTGGCATCGGCTATCCGCTCGACACGGAATGGCAGCGGGAGTTCGACGCCTCGTTCCCCTACCAGGAAACCGTCGATCAACTGACCACGATCGACGCGATCAAGCGCGACATGTGCATGCCCCGGCCGATGGATCGGCTGTTGTGCGGCGATGTCGGCTACGGAAAGACGGAACTGGCAATGCGGGCGGCGTTCAAAGCCGTCGACGCCGGTTACCAGGTCGCCGTGCTCGTGCCGACGACGCTTCTCTGCGAGCAGCACGAGCGGACCTTCACCGCTCGGATGGCCGAGTTCCCCTTCGAGATCGCTGCCCTCTCGCGATTCGCCACGCGGCGGCGGCAATCGCAGATCCTCCAGGGCTTGCAGGAAGGCTCGATTGACATCGTGATCGGCACGCACGGACTGGCCGGGGCCAACGTGCGGTTCCACAACCTGGGGCTCGTGATCATCGACGAAGAGCAGCGATTCGGCGTCGAGGTGAAGGAGCGGCTCAAGGCCCTGCGCGGCATCGTCGACGTGCTGACGATGACGGCCACGCCCATTCCGCGGACGCTCCATATGGGCCTCTTGGGGCTCCGCGACATCTCGAACCTGGAGACGCCGCCCGAGGACCGTCTGGCTGTCGAAACCCGCGTCGGCCGCTTCG
The DNA here is from genome assembly GCA_039679885.1 of Thermoguttaceae bacterium. Taxonomy (GTDB): domain Bacteria; phylum Planctomycetota; class Planctomycetia; order Pirellulales; family Thermoguttaceae; genus JAJFUI01. Next base: position 854 of record JBDKUC010000145.1, on the reverse strand, counting down.
ATCCGGAGATGATCCGGCAAGCGGTGCTTCGTGAACTGAACCGCGGCGGACAGATCTTCTTTGTCCACAACCGGGTCGAGGACATCGAGGTCGTTGCGCGGCGGCTCCGGCAGATTGTCCCGGAAGCCCGGCTCGCGATCGGCCATGGCCAGATGGCCGAGAACGAGCTGGAGCAGGTCATGCTCGCCTTTCTCGATCGTCGGTGCGATATGTTGCTCGCCACGACGATCGTCGAGAGCGGGTTGGACATTCCCAACGCAAACACGATCTTTATTGACGAGGCCGACCGCTACGGGCTGGCCGACCTCCACCAGCTTCGCGGCCGCGTCGGCCGGTACAAGCACCGCGCCTACTGCTATCTCCTCATCGACCCCAACAAGAACCTCACCCCCACGGCGGCCAAACGGCTCCGGGCGATCGAAGAGTTCAGCCGCTTGGGCGCGGGCTTCGCCATTGCGATGCGCGACCTTGAAATCCGCGGGGCCGGAAACATCCTTGGCGCCGAGCAAAGCGGTCACATCGCCGCGATCGGCTATGAACTGTATTGCGACTTGCTCGGCCAGGCCGTCGCGCAGCTGAAATCGCTTCCGCCGAAAACGACGATCGAGGTCGACGTCGATCTGCCCGGCGAAGGCTACATTCCGCGGAGCTATGTGCCCGACATGCGGTTGAAGATCGACCTCTATCGGCGGCTGGCCCGCATCTCGAACGCCTCGGAATTGGAGGACCTCGCAACCGCCCTGGCCGACCGGTTCGGGCCGCCGCCGCCGCCGGTGCGACACCTGCTCGAACTGGCCGGCGTCCGAATTGCCGCGCATCGCTGGGGGATCACCTCGATCCATCTGGAAGATCCC
>JBDKUC010000170.1:0-4419 GCA_039679885.1 Thermoguttaceae bacterium | reverse complement strand
CTTCGTCGTCGTTTGGACTGGCGCCGACGCTGACTGCCGTGGCGTCTACATGCGGAGGTACAACAGCGACGGAACGCCGCGGACCGGCGTGACGCTGGTGAACACCTATACCGCCGGGAACCAGTATCAGTGCTCCGTGGGGATGGACGCCGACGGCGATTTCGTCGTCGCCTGGAACAGCGCCGCCCAAGAAAGCAACGGGACCAGCGGCATCTATGCCCAACGGTTCAACTCGATGGGCACCAAGCTGGGTTCCGAGCTCCATGTGAACACGAACCAGGCGAACATGCAGTCGGTGCCCTCGGTCGCTATGGATTGCTTCGGCGACTTCGCGGTCGTTTGGGCCAACACGGGTCAGGACTTCAGTTGGTACAACGACATCCGCGGGCAGATGTTCGGAACCGACGGCAACCGGCTCGGCAGCGAATTCCTGGTGAATTCCCGGAACGTTCCGGGCGCCAGCGGCGAGGAAATCGCGCCGTCGGTCGCGATCAGTGATTCTTCCACGCACCACATCGTCGTCGGTTGGGAATCGGCCACCGGGGAGAAGAACGGCGCGGCCACGAACGCCGTGGCGATGGCCCGGCTCTTCTCCTGGGATGGCACCGGCGTCCATGCGGTGGCGATCAATGGCAGCGATGCGCAGTTCCAGGCCGAGGTCGGCACGGACAAATTCATCGGCGACGCCGAGCACGTCGAGTCCGTCCGCTTGACGCCCCGATGGGATTCCAGCAACGTGCAGGTCGCCATGGACCCGACGGGCCAGTTCGTCGTCACGTGGGAGTCGTACCACGACAATGACATTGTCACCACCAGTCCGCCGGATCAGATCGACAGTTGGGGCATCTACTATCGCGTGTTCAACGCCAACGGCACACCGCAGACCACCCTCGACTGCCAGGCCAATCAGGTGGTCACCTGCCAGCCCACGGACCCGACCTGGGTGAGGCCCGACTGGCTCCTCACGCAGGACGAATCCGACCAGTGGGCGGGCAACCAATTGAGATCATCGGTCTCGATGGACGCCGACGGCGACTTTACGATCACCTGGGACGGCAACGGCGCCAACTCATCGTCGCCCCTGTCGCCCCATAATACCTTCTACGGTCACGACGCGGCGGGCGTGTGGTATCGCCGCTTCCACTCGACCCAGACCGGCTACACCGCGACGCCAGCCGTCTGCACGCAAACACGCGTCAATACGACCTCTGCGGGAACGCAGATCGGCTCGACGATCACCGAGAATCGGTCGGGCGATTACGTCGTCACGTGGTCGGTCGGCAACGACGTCTACTTCCAGAGGTACACCGAGTCGACCGATACGGCCGGCGCCATCTTGACCGACTTCCTGCTGCCCGACGGCTCTTCGGTCGCCTCGACGAGCCAGGTTACCCAAGGGCTTCAGGCCATCGTGCTCACCTTTGACGAGGCGATGTACGACAATGCCGCCCACACGGGCAGCGCCGTCACCAATCCGAAGAATTACTGGTTGGTTTACAACGGCGCCAACGTGCAGGGCGGGATCAGCCAAGTCTATTACGGTTACGACATCGCCAACACGCTCGGCTCGCAGTACGGGCTGAACATGCCGAAGGTCGACAAGTATCAAGTCGTGTTGGTCGTGGACTCCAACGGCGCCGGCGCCGGCGTCCAGGCGTTGATCGACGGGCAATATCAGGTCGCCGTGACCAATGCCCTGCGTGATGCTGCTGGCAACGCGCTCAACAGCGTCGGGCCGGGCCCCAACGGCGGCCTGGCCTCCGGCTTGATCAACGTTAGCATCCCCACGGGCCAAGAGACGAAGGTGGCCAACGGCACGACGCCCAGCGGCGCCACCTATGGCAAGTACACCTATGCGACGACGGCCGATCCGGTCGCCAGCGATTCGCAGGGAGATTACGTCGTGGCGTGGACCGACACGACGCCCGGTCACGAAGGCGTCTGGGTCAAGATGTATACGCAGACCTCGACGCTCAACCCGGCCCCGACCGGCCGGACCACGTCTGTGGCCGAATACCCGGCGATCAATCCCGCCACGGGGTCGCCGTGGACGAACAACGAGATTCGAGTCTCGTCCGACGCCACAGCGTCGGACATTTCCGTCGCCCGCGATGTCAACGGCGATTTCGTCGTCACTTGGTCTGCTTGGAACGCGACGACCAATTGGGACGTTTACGCGCAGCGCTACAGTGCGACTGGGCAGCCGGTCGGCAGCGCCTTCCGGGTGAACTCGACGACGGCCGAGGTCCAACGGTCCTCGTCGGTGGCGATGGACGCCCAAGGCGATTTCGTCATCACGTGGCAAAGCGAGAACCAAGACGGCGGCGGCTACGGCGTCTACGCGCAGGCCTACAATTCCGCCGGCCAAATCGTCGGCGGCACGGACGAGATCCAAGCGATCGACTTCACGGGCGGCTTCACCGGCACGTTTGTTCTCCGATGGGATGACGACAACGACCAGTTCACGCCCGACAAGGTCACGGCGCCGATCACCTTCACCGGCAACGCCTCGGCGTCGCTGACCGGCATCGAGAACGCCCTGAAAGCCATTGGGGCCAACGTCAAGTGCGTCGCCAACGGTTTGAGCCAAGTGTTGGTCGAGTTCGTCGACGCTTCGGGCAACGCGGATCAGCAGCCGCTCTGGATCGCGCCGAGCGACATCGTGCGAACCGGCGGGACCGCCAGCGCGACGGTGACCACCTCGACGATCGTGGCGGGCAAGTTCGGCGAATTCCGCGTCAACGACACGACGGTCGGCGACCAGGTCGCCCCGGACGTTGCCATGGACAGTAAGGGCGATTTTGTCATCACCTGGACCACCTTCGGCCAGGGCAGTGACAGCGCCGGCGAATCCGACATCTACGCGAAGCGCTACGCCAGCAGCAGCTTGGACTGGTATCCCGAGGACATCACGTCCGTCGCCTCCGGATTGGCATATAGCGGCAACCTTTCGAACGCCGTTCTCCATCCGGATCTGTCGACCGTCGACAATCCCTATGCTCACGTGGTCAGCGCGGGCACGGGTTACGACGGCATCGGCGAGATCTTGGGCGACGACTTCGGCGACGAATTCATCGGCACCGGCTCGCTACTGTCCGGCACCAATTGGGTCTTGACCGCCGGCCACTGCGCCTGGTCCGAAAAGTACAACGTGCCGTTGGTTCCCGGGCAATTGTCGGTCGCGTTCGATCTGCCGGCGGGACGAGTGGTCGTCCCAGTGACGCAAGTGGTGGTGAACCCGAGCTTCGCCGGCACCGCGAATTTCCTGCTGGGCGGCGATCTGGCCCTCTTGCAGTTGGCCTTTGTTCCGGTCGGCGTCCAGGGTCTGGCCATCTACACCGGCACGGACGAAATTGGCAAGACGTACGACATCTACGGCTATGGCGCCTTCGGCACCGGCAGCGTTGGCCAAGTCTTCGATTCCGACAACGTGAAACGGCATGGCCAGAACGTCTTCGACGCGACCGGCGCCGTGCTTGGCTACAGCGACAAGCAGTTGGCCGCCGACTTCGACGACGGCACGAACCAGCATGACGCCTTCGGCTCGCTGTACGGCATCCACAACACCGATTCCGCGCTCATCGCCAACCACCAAGAGGCGATTTCCTGTCAGGGCGATTCCGGCGGACCGCTGATCATCGACGGCAAAATCGCCGCGATCACGTCCGGCAGCGCGACGCTGACCCAGCCGCCTGTCGATGTCGACAGCTCCCTCGATTCGACTTATGGCGAGTTCAGCATCGACACACGAATCTCGTCCTTCGCCGATTGGATCCAGAACGTCACCAACTGCCTCGGCCAGTCGGAGTTCCTCGTCAACCAGAACGACATTGTGGCCAATACGGGCAACGTTGATTCGCTGGGAAACCCGATCTTCTACGCCCTCGACAACGAATCGGGAAACCAGTGCGACTCGTCCGTGGCGATGGATTCAGCCGGTGACTTCGTCATCACGTGGACCAGCTACAACCACGACGGCGTGGGCAATGGCTACGGCGCGGGCGTCAACGGCGAGAACGGCGTCTTCGCACGGCGCTACAACGCCAACAGCACCGCCGCCAGCAGTGTCTTCCAAGTGAACCAGTCCGTGACCGGCAACCAACAGAACGCGAACGTCGCGATGGACGACGCCGGCGACTTTGTCATCACTTGGGAGAGTTCCAACGGGATCGATACGGGCACGGGCATCGAGTCGTTCGACATCTACGCTCGCCGCTACGCCCGCACCAGCTTGGTGGGCTATACGCAAGGCCAGATCGGCGCGGTTCCTTTGCTGTGGAGCGGCACCAATTCCGTCTACAGCGTTGATCCGTTGTTCATCAAGGCGGTCGTCCTGAGCGACACCGATCAAGTCGTTCAGTTGGCGGGCACGGGCAATCTGAGCTTCAACAATGGCGCCATCGGCGGCGAGGTCTTGGT
>JBDKUC010000373.1:0-13372 GCA_039679885.1 Thermoguttaceae bacterium | reverse complement strand
GAACGTCACCGGCGAAGGCTTCGACGCCTTCCTGACGGCGTTGGAGCAGGTCGTGCGGAGCGTGCCGCCGCGGCCCAGCGACGGGCTGTTCCGATTGCCGCTCGACCGGGCGTTTTCGGCCAAAGGGTTCGGCGCCGTCGCCGCGGGCATTCCCGTCGCCGGCTTCGCGTCGTTGGGCGACGAGGTCGTCTTGTTGCCCCAAGGCGCCACAAGCCGTATCCGCCGAATCGAAGTCTACGGCCAGCCGAGCAATACGGTGCTGGCCGGCCAGTGCGCGGCGATCAACCTTGGGCACTGCGATCTTCACCAGGTCGGCCGCGGCGACGTGCTGACCCTGCCCGGCTATTTTACGGCGGAGGAGTACTTCGTCTGCCAGTTTCGGCTCTTGCGGCGTGAAAACGCGAAGACACCGCTCAGGAATGGCGGCGAAGTGAAGTTCCACACCGGCACTTCCGAGGTCAATGCGACGCTCTACCTGCTCGAACCGTCGGACGACGCGACCAGCGGCGACCCGTGCTTGATTCAAGTCCGCGTGAAGCGGCCGATCGTTGCCGGGCCGGGCGATCCGTTCATCCTGCGGACGCTCTCGCCGGTGCGCACGATCGGAGGCGGCCGCATCGTCGAGGCCGTCGATCGCCGGCTGAAGCGAAACCGCCCCGGCCTGATCGAGGACCTCCGCCAGCGGGCGGCCGCAGTGGCCGACCCCGCCCGCTTCGTCGAGTACGCCGTGCGCAACGCGACGGAAGCGGCCATCGGCGCCGCCGGACTGGCCAAGCGGACGAAACTGCCAGCCGGCCGAATCGACGGTATTCTGACGGAGCTGCTGCGGAGGCAGACGGTGATCGCCATCGGCGGATCGCTCTACATGCACCGTGTCACGGCGGCTGAGGCGGGGCAGAAGCTGCTTGACCGGCTGACCGATTATCACGGCCAATCGCCCGAGAGCCCCGGCATGACGGCCGAGCAACTGCGACAGGCCGGCGGTTGGTCGAAGCCGGTGTTCGACGCCGTCGTGGCCCTGTTGAAGAGCGACGGCCGCTTGACGGAGCAGAACCAGCGGCTGGCCGTCGCCGGCCATCGGGCGACGTTTGGGGGCGAGGAAGCCGCGCAATGCGATCAGATCGAATCGCAATTCCTGCGGCGGCTGTTCGCCCCGCCGAGCTTGGCGGAAGTCGCCGCCGAGACCGGGCTGCCGGCCGCAAAGCTCGGCCAGTTGGTCCGCATCCTCCAGGAACACCAGCGGCTGGTGCTCGTTGCCGACGGGATGCTGTTCCACGGCGATGCGATCGATCGAGCGCGTGCCTTGCTGATCGCGCACCTCCAAGCGAAGGGCCGGCTCGACAGCGTCGATTTCAAGTACCTCTTGGATACGACCCGGAAGTTCGCTCTGCCGCTGTTGGACTATTTCGATCGAGTCGGCCTGCTGCGGCGGGTCGGCAACACGCGGTTTCTCAAGTCGAAACCATCGTCTGGCTCGTCTTGAAAAAAACGAGACGGCGACTTCTTGAAGGGGTGGCACGCCCTGAAAGGGCGTGGCAGCGTCGTGTTGCACGTTGCCGATCTGCCACGCCCTTTCAGGGCGTGCCACTCGACTGCGACTCGCTGTTAGTAGTTGAACCGGAGGCCGCGTTGCCGCAGCGCATCGGCCAGGGCGCCGGCCGTGGTGTATTGCACCGCGTCGAACCCGACGGCCTTGGCGCCTTCGACGTGACCGAGGATATCGTCGACGAAAAAGATGTCCTCGGGCCGATGACCGGCCAATTGGGCCGCCGCGCGGAAGATGGCCGCGTCCGGCTTCAGGGCGCCGATCCGCTGGCTGAGCGCGTAGACCTGAAACCCGCGGTTAACGATCCGGTAATGGGCGAAGCAGTGGTCCCAATGCGTGTCGCACGTGTTCGAGAGGATGCCCATTGGGTAGCCGGCCTCCTGAAGCTGGGCGACCACGGGCAGCATGGGCAGATTCATCTCGAAGATGTCGGCCGTGGCTTCGACGAGCCGCTCGGCGGCGGGGCGAGCGCCCGTCGCGGCGCAGAACGCCTCGTAGAATTCGGGAGTCGAGAGCCGGCCTGCCTCGTGCTGTTGCATCAGGCCGCCCGTGAACACCGCGTGGCGAACTGCGTCGGCCGTAATGCCGGAGACGGCCGCCATCTGGTCGAGCATCCGCTCGACGCTGAAGTTCACCAACACGCGGCCAAGATCGAAATAAAGGAATTTGGGCGTCATAGGAATCCAATTCGGCCAGTCTTGCGTCGTTTCTCGCGGCGATCTCCCAATTCTAGTGTCTCAAACAGATTATGGGTGCCATGCTTGCTAAGCGAGCGCAGCGAGACAGCAAGCATGTTTACCACTTCCTCATGCCCACGACAAGCGTGGGACATGGCACCCCGACTTCTCCATCTCCCGCATGACAAATACCGTCGTTTACGAGACACTACACTAGCAGATCGCGCCGCCAGCGGCAGAACTCCGCGAAGCGCGGCGAAGCCGCTCCCGTGGCCGCTACTTTCCTACCGCGTACGTCGCGGCGACCTTGATGGTGAACACCAGGGGGCCTGGGGTGCCGCTGAAAGCCTCGGTCTGGGTGTCCGCGTCCTCCGTCTGGCCGGCCAAGCGGCGGAACTCGGCGGGCATGCTATTGCGGTAATAGGGATTATATTCTTCCACGCCGCCGAACGACCGCTGGCCACCGCAGTGCCGGATGACGCCGGTCAGACGGCCCAACTCGACGTTAGCTGCTTTCGAGAGTTCCGCCGCTTCGGCTGCCGCGTTCTTGAAGGCCTCGGCCGTCGCCTTCTGGCGGTCCTGCTTCGAGAGCACGGCGACGAAGACGAAGGTCGGCTGGCCCACCGGTTGCGGCTGTTCGTTGTAGCGACCCATGGCCTGCTTGGCCTCCTCGGCCAACTCCTCTTCCTCCGGCGAGAGTTTTTCGACTTCCTGACTGCCGGAGAGATCCGCCTTCTTGACCTTGTCTTCGATGGCCTGGGACAGGACGAGCAGTTCTTCCTGCGACTTGACCTCCAACGGCCATTCGGCTGTCAGCGAAGCGGTGACGGTGACCGTCTGCGGCACCTTCAGTCCCTTGGCCTTCTGGCCGCGCGACCGCATCTGTTCGAGCACCATCGCCTCGATCTGCCGCTTCTGGGCCGACTGGGCCGCGGACTTCGTTGGCCCGTCGAAGATGATCGACTTCTTGTCGGCCTTGAGCGATTCGAGTTGCAGCACGGCGGCCTCGCGGCGTTCTTTCAGTTTGGCCAGCGCATCCTCCAAGTTCTTCCCCTTGCCAAACAGTTGAACGTACATTCTCATCCGCGTGGGCCGCTGCTGGACGGTCGCCGTGCCCGAGGCGGTCAACGCCAAACCGCCGCCCTGCATCGCCATCAATTGAGCGGCGCCGAATTGCGACGAAGCCACCGAGGGCCATCCGGCCGCCACGAGCAACGCCGTCAGCCAGAGACTTCTCTTGCACGTCATGGTAGTGTTCTCCTTCTCCTCGCCCCGGCCTTCTCTCAAGGGCGTGGGGCGGCAGTTGTGTCAGAACGAATTGGATTGTTTCATCGCGTCCCGGACTTCCTTTCGGAACTTGAGGATCTCTTCGCCGCTCATGATGCGAATCGTCCAGTAGAACTCGCTCATCTCGTAGGTTTGCAGCTTGGCTCGGATTTCCCGCAGGACGGGGATGTATTGCGGATCATCGGTGACGGCGATCGCCCGATACACGGCCCTGGCCCATTCGCTGGAATCCCGTCGCTCGGGGCCGGCTTGCCAGTAGCGCAACAGCGGGGCCATGCCGTCGTTGCGGCCGAGGAGCACGGCCAGATAGCCGGCGTTCGCCGCGGTCTCCGCATCCTTGTCCTTCATCAGCCCCAGCACATCCTCCGGCTTCAGGCCGGCTGGCGGCTGCGGCACGATGGGATGCCCGTCGTTCGTGCTCGTCCAAGAGTAGCCTAACGTCATCAGCATTAGACCGCTTGGCAATGTGCTCAAGGCGCCGGAGCCGTGAGCCAAATATCGGAGGCCGATCGTCCTTCGCTTGGGTTCGTTGCCTCGCAGTGCGGCCATGGCCAGACGCCGAGCCTGACCGTCGGACTGCGACGCCAATTGCACCTGGAAGGCGTCGATCCGCACGCCCTCGCTCGCCTTGGGATCGTCGGCTATCTTGGCCGCCGTTTCCGCCGCCTCCTCCTTGGCCAGGGTGGCCAGCAGGGCCAACGCGGCCCGCCGTTGCCAGTCGCCGCCCGACTGCGTTCGCGATCGGGCATCCTCGATCGCCCGGCGACGCGCGGCGGGCGGGACATCGGAAGGCATGTAGGCGGTCCCGAGGTAGACCTGATTCAGCGTCCACATCAGGTACGGCGACACCTCGACCTTGAAGTACGGGTCGGCCAGCATTTCCCAAATGAGTTCTGCGGACCGCGGATCGGGGATCGAGCCGATGCCGCCGAGCAGATCGCGCCTCGCATCGTCGGTGGTCGCCGATCCGTGGAAGCTCCGGAACGCCCGCAGCCGGTCTTCCCAGAGCAGCCAGGGGAGGACCTTGACTGCCTGCTCGATCAACTCCGGTTGCTCGCGAACGGCCTGCTCGAGCACCGGCAGCGCTTCGTTCGCTTTTCCCAGGGGGGCCAACAGGACGGCGGCGGCCACCCGCTCCTTGGCCGACTCGGCCTTGAGCATCTTTTCCAACGGCGGGACCATCTTACCGGTCCACGCGGGCCGCTGTTTCCCCGCATAACAGCCTTGCAGCCACTGATCCCACCAGGAGGTTTCCGGATCGGGCGCGGCCGCCTTCTTCTTCGCGTCCGATTTTTCGGCCGGCTTCGCCTTCGAACCTTTCCCGTCTTTCTTTTCGGCCGCCGAGGGATCGGCCGGTTTCGCCGCCTCGCTCTTGGTCTTCTTCGCCGATTTCCCGCCGCCAAGCAGCTTGGCGACCGTCGAGAGCAAATCGCCGTCAGTCCGTGGCGACTGCTGGATCAATTCCGTGGCCTTGCGCCGGGTGTCACGTTGGCTCTCCACGGCCGATTCTCGGATCGAGTCCATCGCCTTGATCGCCGCCACGGCGCTTTCGAGCCGCACGCCGCTGTCCTTGTCGCCGAGCCCGGCAAGCATCGCGTCCTCCGCTTGGTCGAACGACACCGAGCAGATCGCCACGATCGCGGCGGCGCGGATCTTCGGGTCCTGGTGCCTGACAAACTTTTGCAGATGAGGCATTGCCTTCGGCCGCATCGCGCCGCCGCGGGCCAGCATTGCGAGAATCGTCGGCGCCAGATCGGGATGCTTCACGGCCGCCTTGGCCAACGGCTCGACGGCCACGGCCATGTCGGCGCCCGAGAGCCCCTCGACCGCCTTGGCCACAACAAACGGCTCCGGATCGTCCAAGAGGTCGAGCAGGGCCACGTAAACATCGGCGGCCAGCTTCGTCGCCTCGTCCGCCGTCGGCGCGGTGGTCGAATAGGACGACGGCCGGTAATGGAAGCCGCTTCCGCCGCCAACGACCTTGCCGATGGCGACCGCCGCCTCAGCCCGGACCTGCCACGCGTCATGTTTCAATAGCCCCACGAGGCACTTCACCGCCTCGGACCCGCTGGCAGCCTGCAAGACGCGGATGCCGTGGCCGATCAGATCGGGGTCCTTCTCGCGTTTCAGGTACTTGACGATCGCGGAGCCCATCGCCGCGCTGGGGCTTGCCTCAAGCTGCTTGAGCACGGCGACGCGGACGTTTGGATCCGGATCATCGAGCAGCCGGACCAGAGCGGCGTTGGCCGCGCGGCCGCCGATGTGCTGAAGCCCGCGAAGGCTGATTTCGCGGACCAGCGGGTCGGGATCGGCAAAGAGCTCGAGCAGCAAGCCCTGCTCGGCCGCGGTGGCCCGCCTGGCCAATTCGTCGGCGGCCTTTTGCCGCTGCCGCGGATTGCGATCGGCCAGCCGTTCGATCCCGCCGGGCCAAGCCAGCGCCAACGCGCTGTCGGCCGCCAGGCGATAGCGGAGCACCAACAGCCGTGTGCGATCCTGATCGCTCGCCGCGTCCTTGAGCCGTGCATAGACTGCCGGCAGCAGCGCCGGTCCGAGCCTTGCCAGACGGTGGCTGGCCGCGTCGGCCTGTTTCTCGTCGGCCCGCAGCAGGCGTTCGATTTCCGCCCGCGCGGCGGCCAACTGGTCGGCGGTCAACGTCAGCGGCGCGGCGTTCGCAGACCGAGCCGCTTCGGGCTTCCACTGTTCGAGCCGTGCGAGCCGCTTGCGCGTGAACGTTTCCGGCCGCCACGGATCGAGCCCGTCCAGGGGCGCCCGCCACTGATCGAGCACTTCTGCGGCCGCCAAGCGGGCGGAAAGGCCGCCCTCGGTGAACGCCTTCACCACGGCCGCTTGCGACACCTCGGGATAGGGCGTCAGACGGCGAATCGCGGCCTCACGCAGCGCGGGGTTGCGCTCGTCGAACTGCTTGACCAGCTTTATGACCGCCATCACGTTCGGTTCGCCCGTGGCCAGCAGCACATCGTCGGCCGGCGCCATGGCGGCCTCGTGGTTCTTCTGCAACCAGGCGAGCAGCTCCTGAGGCGGCAAGTAACGATCGACGGCGGCCACGTGCTGGCCGGTCGGGCTGAATATCCGCAGGGCCGGCGCGGTGACCACGCCCAGCTCTTCCACGTCCGCAGCCTGCACCTCCAAGTCCAGCGTGACCAAAACCCATCGCGCGAGCTCGGTCGCCACGGCCCCCTCGGTCAACTCCTTGAGCAGCTTGCGGCTCGGCTCCGACCATTTCGCGCCGACGCAAACCAGAAGCGGCTTCCGATCGGCGATCGCACGGCGGTAGCCATCCTCGATGTTGTTCACGGCGGTCGCGGCCGGCGCGGGCGGCGCCAGAAAGACGCCCAGCGCAATCGCCAAGACCAGTCCTACGATTCCCCGACGGCATTCGTCACGCGGCTGGGTGGCACGCCCTGAAAGGGCGTGGTCACTCGTCAAGGACGCTTCGTTGCCACGCCCTTTCAGGACGTGCCACCCAGAAGCGGCCGTGACGGCGGCTGCCAAACGCCAAACGCGATTCCGCGGAGACTCATATGCTCTCATGGCTTCTTCCCGTGCTCCGTGCGCTTCCAATAGGTGGGCAGGTCGAACTTCGGGCTGTTCTCCCGGTCATGACAACCGATGCAGAAGTCTTTCGCCCGGGCGTAGTGCGGCGTGTGCGTCGTCGGGTTGGCTACGTGGCCCTGCGACGGTCCATGACAGCTTTCGCAGCCCACATCGGCGCGATCCTTCCGCGGACCGTTGTCGGCCAGCGAGGCGAATCCGCCCGAAAGGCCGTAGCCGGTCGTGTGGCAACGTTGACACTCCGGATCGACCTGGGCGCCGGTCCGCTTCAACGACGCCCAGGCGGCGGCGTGCTTCGACTGCCGCCATTGGCGATGTTCGTCCTCGTGACATTTCCGGCACGCCGCGTTCCCCGCCACGGCATAGCCGGCCGGCGCCGTCGAAGCCGACGGCTCGACGAAAGCCGTCTGCTCTGGACGCAAATCCGCCTGACGCAGGGCGGTGCGGAAGTGGTCAAGATTGGCTGTCTGCGACGGGTCATCGCTGAACTGCTCGTTCAGCTCGATGACGGAGGCCGCCCAGCGATCCGTCGCCGCATGGTCCGGCCCGTCGAGCCGGACTACGAACTTCCCCTGGTTTGTTGCCGATGCCAGCAGCGTCGAGCCGACGCGCTGCGGCGTCAAGGGCTGGCCCGTCGGCCCGCCGGCGACGACGTCCACCTCGGGCAGGTTGCCGGCCAGCTGCCGCAGATCGTCCTCGGGCATGTAGGCCAACACGATGGCGGCGTCATACTGACTGGCGGCTGCGGCCAGGGCATCGAGCACGGCCTGGCGGGGTGGCGTCACGTCGAGATCGGCCGTCGCATAGCGCTCGGCCAGGACGCCAACCAGCGCGACGCGGCGTCCCTCGGCCGTGACGATCCTCAGTGGCGCGGCCACGCTTTGGCCCGCCCGATCGCGGACGTTGGCCGACACCAGCGGCGCGCCGCCGGCCGCCCACCGCCGAAGCTGATTGGGGCCGAAACGTGCCTCGGCGGCTCCGATGTTGTGGGCTGCCGTATCCATCTTGGACTCGCCGGCCAGAATGGCTTCGAGCTTGAGCCGGTCGTACGTCGAACTGCCGTGAACGGCTCCACCCACATCGGCGGCGATCACCGAGGCCGCGCGGCGCAACTGGGCGAGATAAGTCGCCCGGCGGGACAGCCCGCCCGACTGATTCGACGCGCAGCCGCACGGGGCGATCCAGCCGGCCACGTCGCCGCTGACGACGACGGCCAGCGGGCGGCGCGCGGCGGGGCGGCATCCGGTCAAGCCCACGCAGCAGAGCATGGCCAAAAGGAGCAGCGTCGGTTCGCAGCAGTTGCCAATCATCGTCTACCAGGTCAGCGCGTAGGCCAGCAGATTCACGTTGATTTCGACCGCGTTTTGCAGCTCATTGCCGCCGCAACAACAGCAGCCCGTGCTGTGCGGCGTATCGTTCAGCCCGTCTTGCGAGTAGACGACGCCGATGCGGTTGCCGAGGCTGACGCCCATCAGCGGCTGCGGCGTGCCATGATTCGACCGCAACTGCTTGATGTCGTAGACGGTATGGAACATCGGGTGGCTCATCGGGACGGGCTTCAGGCGTGAATTGGGGAACACCGTGGCCATCTCGCGGCGGAAGGCGCGATCCCACTCGGTCGACGAGCAGCCGGCCGAGGCCAGCAGCAGGCCGCCCCGCTCGACGTATCGCCGCAGATTCTCACGTTCGGCTCCGGAGAGTTGGAAGTCGCCCTCGCCGGTCATGACCACCAGCGGGAAGTCGTAGACGCTTTCGCTCGACAGCTTCACGGCGTGGAAGCGGCGACTGGTCGAGATGGCCGTCTCTTGCTCCGCCTTCACGAGGAAATGGTCGGAGAAACAGCGGCTGCTCTTCGTGCCGGCGTAAACCAGGTTCGCCACCTGGACGACGCCATCCGGCTCGCCGCCGCTTTGCGTCGTGGCCGAATGGACCGCCGCGGCGGAGAGCGTGAAGGCGACGAGCGCCAAGGCGAAGGGTGCCACTGCTGGCTTGCCCAGCAGTGTGGAAATCACGGGTGGACAAGCCACCCGTGGCACCCAACGGTCTCGCCGTGTCAGACTGCTATTCATCTCTCGCCCTCCCGCGTTGGTTCTGGCCGCGTTGGTCTTGGCCGCCGGTTTCCTCGGCAATGCGCTCGAAATACTTCCCGATCTGGCGGCGATAGCGGGCGGGAATCGACGCTTCGCTGGCGCCGCCGGCCTGGCCGGGAACCGTCTCGCTGCCGCCGTCGGGTTGATCCGCGTTCTCGCCGGGCGCGGCCAAGTAGCCTTGCCGCCGGGTCCGCTCGTTGCCGTGTCCTTGGCCCATTTTCTCCATGCCGCGGAGTTCCGGCATTCCGCCGAAGAGGCCGACGCCTCCGCTGCCGAAGCCGAGGCCGTTGCCGCGGCCCATGCCGGCGCCCATCATGCCGTTGAGCAATTGTTGCAGCGTATTGCCCATCGAGCTGCACAGCTTCGGCTGAAAGCGGAGCCGCATCCCGTTGCACGCGCCGGTCTTGCACTTGCCGTTGCACTCGTTGAGGAACTTGCTGAGGATATCGGCCGCCTCGTTGGCCTTCTCGTAGCCACGCGTGCCGGCGAACTCGCCGAGCGCGCTTTCGGCCGCCGCCATCGCCTCCGACGCGCCGCTCTTGCGGAGCCGCTTGGCGAAGTCGACGGCCGTCTCTCGCAACTCCTGGAACTCCGGCTTGTCGGGCAGCTTCTCGACGTGCTCGTCGATGTCGTCGAGCAATCGGGCCAGGGCGTCGCGGACCTGCCGCTGCTCCTCTTCCAGGTCGCGCATCCGCGCCTTCATCGCCGGATTGTCCTCCTTGTCGTGGCCCTTGAGCGACTTCATCCGGTCGGCCAGGTCTCGCTGCCAGAGGGCCAGCATCACGAAACGCTCCTGGTCGGCCAACAGCGGTAGCGCCGCTTCGAGGTAGGCCAACGGTTCTTCGGTCATCTCGCTGTAAAGCTGCCTCGCGGCCTTCATCCGCTTGGCCAACTCGTCGAGCTTGCCCGCCATCTTCCCGTTCATCAGGTCCCGCTCGCGCCGAAGCTGCTCGAGCTCGGCGGCCAGCGATTCGTTCTCCTTGGCGAGCCGCTCGAGCTCGGGCGTCAGCGCATTGTCGACGTCGAACGGCAGCTTGTGCTCCGCCGCCTTGCGCATCTCCGCGGCCTCGCGCCGCAGCGTCTCTTGGAGCCGGGCCAGTTCCTGCCGGAGTTGTTGGCCGGTCTTCTCGCCGGCCGGTAGCTTCTTGGCCTTCTTCCGAAGACCCTCGACTTGCTCGTCGAGGCGTTCCATCCGCCGCTTGGCGTCGTCATACTTCGACATCAGCGACTCGATCCCCTCCTCCACCTGCAAGAGCCGCTGGAACTCCTCCTCGCTGATGATTCGCACGACGGCCACCGGGCTCTCCGAACCCTTGGCCCCGTCGGGATCGTTGTCCTCGACGCGGCCAAAGAGCTTGATCACATCGCCGGGCGCGAGTCCGTAGTAGCCCAACGGCAATTGCGCGGGCGCGTCGAGCCGCCGTGGCGGTACGGCTGGCAGCCGGAGATCGGTCGGCGTCGGCCGAGAATCGTTCAAGCTCCGGTACAACTGGAGCCGCGAAATGCCGCAATCGTCCTCGGCCGACAGCATGACCGGCAGCGCGGCCGAGGGCGTGGCCAGCGACATCCGCGGCGGATCCAACAACCGCACCAACGGCCGCTCGTCGGGCAGCAACGTGACGTTGCCGACGAACGTCTGCTGCGACCGTTGGCCCGCCTCATCGATCACGCGGCACTCGAAGCGGCCGTCGCCGACGATCGTGAACTCGCCCGATACCTCCTGGCTGCCCCGCTCAATCGGCTTCATGGCGATCGCGGTGTTCGCCAATCCCCGCGTGCGAGCGCCGCCCGAACGGCCGTCGTCCTTTCGCGGCTCGGGGCTGGCTGCGCTGAGCGCAATCCGCCCGCCGCTCAGCGGCCGGTTGCTCGACAGGGTGATTTCGACGCGTGTGCCGCGAAGTCCGCTCACGCCGTCCTTCGGCAGCGGCCCTTCGTAGGCTGGACGCCGGGCGTAGGCCGGCTGCACGACCCGCACCTTCGCGCTCTCGATCAGCGGGACGGTGATGACGCCCAGATGGTAGGCGCGGCTACGGGCGCGATAGGCGCGGACATAATACGCGGTCGGCTCGGCGACCTTCGTCAGCACAGTCCGCCATCGGCCATCCCCCTCGGGGAACATCGGCAACGGCGGCTCGCGGCCGCGGGCGGTCGTCAGCACCAGTTCCACCTGATCGACCGGGGCGCCGCGGACCGTCGCGCAAATCTCAACGTCGCTGCCGTAGATCACGTCGGGTTTGTCGCCGGGCGTCACGTCGAACTGCGTCAGCGAATAGGGCGGGACGTCGTCGTAGGGCCGGACGAACCGGTTCCATTGCACCCCGGTCATGCTCGGCAGCGCGATCGCCAGCGCCGCGACGATCGCGCCCAGCAAGGCGACCGCGGCCAACGCCCGGCGAAGCGGCCGCCAGGGCGCCGCCCGACGGAGCGAGACCTGCCGGGCTGCGTTCGCCGCATCTTCAGCCGCCATGACGGCCAGGCCGGCGCTCAGCGTGGGGCAGGTTGTTAACCTGCCTCGATTGATTTGCGTTTCGGCAGGTTGGCAACCTGCCCCACGGTGTTGCATTCCCCAATTGCCACGCTCGAATTCCCAGCCGGTGAAGATTCTCCCGCCGGCCTCGCCGGCGCGGTCCAGGCGCCGGGCCAGAGCGAACCCCCGGGCGGCACGCCATGCGACCACGGTCAGCACCGCCACCAGCCCCACGTCGCAACCAGCAGCTATCCAGAGCATGGCGATTCGCCATCCGGGCGGCAGTTCCCAAAGCAGGTCGAGCCATGCCGCGAGCAGCAGCAGCACCGTGGCTGCCGCAACGCCCCAAACGGTCGCCGCCGTCACATGAACGCCCAGCAAACGGCGACGCAACAGGCCGATTCTCGTCTGAACGCTGTTCATTTCGTCCGTCCCGCCCAATCCCTAATCCCTAATCCCCAGCCCCTCGCTGGGTGCCATGCTTGCTAAGCGAGCGCAGCGAGACAGCAAGCATGCTCGCTGTCCGACCATGCCCACGACAAGCGTGGGACGTGGCACCCGTTTCCCTAGCCCCTAGTCTCTAGCCCCTAGTCCCTCGTCCCTCGCCCCTCCCTACACCAAGCCCGATCGCCGCCGCAGACTCCAGGCGGCGGCCCAGAGCATCAACGAGCCGCCGAGCGCCCACCACCGGTCCCACGCCATCGTCCTCGCAACGCGCTGCGGCCGCGTTCGGGCGAGATACTGACGGAACTGGCCGGCCAGCTTCCCCGGCTCGACGCGGTCGAGCACCGCCCCGCCGCTCTCGCGGGCGATCATCGCCATCACGGCGGGCTGCGTGCGGATTTCGAGCCGCTCGACGGTGCTCTGTCGCACGTCGAACGCCGTCGCCGCCGACGGGTCGTGCGCATCCGTGCCCACGACGCGAAGCGTGTAGCGTCCTTCTTCGAGCCGGCCCAATCCCACGTGGTACTGGCCCGGATAGCTGCCATGCGGCGCGCTGGCAAAACGCTTCGGCTGCTCGATCTGCCCGCCGGTCAACTCGACTTGCGGCGGATCACCCTTCCAGTCGCGCGTCAAGAGCGTCGCCGTGACGCTCTCGCCCGTGTCGAAACTGATCGAATCGGTGCGAAGCGACAATCGCTGCGACGGCAACAGGCCCACCTGGGCAACCAGCCAGCGGACAAGGCTTTGCCAGAGCGAGCCGTAAATGCCTTCCTGCTTCTGCCGGTCGGGCGGCATGAAGGCCCATCGCCACATGCCGGCCCCTTCGACGGCGACCACTCGGCCGCTGCCCACCGGATGGTAGCTGATTACGGGAACCGGCTTGCCCGACGGATCGACTTGCGCGGTCGCCAAGACGACCGAAAGGGCTTGCGCGGCCTCGGGCCGAGAGGCGGTCGCCAACGCCGGCAGGTCGGCCAACGGGTCCATCCCGGCACGCGCGGCGGGCAGCCAGTCGAGCGCTCGGGCGGAACCGGTCAGCCTCACGTTGTAATGCGTCTCGGGCCCGGGCGTCCACCGGACCGGCATCAACTCGGCGAGCCGCTGGCCAATCTGCGAAGCCGGCGCCCCGCGGAAGCAGACCAGCGATCCTTCGGAATTGGCTAGCCACTTTTTCAGGTTCGCTACGGCGTCGTCGGTCAGGAAGACTTCCGTATTGCGGCCCAGCACGATGATTTGATACGTGGCCAGCGTGGCCGGGTCGGCCAGCAACCGAGCCGCATCGGTTTCG
>JBDKUC010000195.1:0-2158 GCA_039679885.1 Thermoguttaceae bacterium | reverse complement strand
GCGTCGAGAATGTGTCGCTGAACAAGGCGGTTGCGTCCAATGACCGCTATCGCCGCGACTGCACGAAGCTGGGCAAGCCCGCCGTTCGCAAGAACATTGTCACCGGCAAGTCCCTGACGATCACGGGTTCAGGCGCGGCGAACGTCGACAACATCGCGAACTTCGAGGCCGCTTTGGGCGTGTCGGGCAATTATCAGATCGAACTGCGCCAATATGACGGCACCGACGCCGGGAGCCTGATGGGCACGGTTGCGGGCGCGTTCGTGCTGGTGGCGGACAATATCTCGCTCAACAGCAATGCCGATAGCACCGGCGAAATCACGCTGAACAATGAAGGCACCTGGACCTATACGGCGGCCTGATAATGCCTGATACAGCCATCGAACTGGACTTCGGCCCCGGCACGTTCCGCTTCTGGCTCCCTATCCCGCAAGTGATCGAGCTGGAGCGGAATTGCGGGTCGCAGCGTGTCGGGGATACGCCTGCCGTGCCGAAATCCATGCTCCTGATCTATGACCAGCTTGGGGCAGGTCTTGCCGCTGATGATGGCAGGCCGGTCTATCTCGGCGGCGGCGGCGCGATCCTCAAGGATATTCGTGAAACCATCCGCCTCGGCCTGATCGGTGGCAACAGCGGCATGGTCGACGGCGAGCAAGTCGAGGTCGGCCCGATCCGCGGCAAGGAACTGGTGGACGAATATGTCTATCCCGCGCGCCCGCTGGTCGAGAGCGTCTATCTCGCGTGGTCCATCCTTCACGCCGCGATCAACGGCATTTCCCTCAAAAAAAAAGTGACGACCGTTCAGGATCATCCAGTGGAAAAGCGCAGCCCTTCAACAAAGGCGCAGTGATTTCCAATTGCGGCAACATGGGGCTTGATTGGGAGCGCCTGTCGCTGTCTGGCTATCTGGAGGCGCTGGAGGCCCACAACGACGCGCATTCGACCGACAAGAAGCCACAGGCGTCACCTGGCGGGCATGAGCGGCTCAAGCGGGCTATGGATGCTTTGAAGGGGGAGTGAGGCGGCGAGGCTTGTTTCGTCTCACCAATTATAGGCTTTCATCAAATATCGGCATCCGCATTGATCCGGGTGGTTGCAATCTTCGAATGGAAGAATCGGCGCAGTTTTTGGATCAATCAATTTCCCCGACAACCCGGCCGCCCTGCTGCATGGGCCTGCCGCCATATTTGAAGGGAAAAACTTTAGGCGCGTATCACCGTCAATGGGGTCCGGGCCGCGTTGTAAATCGCGCCTACATTCATACTGCCGCCCAGCAATAGATAATATCGCATGTGCGGCGGCCTGTGGATCAGATCGGCCTGTGTCGGTCAAATACGAGAAAAACCGGTCGCCAATAATCGCGCGGGTTTTTAGACCATTCTGCTTTTTGGTTTCTGCGTCCATCGGCTCGCCATCGCGGATAAGCGATTTATATGCCGCCAGACCCGCAAAGCAAAAAGAGGAGAAATATTTGATCGCTTCAACATCAAGGCGGGTGACGCCAGCGATACGAAGCGCCCTCTCAGTGTCCGCTTCGATCTCCGCCATTAAGCGCGCTTCTGAGTAGCCTTCTGATGGCCTCACTGCGGGTAGGGATGTCGTCCTGCTCGCGTCGCCAGTTGTCGATTCCCCTTGCGAGATCGTCGGGGAGCCGGAGTTGGATGTGGTGCGGAAGATGTATTTCGCGTGGCATAGCATTTTGCGTAACACACCGCTTGACATATCGCAACAACTCCATGTAACACATGAACAGGCCGAGAGAGAGTTGACCCTCTCTCCCAGCCCTAACCGCAACGATCCCAGGAGATCGCAATGGCTACCATCGCTCTACACTTCCCTCTTGGGGAAGTCACTCTCGCACAACGTCTGCGCGCCATGCTGGCGACCTGTGACACCACCGCTGACTTTTCGATCTGGTCCGGTGATTATCTGGCCCATGCCAATCTCATCCCCGAAGGCGAGGCCCACGCGCTCGTTCGTGATGCAGTTGGCGTTCAACGCCGGATCGGGAGGGCAGCATGACCGACCGCCGCACCTTCATCGCCGGGCTGGCGCTGGTCCCGGTTGCCCTTGCCGCTCCGGCCATGGCGCATGGCGCGCCGATCATGGTTTGCGCGCCTACCGATCCAGCATGGCAAGCGGCGCTGGCCGACTAACG
>JBDKUC010000336.1:0-14617 GCA_039679885.1 Thermoguttaceae bacterium | reverse complement strand
CGTCGGCTGAAACTTTGTTACGAGCGATGGGGGACGCACTTCCAAGCCTTTCATGAGTTGGCCGCAGCGATTCTCTGCGCCAACCGGTTTGTCCAACTGAAATCCAGGTATTGAAACAGCGTCTAAGACAAACGCAACGGGCGCCGGGATGGAGCACTTTAGCAGGTTGGCGAGACTTGAGGAGCTGCGTCTGAATGACACCAAGATGACAGACGCAGGATTGGCTAATCTCAACGGGATGGCCAATCTGCGACTACTGGACCTGACGAATACCAAAGTGACGGATGCTGGGCTGGGGCGGCTTCGAGACCTGCCACAGCTTCGAGTGTTAGAACTGGAGGGAACCAAGGTCGGGGATGCTGGGCTTGTGCACCTCAAAGCGTTGCCGCGATTGGGCGGTTTGGGACTAGGTGGGACTGCCGTCACGGACGCTGGGCTTATGCGTCTCAAAGCGTTGCCGCAATTACACTGCTTGACGCTCGATAGGACAGCCATCACCGATGCAGGGCTCGAACACCTCAAGACCCTCAGCCAACTGCACGGTTTGGAGCTCGCCGAAACGCAGATCACGGACACCGGGTTGGCTCATCTCAAGGGCTTGACCGATCTACGATTCTTGGTCCTGGACGAGACAAGAGTAACCGGCGCGGGGCTAGAGAATCTCAAGGGGATGGCCAAGCTTGAGGAGCTGCGGCTATCGGGTACCACTATTCGTGACGCCGACTTGGTTCACCTTAAGGGGCTGACCAGTCTGCGAAACCTGTTACTTTACGACACCAGCATTACTAAGGCCGGCGTTCGTGATCTTCGAAAGGCATTGCCAAAGTGCGACATTCGTTACTCAGGGAAGCAGAAAAGCAGGGCGTGAAGACCCGCGCGTGTGGCGTCCTTGGAAACGCCTAGAGGAATCGGGACTTCGCGCCCTTGAAACAGCAGTCGCATCAGCGGACCAACGCCGCCGCGACGAAAAACGTTGCCAAGAGCATGTGCCGGATCTCGAACTGCCGGTCCTCCAGCGCAAAGCCTGCCGGGTCGTCCGACCGCCCGATCAACCGCCAGCCAAACGCCGCGTAGGCGTTCGGTAGTCCCGCCTTAAGGCGGAAAATGAACGGCTAAAGCCGGAACTGCACTCTGTACTCTTCACGCTCCGCGTGAAGCCACGTGACACAGGCCACGTCGCACCCAGTTCCTCACGCGGAGTGTGAGGAGTACGTCCTGGGATCGTTACCTTCCAGGATCAATCGTGCTGTTCTCCGGGGGAACAACCTGCGCCCTTTCCACATCGACAACGCAACTTGGCCCCGCCGCTACTCCCCGAGGCTGATTCCGAGCGCGCGGGCGGTGCGGGGAAGGCCGCCGTTGTGCGGAACGGTCTTCAGCCGGCCGATGGCCTCGGTGATCTTGACCGAGCTGACATGCGAGCCCTGATAGGCCGCCATGTAGCCGTAGCTGTCGGCCGCGATCAGCTCGACGGCCTCGGCGCCGAGCATGCAGCAGAGCGCCCGGTCGAAGTACGTCGGGCAGCCGCCGCGTTGCAGGTGGCCCAAGACGCAGGTGCGAGTCTCCTTGCCGGTCCGCTTCTCGACTTCCCCAGCCACGGCCGCGCCGATGCCGCCCAGCCGGGCCTCGCGATTGGCCGGCTGGTCCGTGGCCGTGACGATCTGCCCGCCGCGCTCCCGGGCGCCCTCGGCGACGATGACCAGCGTGAAGTGCTTGCCGATCTGCTCGCGCTGCTCGATCTTGCGGCAGATGCTGTCGTAGCTGAAGGGGATTTCGGGGATCAGGATGACGTCGGCGCCGCCGGCCACGCCCGCATAGATGGCGATCCACCCCGCGTAGCGTCCCATCACTTCGAGCACCATGACGCGGTTGTGACTCTCGGCCGTCGTATGCAGCCGGTCGAGGGCGTCGGTCGCGCACGCCACGGCGGAATCGAAACCGAACGTGAGCACGGTGCCGTCGAGGTCGTTGTCGATCGTCTTCGGCACGCCGACCAGCGGCACGCCGGCCTCGAACAGTTGCTCGGCGATGCTCAAGGTGCCGTCGCCGCCGATGCAGACCAACGCCCGGAGCCCCTGCTTCTCCATGCCCGCTTTGACGCCGTCGATCAACTCCTTAGGCAATTGCCGGCTCTCGCCGATGCCGACCTTGGCCGAAAAGCGGCCGCGGTTGGCCGTGCCGAGGATCGTGCCGCCGCGGGTCAGCAGCCCGGACAGCTTTTGGTAGTCGAGCGGCATGTAACGTTGCGGCTCGAGAATGCCCTCGAAGCCGCCTAAGAAGCCGATCGTCTCCCACCCCCGCTGGGCGGCCGCCTTGGCCACGGCCCGAATCACCGCATTGAGGCCAGGACAATCGCCGCCGCCGGTCACGATCCCGATACGTTCCGCCATCACGTTCCTTTCTTCGTTGTCTTGCGCCGCTTCGCCGCGTCGTCTTCGCAGGCGTGCCACGATCCTCGCCCCCCCCTGTTCAGATGGCTCTCCATGCTAGCAGGGCGTGAAATGGTTTTCCAGAGGAGTCGAGGACGCTCCGGAAATCGCCGCCTGAAGGCGGAACTACGAACGGCTTTGCAGGCTTTCGGTGACCTGACTTCATGCGGAGCATGAAGAGTCCAGCATGTTGTCATTCTGATGCGAAGAGTGTATCATTGCGGCCACGGCGTCATCAGAATGACCTGACGCGAGTCCTCGGATGCTTGCCCACAATGAGCACACTGAAGCGAGTCGAAGCGGAAGAGAGCCGGTTGTCCCCCGATCCATCGCTGCTGTCGATGGCCGTGGACCTGCTGCGTGGGGGAATTGAGGCGGATAGCGTCGAGGACGTGATCCAGGGGTCGCCGGCGTTGTTGCAGACCCTGGGGGCCGACTACCTCGCGCTGGTGGCCGCCGCGGCGGGACGATGGTCCGTCGTGGCCGAATCGGGCATCGCCAAGCCGCTGCCGATCGAACTTCTGGCCGAGTCGCTCGACCGCGACGCGGCGATGGCCGACGGAGCGTGGGTCGCCGCACCGTTGTCGCCGCGTTCTGAGGCGGGCGAGCTGTTGGCGGTGCATCTGGCGACGGCATCGCCCTCCTCGGCCTCGCCGCCCAAAGGCGAGGGGCGAAACGCGACCGCGTTGGCGCTCGTGCAACGGCTTGCCCCCGTCTTGCACCGGGCGATTGCGGCCGTTCGCAGTCGCGTGGCCCAGGCTCGGCGGGTGCGGCGACTGGAGGCGATTCTGAAGATCGCCAGCGCGTGGAACCAGACGCACGAGGTCGAGCCGCTGTTGGTGCAGATGGCCGAGGCGGCGACGCGGCTGCTCGGCGCGGATCGGGCGAGCATCTTCCTTTGGGACCGGCCAAACCATCTGCTCGTCGGCCGACCTGCACTCGGCCTGCCGGGCGGCGAGCTTCGCATTCCGGATGATCGCGGGGTCGTGGGCGAAGTGATTCGCACCGGCGAGCCCCGCCGCGTCGACGCGGCCGCCGAGCCCGCGGCCGTTGACCGCAAGGTGGACGCCCAGCATCGCTACGAGACGAGCACACTCCTATGCGTTCCGCTGCGCGGCCGGTCAGGTGAGCTGTTCGGGGCCTTCGAGATCATCAACAAGCTCGCCGGGACGTTTACCCCTGAGGATGAAACGGCGTTGGGCGAATTGGCCAGCCATGCCGCCGTCGCTCTGGAGAACGCCCGAGACCGCCAGCAACTCCTGGCCGCAAACCGGCAGATCGCGCAGGAGGCGGCGGACAAGGTGCGGTTGATCGGGCAAAGCCCGGCCATCGAAGCGCTCCGCTCGATCATCCAGCGAGTCGCCCAGACCGACCTGGCCGTGCTGATTCTCGGCGAAAACGGGGCCGGCAAGGAGGTCGTCGCCCAGTCGATTCACTATCTCAGCCGCCGCCGCGACCAACCGTTCGTGGCGGTCAACTGCGCCGCGATTCCCGAAACGCTGGCCGAGAGCGAGCTGTTTGGGCATGAGAAAGGCGCGTTCACCGACGCCCGAGAAATGCGCCAAGGGAAGTTCGAGTTGGCCGCCGGCGGCACCCTATTCCTCGACGAGATCGCCGAGTTGAGTCTCGCCTGCCAGGCGAAGCTGCTCCGGGTGCTCGAGGAAAAGCTGCTGGTCCGCGTCGGCGGGTCGAATCCGATCCACACCGACGCCCGGCTCTTGGCGGCCAGCAACCAGAACCTAGCCGATATGGTTCGCGCGAAGCGGTTCCGCGAGGACCTCTACTTCCGCCTCAACGTGGTGACGGTCGATCTGCCGCCGTTGGCGCAGCGCGGCGACGATGTCCTGCTCTTGGCCGAACACTTCTTGGATGACTTCTGCCGCAAGGCGCGGCGGAAGACGCCGCAGTTGAGCGCCGCCGCACGGCGACGTTTGATGGAACACCCTTGGCCAGGCAACGTCCGCGAGCTGCGAAACCTGATGGAACGGCTCGCCTATCTCTCGGCCGGCGAGCGGATCGAGGCCGAAGATCTGGCGTTCATCCTCTCGCCGCGAGGCGAAACGCCCTTGGTCACGGACCTGGGGCGCTCGCTGACCGACGCGACCGTTCAATTCCAGTCCGAGTATATCCGCCGGCAAATCGACGGCAGTGGCGGCAACATGAGCCTCGCCGCCGCGCGGCTCGGTTTGCACCGCTCGAACCTCTACCGCAAGATGCGGCAGTTGGGAATGGATACGCCGGGGGCCTGAACCCCGATTTCTTACCCGCCTATTTCACCAGACGGCTCGCCAGGCCGGTGCTTGGTCGTTCGAAGTTGTTGTATCGCCGGTTCGGTCCCGATATCTGGGTTTGCGGGCCGGCCGGGGCCGGATAAAATACCGCCACATTCCACACGCTTTTTGCGGAGGTAAAGCAATGTCTACGCTCGTGTTGGCCTGCGCTTTGCTGCCATCGCTCGTCCAGGGTAGCTTGCCCGACGGGCCCCTGTCGAGCATCCAGAAGGAGGTCGCTCAATGCTACGGCAAGACAGAACAATCCTCAGTGGCGTGTCTTGTTTACGTTAAGGATGTGTACGCGCCCGCCCAACTTTGTTTCGGGGCAGTTGAATATCGCTTCGACCGGCGCGCAAAGCGGTTGGCCGTCGGCGCTCAGGGCCAGGCGGGGCTTCTTGTGAAAGACAACAAACTGTTTGTATTGCTCTGTCACGAGAACAACGGCGAGGTTCCAATCTACCTGGAGGTGACGAAGGCACATGCGATTACCTGGAAGGATGTTGACGAGGCTCGGCATCTTATTCGAAAGGAATGCCCGCTCGCCGATGGTTCATCCTCGTACTGTATACCGTGTTTTGTTTGGCCGTTCCTCGACGACGGAGCGGAAAGGCTGTTTTCGCCCGGGGCCGCGCTTTTGAAGAAAGGGGACGTGAACCAAGGAAGAACGATCATCAACCGAGAGGATCCCCTCGCTTCTATTTTCGACTGGGGGCATCCCGATCTCAAACACGTTCTCGTGCCTCAGGAGGACAACCCCGACAGGATCGATCCGAAGAGACGTCCCGTTTGCATTAAGACGCAAGACGCCGCGGGTACGTGGGCCTACGCATTTGAGAGAGAGACCGGAACACTCTGCGCGGCGATCGGGGAGGTTGATCGGCGAGAGGTTCTTGCGGTGCCTGGCAATAGGCTCCTCGTTGTCATGAAAAGGGTCGCCTCGTTTCCCGAAGACGACGGTGCCAACGGGGAGTTCAAGCCGATGCCCCTCGAACTGCCGAAGAATGCCAAGATTGTCGGCGCTGCCGGCCTCAAATCCGCCTACTATTCGGCGATGGCCGATAAGAGTATGCCGAGTCTTGGTGAAATGAAAGAGCAGGTGGAAAGCGAATTGCAGGCGGCCGTAGAGAGGGAGTCGCGAGCGATGGCCGGGATTTCGCGGCTAGAAGCCATCGCGGGAAAGGAACAGAAGGAACTTGACAGCCTCCGGAAGGAACTTGAGGGAGCTCGCGGCGACAAGGTGACGTGTTCATACGTCAAGAAGGAATTGCAGACTCTGATTGATGAACTACGGAGAAGAGAAAAAAGGCAACTGCGGAAGACCGATCCTGCTACAACGCGTGGAAGCACGAGCGGCGACGCGGCAGCGACGCGAAGAGCCGGCGGAACGCCGTCGCCGTTGGCTCCGGGTTAAACGAAGGCTGCTCCGGAGTGAAGAACTGATTGATCGTGCAGCCGGAGCATTGGTTGCGGGGCGAGGGCGGCCGACATAAAATAGCGGCGCGATCAACAACGCAACCGTTCAAGGGGACCGTCCGCCTCAGCGTCCCGGAAAGGGCGTCTGTGTTTTCGTCCAAGCTCTTTTGGCGAAATGCGCGTTCCCGCCGAAAAATGGTCAGCCCCCCACTCACCCAGCGGGCACTTTCAATAGGGGAATGCAGATGAATCGTCGCTTGATCCATCGGATGTTTCTGGCAGCATTGCTAACCCTGACGGCCGCCGCGGCCGACGCCTTGGCCGGAGAGCCCGGCCGTCGAGCCAATCAAGCCGGCATCCAACTTGTGTCGCGGGAAGTTGCAGGCGGAGCGACCTCGCCGCGGGTGGGCGGCTTGCTGCGATACGTCAACATCTTGCAAGGGACCGATTCGAAGCCCGATTTCAGCCACGGCAACACGTTGCCGCTGGTGGGCACGCCTTGGGGGATGACCGACTGGACGCCGCAGACATGCGCCGACATTCCGCAATGGTTCTTTCGCTATCCGGTCCGCCAGATTCTCGGCTTCCGCGCGACGCATCAGCCCAGCCCGTGGGTCGGCGACTATGGCCAACTCTTGTTGATGCCCGAGACCGGGCCGCTGGTTCTCGGCCTGAAGGATCGGGCGGCCGACTACGACCTTGCCGCGAGCGTCTATCGGCCCGACTATCTGCGGATCGCGTTGCCGCGGTATGGAGTGACGGTCGAGCTGACGGCCTCGCAGCGGTGCGGCGTGTTCCGCTTCAACTTCGGCCAGGCCAAGGAAGGGCGGCTGCTGATCGATCCGGCGGGCGAGTCGTCGGTCGAGGTCGAAGGACGGCGATTCCGCGGATACTCGAAAGCCCATCAGAATCCGGTTCCCGACAACTACGCGACGTACTTCGTCGGCGAGTTGGACCGCAACATCACCCACTCGGCGACCTTTTCGGCCAAGGCCGACGCGAGCACCGGTCTCCGCCCCGGCGGGCAGCGCGTCGGCGGCTATGTCGAGTTCGATACGGCGGACTACCCGATCGTTGAACTGCGCGTCGCC
This sequence comes from Thermoguttaceae bacterium, assembly GCA_039679885.1. GTDB lineage: Bacteria > Planctomycetota > Planctomycetia > Pirellulales > Thermoguttaceae > JAJFUI01. The sequence goes on along the minus strand of JBDKUC010000336.1, from coordinate 7,411 downwards.
ACGTCGCACATCAGCTACGCACAGGCCGAGCGGAACCTGGCCGCCGAGACCAAGGGAGGCTTCGAGGCGGTCCGAGGGCGCACGGCCGCCACGTGGGAATCGTATCTGAAACGAATTGAAATCGAGGGGACCGAAGAGCAGCGGAAGACGTTCTACACGTGTCTCTATCGGGCATTGAAGTTTCCGCACACGTTTCATGAGGTGGACGCAAAGGGAAAGAACATTCACTTCAGCCCTTGGGACGGGAAGGTCCACGAGGGAGTCTGTTATGTCGACTCGGGACTGTGGGACACCTTTCGGACGCAGTTCCCGCTCTACTCGATCGTCTATCCGGACCGGCTTGGCGAGATCGTCGAAGGTTGGCTGAACGCCTATCGCGAGGGCGGCTGGCTTCCGCAGTGGCCAAGCCCCCGCGGGTATCCCGGCATGGTCGGGACCCACGCAGACGCCATGATCGCCGACGCGATGGTCAAGCACATTCCGGGCTTCGACCTTGAGACTGCCTACGCGGCGATCCGCAAGGACGCCTTCGGCGTGCGTGCGAAGCCCAGCGACGGCGGCCGCGGCGGCATGAAGGAGTATCTTGAGCTGGGCTACGTGCCGCCCCGAGCCATGCCCGACTGGCTCTCGGCCAGCCTCGACTTCGCTTACGACGATTGGTGCGTCGCTCAAGCGGCCAAGCTGTTGGGCAAGAACGACGACTACCAAGTCCTCATGCAGCGGGCGCAGAACTACCGCAAATGCTGGGATCCGCAGGTGGGCTTCATGCGGGCCAAGAAGGCCGACGGGTCTTGGGCCGACCCGCATTTCGACGAATTCGCCTGGGGCAATGGCTACTGCGAGGGCGGGCCGTGGCAGTGCAGTTGGGCCGTGCAGCACGATGCGGCCGGCCTGGCGGAGCTACTCGGCGGCCGAGACGCCCTGGCGGCCAAGCTCGATCAACTGTTCGCCGCGCCGACGACGTTTCACCCCGGCGGTTACCGCCGCGTGATCCACGAGATGGAGGAGATGGCCGCACTCAAAAGCGGCCAATACGCTCAATCGAACCAACCGAGCTTCCATCACCCCTATCTGTATGCAGCGGCCGGCCAGCCGTGGAAGACCGAGCGCTGGACGCGGAAGGCGTGCGCCGAGTTCTACAACTCCAGCCCACGCGGCTACATCGGCGACGAGGACAACGGTTCGGCCGCAAGCTGGTACCTGCTGAGCTCGATGGGGTTTTATCCGCTCACGCCGGGCCATCCGAGCTACGTGTTCACGAGTCCGGCGGTCACGAAAGCGATCATCCACATGCCCAGCGGCAAGGAATTCACGATCCTCGCGCCCGGCAACGGCCCAAAGCAGGTGTACGTGCAGAAGCGGCTGCTCAACGGCCAGCCGGTCGCGGCCACCTGGATTGCGCATCAAGACATCGCCGCCGGCGGAAAGCTCGAAGTCGAGCTTGGCGACGAGCCGAACGTGCGGACGCCCAGCGACGATGAGCTTCCCTATTCGGCATCGCTCCGTCGCTGATGCGGCGCGTCGGATGGGGACTGTACCAAGTTTCGCGTCAGCGAACATGAGACTGTCCCCTTTGCCGCGCGGGGGCCGACGCGCTCAAACCATCGTCTTCAAGCCCTTCAGCGGGACGAGCTTTACGACGTTCTTCGCCGGCTTGGCTTTGAAGGTCATCGGTTCCTTGGTAAAGGGATTGACGCCGTCTCGTTCGGGCGTGGCGGGTTTGCGGACAACCTTGATCTGCATGAGGTCGGGGATCGTGAACGTGCCGGCGCCGTCTTCCGAAAGGTTCCGCTTGATCAACTTGCCGAGCTCATCGAACAGGCCCGCGACCTGCGGCTTGGCCAGTCCGGTCGCTTCGGCCAACGCCAGCAGGATCTCGGTCTTGGTCATCGGTTTCTTGGCCGGGGATTCGTTCATGACAGATCCTTTCGGGTTTGAGAGACGAAAAAGCCTAAGCCGACCGATTTGTCGCTGAAGTAGAGCGTGTCAATTGTAGTGGATCGGCCGCAACGGTGTAAAGCGAGGTCTGGGACTGGCAGGACGATTGTAGAGCTGGTTCGTAGTCCCGGCTTTAGCCGGTGTTTCGAGTGCAATCGCCGCCTAAAGGCGGAACTACGAACGGCTCTCCAGCCTCGGGGCCGATTGAAGGAAGCGGCTATTCTCGATATGCTTGATGCAAGTGCGTTTCCGCGAATTTGCTTCGTCTAAGCCAGGCCAGCCCACCCATGAAAACCATCATCGAGCCGTTTCGGATCAAGTCCGTCGAGCCCATCAAGTTCACGACCGCCGAAGAGCGGGAGCACGTGCTCCGGCGGGGCGGATACAACCTGTTCGCCATTCCGGCCGAGGACGTGCTGATCGACCTGTTGACCGACAGCGGCACCTCGGCGATGAGCGCCGACCAGTGGGCGGGCATCATGCGCGGCGACGAATCCTACGCCGGCGCCCGCAGCTTCTACCGCTTCCAGGACAAAGTCCGCGAGTTGACCGGCTTTAAGCACATCATCCCCACCCACCAAGGCCGAGCCTCCGAGCGAATCCTGTTCTCGATCGTCGGCGGCCGCGGCCGGCACATCCCGAACAACTCCCATTTCGACACGACGCGGGCGAACGTCATGTTCTCCGGCGCCGAGGCCGACGACCTGCCCACGGCCGAAGGAATCAACCCCGAAGTGATCGCCGACTTCAAGGGGAACATGGACACCGACGCCTTGCGGGCGTACATCGACCGAGTCGGCGTCGAGAACATCCCGCTCTGCATGACCACGGTGACGAACAACTCGCAGGGCGGCCAGCCGGTCTCGATGCAGAACATTCGCGAGACGGCGCAGATCTGCCATGAGAACGGCATTCCGCTGTTCATCGACGCCTGCCGTTTCGCCGAGAACGCCTACTTCATCAAGCTCCGCGAGCCCGGCTACGCCGACCGCTCGGTCAAGAGCATCGTGCAGGAGATGTTCTCGTACGCCGACGGTTGCACGATGAGCGCGAAGAAGGACGCCATCGTCAACATCGGCGGCTTCGTGGCGATGAACGACGATTCGCTGGCCCTCAAGGCTCGGAACATGCTCGTCGTGACCGAAGGCTTTCCGACCTACGGCGGACTGGCCGGCCGCGATCTCGAGGCCATCGCCATCGGGTTGGAAGAGGTCTTGGATGAGCACTACCTGCAATATCGCATCCGCTCGACCGCCTATCTGGGCGACCGGATCGTCGCCGCCGGCGTGCCGATCATCCAGCCGCCAGGAGGACACGCGATCTACATCAACGCCAAGAAGTTCCTGTCGCACATCCCACCCGAGCAGTTCCCCGGTCAATCGCTGGCGATTGAACTGTTTCGCCACGCTGGCATCCGCTCGTGCGAAATCGGCAGCGTGATGTTCAGCCGTTACGACGCCGCCGGGAAGTTCATCCCGGCCCCGATGGAGCTCGTGCGTCTGGCCATCCCTCGCCGCGTCTATACGCAAAGCCACGTCGATTACGTGATCGAGGCCATCATCGAGGTCTACAACAATCGCGACAAGATACCCGGCTATCGGATCGTCGAAGAGCCGCCCATGCTGCGGCACTTCACGGCCAAATTTGAGCCGATCAGCCAGTAGCATGCGTGAGTCGGCCGCGATTCCTTCGCCCTAGTCCTCTCCCAAGGGGAGAGGGAACAAGACCATGCGACTTCTCGTTGCGTGTCCGCAATGCAAACGCCAATTCGACGTCGGCAGCCGCGCGATCGGCAGCCGATTCCGGTGCTATTGCGGCGAGGTCGTCACGGTGCGCCCGCCGCAAGGACATGAAGCGTCCGTCGTGCGTTGCTCGTCGTGCGGCGCGCCGCGCAGCGAGGGAGCGAGGGCCTGCAAGTACTGCGGCGCTGATTTCACGGTCCACGAACAGGACCTCGATACGGTCTGCCCGCAGTGCTTCGCCCGGGTGAGCGACCGTGCGAAGTTCTGCCATCACTGCGGCGTGGCTCTGCGGCCAGAGACGCTGCGAGGCAGCAAGACGGAGCTGGCCTGTCCCGCTTGCGGCAACGGCGCGTCGCTGCACCATCGGCGAGTCGGCGATGTGGCGTTGATGGAATGCCAGCGATGCGCCGGCTTCTGGCTGGCCGCCAACGTGCTGGAGGGTCTGGTCGAGCAGGCGTCGCGCGGGGTCCCGATCGGCGATTTCCGCGTCCGCCGCCCGGACGCCACGGCGGAAAGCGGGACAACCGTCGAGCAAAACGGGCCTCTGTATCGAAAGTGCCCCGCCTGCGGCGCGAGGATGAACCGCGTGAATTACGCCCGGCGAAGCGGCGTCATCATCGACGTTTGCCGGAAGCACGGCGTCTGGTTTGACGCCGATGAACTGTCGCGGATTCTCGTCTGGGTCCGCGAAGGGGGCAAGGCAGAGGCCGACCGTCAGCAATCGCATGACGCGGCGCATCAGGCCAAGCTCGACGACATCGCGCGACAATTCCAGCAGCAGCGGGATCGCATGCACGGCGGCGGCGCCTGGTCCGAGCCGGTCGACACCAGTCCAAACATTCTCGTCGTCCTCGCGGAAATCGCCGTCGACCTGCTCGGCTGGACCCACTGGGGCCGCTGGTAGAGCGCGGCAGTACGGCGTTCGCGCGTCGGGCTAGTGTTTCGAAAAGGGAGAGACCGGGCAATCTTCCCAACGGGAAAGCCGAGGATCACGCGTTCGGTCCACCGCTCCAGCCGCGGAATTTGGCCGCGCGGAACTCGTCGAAGCGGTCTGCCTCGATCGCCCTTCGAGCGTCGGCCACCAGCCGCTGGTAATACGTCAGGTTGTGGATCGACAATAGGGTCGGCCCGAGCATCTCGCCGGCCATGAAGAGATGGCGGAGATATCCGCGGCTTCGACGGCAGGCCGCGCACGGGCAACGCTCTTCCAACGGGCGCTCGTCCCGCTCGTATTTCAGATTCCGGAGCCGCATCGGTCCCTCGTCGGTGAACGCCATCGCGTTCCGACCGTTTCGCGTCGGCATCACGCAATCGAACAGATCGACGCCGCGGCCGATTCCTTCCAAGAGGTCCTCCGGCCGACCGACGCCCATCAGGTAGCGCGGCCGGTCGTCGGGCAGCGCGGGAACGGTCGCGTCAAGCATCCGGTACATCTCGGCCGGCTCTTCGCCGACCGAGAGCCCGCCGATCGCATAGCCGGCGAAGTCGAGTTCGCGCAACCGCCGCGCGCACTCGATGCGAAGGTCCACATCGAGCCCGCCCTGGACGATGGCGAACAACGACTGATCGGGCCGCCGGGCAGCCCGTTGACATCGCCGCGCCCAACGGATCGTTCGCTCCATGGCGTCGCGAATCACTTCCGGCTCGTTGGGCAGCCCAACGACGTGATCGAGCACCATCGCCACGTCGCTCCCCAGGGCCTCCTGGATGGCGACGGCCCGCTCGGGCGAAAGGGCGACGAGGTGGCCGTCGATGTGCGAGCGGAAGACGGCCTCGGCTTCGGTGATTTCCACGCGATGGGCCAGGCTGAACAACTGGAACCCGCCGCTGTCGGTCAGGATCGGACCGGTCCAGCCCATGAAGCGGTGCAGCCCGCCGAGGGCGGCCACGGTCTCTTCGCCCGGCCGCAGGGCCAAGTGATAGGTGTTGCCGAGAATCATCTCGGCGCCGGTCGCGCGAAGCTGGTCGATCTCCAGTCCCTTGACGCTCCCCAGCGTGCCGACGGGCATGAACGCGGGCAACTGCACGTCGCCATGCGGCGTCGAGAAGACCGAGCGGCGTGCGGCCGTGCCGCGGTCGGTGTGGAGGAGGCGGAAGGATGTCGCTGTATTGCGTGGTTGCTGCATGCCTCTGTCCGCGGACTGTGCTCGTCACGATCCTTCAAGACGGCATCCAGCGCCGACCCCGTCCGCGACAGCATTTGACTTGCGATCCAACTTAGCCATCGAGTGGGTGGACGTCAACGTCTCGCGGACAAACGGGCGTCACCTGAAGGCTACGACCACTTCCTTCCCAAGGGCTTCAGCGTAGCGGGTCAGAGTTACGACCGTGGGATTCAACTCGGTCTCGTTTTCCAGCCGAGAAAGCGCCGCTCGGCCGATGCCGGTTCGCTTCTCCACGTCCGACAGGCTCAGCCCTTGGGCCTGTCGCTCGGCCTTCAGGGCTTTCATCGCCTCGCGAACCGCCACGTTTACCCGGTTGCGCGCCGCCTTGATGCGACGAGCCTTGGCAAGGATGCCTTCCTTTCCGCTTTCGGCTTCTTCGTTCGCCAACTCCCAGCGGCGTTTCTCGTCAGGAGTCAGTTCCCGGTGAATGCGTCTCGCTTGTCGTTTTGCCATGATCAATCTTCCACTTCGTAGGCGGTGACGGGCAGCACGGTCAACCCGTCGAGGAGATCATAGACACATGCAAGGTACTTGCCATTCGACGTCTCGCCGAAGGCGATCGGACGGCCAGACGATTGGCTTTGATCCACGTCATCGGGATCAGACACAACTTCTTCAAACTCGTCTGGGGTGACACCGTGTTGCGCGAGGTGCTCTTCGATCGGACCGTTCCAAATGAACGAGTAAACGGGCACGACCGACCTCCCAAGTGTTGCCTTATATTGTAACACCTGGGTGGCTGCCCGTCAAGAATGCCGTGGCAGAGCGCGACGGTCGGCTTCGCAAGCTTCGGCGCAGAACGCTCGGTCGATGCTGCCCGAATGCGTCCGCCTTCCGCTTATTCGCCGCGAAGCTTCAGCCCGAGCGTGGTGAGCTTCTCGCGGACCTCGTTCAGGCTGGTGACGCCGAAGTTCTTGCACTCGAGCAGATCGTCGCCGGTGCGGCGGACCAGATCGCCGAGCGTATTGATGGCCAAACGGGTCATGCACTTGCGGGCGCGAACCGAGAGATTCAACTCGGAGATCGGGCGAGAGAGCAGCGCCTGCTCGTCGGGCGAGAGCGTTTCGGGCTCGAGCAACTCGGTCACTGGCCGCTCCTGAGCGTACTGGCCGAGCCGGAGACCCTTCGTGGCCAGCATTTCCTTGATCTCGACGAGGCTCGTCTCGCCGAAACTCTTGCTGGCCAGCAGTTCCTGCTCGGTCGAACGGCAGAGGTCGCCGAGAGTCATGATGCCCATCTTCTGCAGGCAGTTGCGGCTGCGGACGGACAGTTCGAAGTCGGTGACCGGAATGTTCAGGACCTGGCCCATCCGGTCGCGTTTCTTCGCCGCGTCCTCGTCATAGTACTGACCATGCGAGGCCTCGGTGTCCTTGAAGAACAATTGCGCCCGGGGATGATCGGGATAGACGTCGAGGACGCGGCGGTAGCATTGGGCCGCCTTGTCGTACTGTTCCCGATCTTCATAGAGCAGGCCGAGGTTCATCAGCGAGCCGACGTGCGCCGGGAATCGCTTGACGGCCCGGTCGTAGAGTTCCAACGCCGTTTCGTCGTTGCCGTAGCGATCGT
>JBDKUC010000380.1:0-2359 GCA_039679885.1 Thermoguttaceae bacterium | reverse complement strand
CGGTCGGAAGGCAGCTCGGGCGCGTGGACGGTCATCGCCAGCGGGCTTGCGGCCACGGCGACCAGCTACACCGACAACAGCGTGACGGCCGGAACGACGTACAGCTACCGCGTGCAGGCGTTCGCGGACAGCACGGCGTCCGACTATTCGAACGTCGCCACCGCCACCGTGCCGGCAGCGACACCGACAGCGCCGGCCGCGCCGACGAACCTAGCGGCCGCGGCAATCACGTCGCCGGCGGGCGTCCAGCTAACGTGGACGGCCAATGCCACCAATGCTACGTCGTACGTCGTGGAGCGTTACAGTGGCGGCACGGGCGTCTGGACCGTGGTCGCCAGCAACCTGGCCGGTACGGCAACGAGCTACACCGATACGGCCGTGACCTCAGGAACGTTCTATACGTACCGGGTCAAGGCAGTCGCGGGCACGCTGTTGTCCGACTATTCCAATTCGGCCTACGCCATCGCGCCAATCGCGACACCGGCGGTCCCGGCCGCGCCGTCGAACCTCAAGGCGACCGCCTCGCCGGCGGCCATCGTCTTGTCGTGGACGGACAACGCGACCAATGCTACGTCGTACAGCGTCGAGCGATCGGCCGGCACGTCCGGCGTCTGGACGGTGATTGCCAACAACCTGGCCGCCACGGCGACCGGCTACACGGATAGCGGCGTGACGGCCGGAACGACGTACAGCTACCGCGTGCAGGCGTTCGCCGGCAGCACGGCATCGGCCTATTGCTCGGCTGTCTCCGCGACGGCGCCGATCAGTTCGACGCCGCCGGCGGCCCCGACTAACCTGACAGCCACGGCCGTCGCGCTGCAAACGGCCGTCAAGTTGACGTGGACGAACAACGCGGCCAATGCAACGTCGCTTAGCGTCGAGCGCTACAGCGGCGGCTCCGGGCGATGGGCGGTGGTGGCCAGCAATTTGGCCGGCGCCGGCACGTCCTACCTGGACACCAGCGTCAAGAGCGGCACGTTCTACACCTACCGCATCCGGGTGTTCAACGGCACGGTCGCTTCGGCCTATTCAAACACGGCCTGCGCCACGGCCCCGAAGACGACGGGAAACAATGCCAGCTCGACGTCCACAGTGACGGCTTCGCTCTCCGGCGCGCAGGTGTCGTGGAACAACGTCGCGCTGGCCGCGGCCACCTACGCCGCTCAGAGCAGCGACAGCAGCACGGACAGCGACAACGCCGATTCACTGACGAGCACGAGCTACGTCGACCAAAGCGCGAACGGCGGAGTGACCATCGGCCGCCGCCTGAAGGCGGCGAAGAGCCCGACTTCGCGGGTGTCGCCAACGACTCCTGCGGCGACGCCGCGGCGTGACGCGTAACATGGGTTGACCGAACGGCAGCGGGGTGCCATGCTTGCTAAGCGAGCGCAGCGAGACAGCAAGCATGCCTGCCGCATATTCATGCCCACGACAAGCGTGGGCATGGCACCCAGCCAACTGGCCTGCCTACCATCCGCTGAGCGCGTTCACCGGCCCCACGGGCCGATAGGAGAGGTCGTTGGTCAGCAGCACGTTTTGCAGGGTGTAGCGGGTCTTGTTCTCGATCGTGAGTCGGTGACGACCTGCGCGGAGCGGGAAGCGGCCCCACTCGTCGTAGTTGAACCAGGCCTCTTCGCTCGTCCCGTCGAAGGCGCACGTCCAGGTGATGGGCTTGCCGCCGTCGATCGTGACGATGACGTATTGGTCGCCGCCACCCTGGTACTTGAGCTTCAGCCAAAGCGCGTAGGTCGCCGTTTCGGGCACATCGAACTCGATCGACCCGGCGGGCGGTTTCTCCAAGATAACGCGTTTGACCTTTGGCAGAGCCACCGGAACGGAAGGCGAGGCGGGCGATTCGTTTCCTGCCCGATCGACGCACGTCACCCGATAGAAGACGGTTTGGCCGGGCGCGAGGCCCCAGTCGTAGAAGGCGTTGCGATCCGGCGATGCGACCAGATCATGCTGCTCTGGCGCGGCGTCTGCCCTGCGGCTGCAATAGAGATTGTAGTGACGCAGCGAACGAGCGTCGGTCGGCTGCCAAGTCAATCGCACCGTGTACGGGGACGTGGCCTGCGCTTGCACGCCCTCGGCGGTTGGCAGTTGCGGCCAACGAATGCGAGCGGCTGTGGCCGGCGAGAAATCGCGGTCGTTCGCGATGGCCAGGCAATCGATGGCGCTGCCGTAGCGGTCCGTGCTCAACGTGAAGTTGCCCCTGCCCGGTTCGAGGTCGAGTTGGCCGCTGAATTGGACCCAGGTCCACTGCTTCGTTGCGGGGGCGGTGAGTGACGCGGTCTTGCCGTTCGCCGCCAGTTGAAAGTGAACGTCGCCGGCGCCTTTGACCCGCGCCCAGGCCGTCCAC
>JBDKUC010000089.1:0-24634 GCA_039679885.1 Thermoguttaceae bacterium | reverse complement strand
CATCGGCGGGACTATCGCTCCGAAACATCGGTGATGCCTGACGAAACAACGCTCACCTACCGTTGTTTGCGCCATGCACAACCGAGCAAGCCGATGGCGGCGACGCTCAACAACACGAGTGTTGACGGCTCAGGGACAGTGACCAATGACAATACACCAGTCGATTCGGTGAATGTCCATTGCCGTGATCCGGAGACATAGGTCCAAATATCGTTTACCTGAGTGAACGATCCACTGTTGAGCATTGCAAGCGAAAACGATGGCTCATAGACGTCTGTTCCGGCGTTGCTGACCAAGGTCCAGTTTCCTGAGGAAATTGTAATGTCGCCAGTATCCACTCTGATTGTGCCGAACAGATCAAGCTTGGCGCCAGAGGCTACGGTTATCAAGCTGTTCGTGGCGTTGTTGACATCCAACAATAACGAGCCGCTATTCGCGAGCGTTAGTGTGCCTGCGCCGACCGTTGTATCGCCCGTATAAGTATTGGCCGCCGCCAACGTCAATGTGTTACTACCCAGTTTGTTTAAACCGCCCCGCCCCGAAAGGCTGCCCGAGAATGTCACAACAAAGCCGGCCGTATCGACGTTCGCATTGCCGCCGACGCCAGTCAGTGTCATCGGCAGGCTTGTGGAAAGTCTCCCACCGGCCTTTAGCGTTCCGCCGCCAAAGTTAAACTGACTGGTTCCAGATCCGCGGGACATCGCCGTGGTGCTCAGGACGCCGCCGTTAAGATCGTACACGCCGCTGCTGCCGCTAATGGAAGCGAAAATCAGGTTTGAAGCCGAATTGCTTCCGCCTGTTTGTGTGAACGTACCCGAACCATAATTGCCGAGATACTCCGTCGCGGCGGCTAGTTGTCCCGAGCCGCTAAGGGCATAAGTTCCATTGCTGTCCAACTTGTCGCCGAGATATAGCCACAATCCAGCAGAGTTGGTTCCACTCGACTGCGTGAAATTACCCTGGCCATGTTCGCCCACGTATTCTCCCACCGCTGCGATCATCTTGCCGGGGCCATTGAGGATGTATGTTCCCGAGTCGTTATCATCCGTTCCGACATAAAGGTAGTTGGAAACGGAATGCGTTCCGCCCGATTGAGTGAAAGTCCCGCTGGATAGGGCATCCCCTCCTGCCCCAACCTCCGTAATACACGTGTTCAGATATCCGGAACTGAGTGAATATGTTCCGCTGGAACGATATCCGACGAATAGTACGCCGGTAACCGTATTGGCGCCGCCTGATTGCCCGAACTCGCCTGTGCCATCCATGCCGACGAATTCATACCAGGCCGAAATGACTCCATTGCCGCTCAGTTTATAGTTAGCTGGAGCAGAAGAATGGCTGGCAACGGACAGGTAATAGCCGGCGCCCATTGTGAAAGTGCCGCCCGTCTGATTGAAGGTAGCCGGGCCTGTGCCGCCGATAGCCGGCCTATTGGAGAACAACGTCCCGCTGCTCATCTGGACCGTACTCAGGTTGTCCAGAGTGAGGTAATCGCAACTCGCTCCCGCTTGCGTGATGTCGACTGTTCCGCCGTTCGTGACAAAGGCTCTTGCAGCAGAGCTTGGCACTCCGTTGCTCCAGTACGACGCATCCGACCAATCTCCGGATTTGCCGGCCGGCCGGGTCCAGTAGGTGCCCGCCGCGCCTGCCGTCGCGGCAAGCAAAACGACAGGCACTAACGATATGAACGTTACAGCGACGCGGCGAAACATGGCAGCAACTCCTTGGAAGGCGAACTCATGTGGCGATGGACTGCCAAAACGAGATCGCCAGGTTCAGACAATGGTTCATTCTCACTTCGGCCGCATGCCTCTTCCTGTGGGCCGGCAAGATAGTCCCAACGTAGCAGCTCCGGCGACGTATTCAACCCCCCAGGCGGTGCGATCGGCCACAGATTGCCTTATTCAGCGTCGGTGCCGTCACTTTGATTGGCTGCTGGTTCCGACGGCGGAAGTAAAGAGCGGTTCCGGGGGCGGCAATGAGCGCCCCTTGGTCGGCGAACGGATTCGCTGCCGCCACGTAGCGTGCGCGCTTGCACGCACCGCAACCGTTGACGGGAAAGGAACTGTTGCGCGCAAGCACGTGCAAGCGCCCACCCCGCTTCACTCCTTCACTCGGCGTCCAACTTGTCTGTCTTCGTTCGCCGCTATACCATGACGCGCAGACGAAACGGATGAGCCAGAAGGATTGCCCTTTTCGCCCGCCCGTTCACCCTCCGTTGATCCGCGTTTGTTAGGGAAACACGCCATGGTTAGCACGATGGGGTTACGACGATTGCAGTGCGTTCTTGCCGTTGCATTCCTTGTCTCTGCCACAAGCATCGACGTTGGGCTGGCCGCTGATAATCCAGCGTCGAAGGTCGACTTCTCCTACGCTTTCGCCGCGCCGCACCGCATCACCGTCGCTCGGCCAGACTCGAGCGACAAGACCCTGCTGGACCTTCAGCCGGGCAGCCTGCGGATGTCGTGGTCGTACGAGAACCTGGCGATGGCGAACTACCCGCCGCTGGCGCTCAGGACTCCCGGCGCCAACTGGGCGATCCAGATCGCGCCGCAGATCGATGGAAAGCCGGTTGCGAAATCCCGTTGGACGCGGCTCGATGGCGTGCTGCCTGCACTGGACAACACCTATGAAGACGCTCTCGGATCCGTCCGGCTGGAGGTCGCCGGCGGGCTGACCGCCGCATTGGTCCGCATCGAAGTCGTCAACACCGATTCGAAGCCGCATCGCTTCACGGTGCAATGCGATTCACTCAGTTGGGGTGAGAGCCCCGCCTGGATCGATCCGACGCAGTACGCCGGCGACCACCTGCTGGCCGGCTGGAACGAGCGGGCGGATCGCGTGCTGGTGCTCGGCCTTGGCGCCGACGCCTATTCGCTTCGGGCCGACGGCGTTCCGCCCGGAAAAGCCAATATGATTCTCGTCTGGAATCTGAAGCCGGGCGAAAAATGTCGGGGCTGGATTGTCCGCCCCTACCGCGGCTACACGGCCGACTTGCCCACGCTACGCAAGCACGACTGGGCCAAGGAATGGGAAGAGGGCAAGAAGGAGTGGCACGATCTGTTGGGCCGGGCCTCGAAGCTAAGCATTCCCGACACCGGCGTCACGAACGCCTACTACGCCTGTCTTGCCGATCTCTTCATCATGCGTGAACCGTCGTCCGATCGTGGTCGCATCATCGCCGTGCCCGGCACCGAAGGCTATCGCGCCGGCAATTCGGCTGAACCATCGATCGTCGCGATCGCGCTGGACCAGAACGGTCTCCACAAAGAGGCCGCCGAGCAGCAGTTGGTTACGATCGGGATGCAAGAAGCCGACGGCAACTGGTCCGACGCCCGCGGCTGGGGGCATTCGTGGTGGGGCGCTCCCGGATTCAAGTCCTGGGCCATCATGGAGCACTATCGCCTCACCGGCGACAAGCAGTTCCTGGCCGACGCCTATCCCCACATGGCGGCCAGCTCGCGATGGCAGGAGAAGCAACGGGCACGATCTCGCACCGAGGCGGGACGGGCAGCCGGGACCTATGGGCTGATGCCGCGTGGCTTCGGCGATTGCGGGCTGGACAACGCGGGCGACGCCTACGGCGTATTCTTTCCGCACAATATCTGGTCGGTCTACGGCGATCGCTGCTCCTCTGAGGCCGCCGAGATTCTCGGAAAGACCGATGACGCGGCCGAACTCCAGAAGATCTACGAGACGGCTCGCCGAGACTTGCTGACGGCCATCGACCGCGGCGCGATCAAGGAGAAGGACTACCGCTGGGTCTCCGGCATTGCTGGCAATCCGTGCGGCAGTCGGTGGGGAGCGCTCAACGTCACCGTGCCGTGCGGATTGTTGCCGCCAGACCACGAACTGGTGACCGGCACGCTGGGACAGATCGAGTCGAACATCAGCAAGGGCGGCCAGCCACTTCACACCGGTTGGATGGCCGACGGCGCCTGGGTCGCCATTACGTTGGACAACATCGCCGAGACGCACTTGGCTCGCGGCAACGGCGACGTCGTCGCCCGATATTTCTACTCGACGCTCAACCACGCCACGCCGCTCTACACGTGGTGCGAGGAGCGCGGCCAAGAGCCGGGCACGACGAAACAGTCTGGCGATCGGCAGCATCTTTGGACGCCCGTCGCCGTCGTGCGTTGCTTGCGCGACATGATGGTGCTGGAAAAAGATGACGGGCTCGAACTCGCCTTGGGGACAGCCCGTGAGTGGCTCGCTTCGGGCAAACCGGTCGGCATCGCCGGCGCGGCGACGCACTTCGGCAAGGTGTCGTATCGGATGCGGTACGACGCGGCCGGCTCGACGGTGACCGGCGAGGCGACGTTTGCCGAGGGCTCGACGGCGAAATTCGCCGCGCTGCAAATCCGCCTGCCGGACGGGCTGAAGGTGAAGTCGGTGGATCCGGCATCGAAAGCCGTCGTCCTGCCCGGCGGCGCCGGCATTCGTTGGACCGCGCCGCGCGGAACAATACACTTCGAGGCCGCCGTGGGTCGGTGACGGTGTTGCGATCCATCACCGCGTCCGAACAGCCGTCGCAAGCCGCGTCCCTATTTCGACTTTCCTGAATGCGGGCGGGCGCCGCTATCGCAGGAAGAGGCTGTACGTGAGGACGGCGAGCACGAAGCCGGTGAAGAGCGAGTACTTCCAGTTGTGTTCGACACCGGCGAAGAATAGCAGCGAGACGAGGACGCGAAGGTAAGGCGTCAGCAACAGCGCGGTAATGCCGAGGCTGACCAAGAGCCGGGGGCGGAAGCGGCCGGCGATCAGGTCGCGCATCTCGGCGACGACGAACTGGAAGAGGTTCATCTTGGGCACTTGATAATCCACGCCGAGTCGGCCGGTGTTGACCCAGTGCCAGAAGAGGCCGGCGATGATGAGCGACATGCTGAGAAGGACGCCGCCCAGGAGGACGTAGCCGATGAGCGTGCTCATCTCGGCCCCCGGGGGCTCGCTGTCCTTCAGCGGTTTGGCATGATCGGTGTGCATCAAAGCGCGATCGTGATTCCGCGGACGATCATCTCGACGCCGAGCACCAAGAGGACTCCCATGAACAACCAGCGGACGGCCTGGTTGCTCAGCCGGACGAGCAATTTGGCGCCAAAGTAAGAACCAAGCACAATGCCGAGCACGACGGGGGCGATCAGGCCGGGATCGATGAGTCCGGCGGCCAGGTAGACGCTCGTGCCGGCCAGGGCGGTGACGCCGATGATCAGGTTGCTGGTCGTGGTCGAGACCTTGGGCGGCAGACCCATCACCAGATCATGGATCAGCACTTTCAACGCGCCGGCGCCGATGCCGAGCATGCCGGCGACGAGCCCGGCCAGGAACATCAGCGGCCCGCCCCAAGCGGCGCGAACGCCGCGGTATCGGATCGTCGCGCCCGCCGATTGATCGTAGTATCTGCCGTCGAGTTCGAGCCATCGCGAGAAGCCGTCTTGATGTGCGGGGGCTTGCCACTGTTCGCGGCGTTCGAGGAAGAGCGCCGCCGAACAGACGAGCAAGATGAGGCCGAACAGGATGAACAGGATCGACTGCCCGGAGGCCAAGGTGACGGCCGCGCCCACCAGCGCGCCGACGATCGTGAACATTTCGAGGAACATGCCGACCTTGAGGTTGGTGATGCGGTCGCGGACATAGGCCGACGCCGAGCCGCTCGAGGTGGCGATCACTGAGACAATGCTGATGGCGATGGCGTGCTTGATGTTCATGCCGAGCAGCGTCATCGCGGGGATTAGGACGATGCCGCCGCCCATGCCGGTCATCGCTCCGACGAAGCCGGCCGCGATGGAGATCAGTAGTAGCCAGTGAAAGGCCATCGCATGGTGCTTTCTTCGCGCTATTTTAGGCGGAACGTCAAGCGGGCCGGGCGAGCCTGGGCTGCTTGCGGCGTGGCGGCAGTTCTCCTATGATGGGGCTGGATTTCGAGTGCCACTTAATCGCCATTCGGGAGTGCCTCCATGCCGAGTTCCATCAATCGCCGAACTTTTCTGGCCGCCTCCGCTGCGGCGGGCGCCAGCTTGGCCATCGCCGGGCGGATCAGCGGCGCTCCGTTCAAGACGAAATTGCGGAAGGCGCTGATCGGCGCGCCCAGCAAAGAGGTCTTCGAAAGCTGGAAGGCGGCCGGTTTCGAGGGCATGGAGACGACCGAGTGGCAGGCGTCGCCGAGCAAGGCGGCAGAGGCTCGAAAGCTGGCCGAATCGTTCGGCCTCCAGATTCACTCCGTGCTCTTTGGCTGGGGTAATCTCAACGGCGGGCCGGCGGCGTTGGCCGACGGCGTCGCCAAGATGGAATCGGCGTTGAAGACCGCGAAGGAGTACGGGGCCAGCACCGTCCTCTATGTCCCCTGCAAGATCGAAGGAATGCCGATACCTGACTCGTCGGAATTCGACATCCGCTTCGATGCGAAGACCGGCCATCTCAAGCAGGCCGTTCGCGGGAACAACGCGAAGTACAAGAAGTACATCGACGCCCATAACCATGCGGTGGACGCCGCGCGAGAGGGCGTACGGAAACTGATTCCGACGGCGAAGAAGACGGGCGTGGTCATCGCCTTGGAGAACGTCTGGAACAACCTTTGGGTCAAGCCGGACCTGTTCGCCAACTTCGTGGCCTCGTTCCAGAGTCCCTGGGTTCGGGCGTACTTCGACATTGGCAACCACATCAAGTTCGCCCCGCCGCAGGTTTGGATCCACACGCTGGGCAAGCTAATCGTCAAGTGCCACGTGAAGGACTTCAAGCTCAACGCCAAAGGGGGCGGAGATCATTCCGGTTTTTGCCCCTTGGGCCAAGGGAGCGTCAATTGGGCGGCCGTGCGGAAGGCCCTCGACGAGGTTGGCTACAACGGTTGGATGACGATCGAAGGCGGCGGCCTCTCCTTGGCGGACCAGAGCAAGCAGCTCGACGCGATCATTAGCGGCAAATAGCGGGACACCTCGGCTTCGGCGGAGGAAACCGCCTCACGCGTTTATCCAGCTTACGCATTCTGCGCAAGCTTTTCGCATTTTACTCGTTTTCGGGCCGAAGTTGCGGGGGCCGTTCGGCCGATAATCTCCGAAGGATTTTCCTGCGGTGGTTTCGGCCGAAGGCGACCCGAGGATGGACAGGCAACCCGACTTACTGATTCTTAAGCTGATCGAGAAGTTGCACGACACCAACCCGATCACGCGCCGCAATGCGGCGGGCGCTCTGCGTCTGCAGGGGGTCAAGGCGGTCGCCGCCATTCCAGCCATCACGTCTCTGCTTGACGATCAAGATCCGCGAGTCCGCAACGAAGCGGAGAGGGCGGTCGATCATCTCCGGCTCGTGGCAGCCTAAAAAAGCGGTCTGCTTTCAGCGATCAGCTTTCAGCTACCGGTCGAGCGGCAAGCCGTGCAACCTTCACGGGGAGCCGTTGTTCTGATCGCCGGGAAAACTCGGACTCCTTCCACGCCTGCTTCGAGATTCTTC
The DNA here is from genome assembly GCA_039679885.1 of Thermoguttaceae bacterium. Taxonomy (GTDB): domain Bacteria; phylum Planctomycetota; class Planctomycetia; order Pirellulales; family Thermoguttaceae; genus JAJFUI01. The sequence continues at coordinate 17,188 of JBDKUC010000089.1, read as the reverse complement.
GCTGCGCTCAGAATGACGCGCCAACTGACGGCCAATCACTGACCGCTGAAAGCTTGCCCCAGAAAGCTTGCCCCAGAAAGCTTGCCGCAGAAAGCAGAAAGCAGAAAGCAGAAAGCAGAAAGCAGAAAGCAGAAAGCAGAAAGCTGATCGCTGAGAGCTGAAAGCTGAGAGCTGACCGCTCATAAGGGTCTTGCGTTCCGGGGCGTCTTCGGCTACCAATACCGGTTTACTCGTCACAATTGGAAGCCGATGGAAAGCTGATAGAAAGTCGCCCAAGCAATGCAAACGATGAAGGCCCTGGTGAAGAAGGAAGCCCGCGAGGGACTCTGGCTCGAAGAAGTCCCCATCCCACAGATCGGCATCAACGACGTTCTCATCGAAGTGCTGCGGACCGGCATTTGCGGCACGGATGTCCACATCTACAACTGGGACCCCTGGTCGCAGAAGACGATCAAGGTGCCGCTGGTGGCGGGCCATGAATTCGTCGGACGAGTTGTCGAGGTCGGCAATAATGTGAAGGACACGCATCCGGGCGACATCGTCAGCGGCGAGGGGCACGTCGTCTGCGGCCGCTGCCGGAACTGTTTGGCCGGCCGGCGGCATCTCTGCAAGGAAACCCTGGGAGTCGGCGTGAACCGGCCCGGCGCGTTCGCCGAGTACTTGTCTCTGCCGATCAGCAACGTCTGGCACCTCGACCCGGCGGTGCCGCATGACATTGCGGCCATTTTCGATCCGTTTGGCAACGCGGTGCACACTGCGCTGCAGTTCCCCGTGCTGGGCGAGGACGTGCTGATCACCGGCGCCGGCCCGATCGGCATCATGGCCGCCGCCGTGGTGCGACATGCAGGCGCTCGGCACGTCGTCATCACCGACGTAAATCCCTACCGTCTCGAGCTGGCTCGGAAGATGAAACCGACCCTGGCTGTGGACGTGAGCAAGGAGAGCCTCGCGGACGTCCAGAAGCGGCTCGGCATGAAGGAAGGCTTCGACGTCGGCCTCGAGATGTCGGGCAACGCGTCCGCGTTCCGCAGCATGTTGGCCAACATGGCCCACGGCGGCCGCATCGCCATGCTTGGCATCCCGGCCGGCGAGATGGCGATCGACTGGAGCACCGTCATTTTCAACATGCTCACGATCCAGGGCATCTATGGCCGTGAGATGTACGAAACCTGGTACAAGATGACCGTGATGATCCAGAGCGGGCTCGACATCGACCCGGTGATTACCCACCGCTTCCACTACACCGACTTCCAGAAGGGTTTCGACGCGATGCGTTCGGGCAACTCCGGCAAGGTCGTGCTGACGTGGAAGGAGGAATGATCAGGACGACTGCAAAGTTCCGGCTTTAGCCGGTCATTTTCCGCCTAAAGGCGGGACTGCGAACGCCTGCAACGGACTTCGCAGTCAGCCTGGAGGAATAGTGGTGGTCGTTGACCGGGTGGTGCGGCGACGGTACACTGCGCGTAGGTTCGAGGCGACCGAACCGATTCCCGCGCAGAGCGACCGCCATGAACATTTCCGTTGAGCTGTCCACCGCCGAGGCCGAGCTGCTGACGGACACCGCCGTCCAACTTGGCGTACGGCCTGAGGAACTCGCACGCGTGGCACTGACCGACGCGCTGAGCCGCGATAAGGACGACTCTCGCAAAGCAGCCGCGTACGTTCTCGAAAAGAACCGGCAACTTTACGAGCGTCTCGCCTGACGATGCGCTACCTGACGCAAGACGAAGTCCTGGAACTGCATCAGGCCGTCGTTGGGCAATCGGGCGGTGGCGCCGGAGTTCGCGATCTTGGCTCGCTGCAATCGGCCGTAGCGCAGCCCAGAATGGCGTTCGCTGGGCGGGATCTCTACGAGACCCTGGAAGAGAAAGCGGCCGCCATCGGTTTCTCACTCATCGGCAACCATCCGTTCATCGACGGCAATAAGCGAGTCGGCCACGCAGCAATGGAGACGTTTCTGTTGCTCGTGACCGCGAAGCGATGATAAGGAAACTGCGATGACCTCCAAGCAGTTTTACGACTGGCAAACGTCCGGCGGTACCGATGACGTGATGCGGCTGGTAGATTGCCTCGAACGGGCTGACATCGCCTAATGCGCTATCGGCGGCGTTGCCGTGAACCATTGGGCCATAGAGCCGATGGTTACACAAGACGTCGATCTCGTCGTTGCCGCGGATGCAATCGAGCAATGCGTGTCGTTGCTGGAACAGGCCGGTTTTCAATCGGAGCGTTTCGACTGGTCGATCAACTTCAAGGGCCGATCCAAGGTCCTGGTGCAACTCAGCACCGAGGCATTCTACCGCGATTTTCCATGGAGGGCCGTCGCGGCCGACGTCAACGGAATCCTCCTGCGCGTAGCCTCGCTGGAAGACACGCTGCAAGGTAAAATCAGGGTCTGGAGCGATCCCGAGCGGCGGCAGAGCAAGCGGATCAAGGACTTGGCCGACATCGCCCGGCTGGTCGAGACGCATCCGGAGCTTTGGGAACGCTTGACAGATGAACTGAGGCAGCAGATACGCCCAACGTAAGGGCGTTCGATCAATTGGGCCGGGAAGGGTGAACTTTTCGGCTCTCCGGCGGCTCCGCTCGTCGCCCGCCCTCGGACGTCTTGGCCGGTTTCAACTGCCCGTAATTCACGCGCAGAATTTCGCGGACGGAATCCCGATTGGAGAAAAAGGGGCTCGATCGCATCTTTTCCGGTGATGTCAACGCTTCTTCCGCCGCCTTGCGGTACTCGGGATCGGCCGGCACAAGAAGCTCGAAGTAGATGGTGTCGGACCGACTGCCGTCATCCATTTCATGATAGCCGCCGTGGATCCGGAAGCCTCCCCGGATGGATTTCCCCTCTTCGACCGCGTCCCGGTCGCAGTCAACCGGAACTGATGAGCCCGCCTTGATCCGCTCCCGAATGCGGCGGATCAGTTCCTCGCGCGTGGAAATGACATGGCCGACCTTGTCCACGGCAAGGTACTTCTTCCAGGGCGGATCATCCTTCAATGTGTACTTTGTCGAAAAATCGACGAAATAGAACACTTCGAGATGTCCTGCCTTCTCCCGGAAGAAAAGGACGCCGGATGACGGGGCATCCTCTTTCAGGTTGGTCTGAGCAGACAGCAGCTTGTGCGGCTTAATCACCTGCGTTGATCGTTGGCCAGTCGTCGACACCTCTACCAGGGCAATCGCGTCGCTGGAATCGACGAGCCATTCCAAAGACGATTCATCGACTCCAGGAACATCCGCCAACGCCATCGCGTGGCCCATCAGCAAACCGATGCTCGCCAATATCGCAACGCGTTCGAAGGGTCTCATGCATCACCTCGTTGACGGCTGCATTCTTAGTATCTCGCCACGTGATTGTAGTCTCGTTGCAGCCGATGGCCAATAGACGGCTCCCCGGGCCAGTGTCACAATGGTGTTTAACCCAATGAGCCGCTATACTAATCGGTGCAGTGAAGCCCTTTGTCAGATCTTCGGAGGATAATGCCATGTTCGGCTCCATGAAAACCTACCTTTCCGACCAACTCCAACAAATCCGCGACGCGGGACTGTATAAGGACGAGCGGGTCATTACGACGCCGCAGCGGGCGAGGGTCGGCGTGCTCGAACACGAGCCTGTGCTGAACCTGTGCGCGAACAACTACCTCGGCTTGGCCGACAATGCCGAGATCATCGCCGCCGCCCGCGAGTCGCTCGACCGCTGGGGCTATGGCATGGCCAGCGTCCGCTTCATCTGCGGCACCCAGCAGATTCATAAGCAACTCGAACAGCGAATCAGCCAATTCCTAGGCACCGAAGACACGATTCTCTACTCGTCCTGCTTCGACGCGAACGGCGGCCTGTTCGAGCCCCTGTTCGGCGCCGAAGACGCGATCATCTCGGACGAGTTGAACCACGCAAGCATCATCGACGGCGTGCGGCTCTCGAAGGCCCAGCGGTTCCGCTACAAGAACAACAACATGGCCGACCTCGAGCAGCAACTCAAGCAGGCGGCCGGCGCTCGCCATCGCATCATCGCGACCGACGGCGTCTTCTCGATGGACGGCATCATCGCCGACCTGCCGGGCATCTGCGGCCTGGCCGAGAAGTACGACGCCCTGGTGATGGTCGACGATTCCCACGCCGTCGGGTTCATGGGCCCGCACGGCCGCGGCACGCCCGAGTATCACAACGTCGTCAAGCGGGTGGACATCGTCACGGGCACGCTGGGCAAGGCCCTGGGCGGGGCGAGCGGCGGCTACACGAGCGGGCGCAAGGAGATCATCGATCTGCTGCGGCAACGCAGCCGGCCGTATCTGTTCTCGAACACGGTGGCCCCGCCGATCGTCGCCGCGTCGATGAAGACGCTCGAGTTGCTCTCGCGTTCGACCGAACTTCGCGACCGCCTCGAGTCGAACACGAAGCTTTTCCGCGAGGGGATGGCCGAGCGCGGATTCAACATCACGCCGGGCGTTCACCCGATCTGCCCGATCATGCTCGGCGACGCGGTGCTGGCCGGCCGGATGGCCGAAGCGATGCTGCGGCGTGGCGTCTACGTGGTCGGTTTCTCGTACCCGGTGGTCCCGAAGGGCAAGGCGCGGATTCGCGTTCAGGTTTCCGCCGCCCACACGCCGGACGATCTCCGCTTCGCGATGGACGCGTTCTCGGCGGCCAAGGCCGAGTTGGGGCTGTAGGGCCCGACGTATTGTTCCTGCTTTGCGTGGTCGAATCGCACTCCTCACGCCCTGCGCAAAGGACGCGCAAGCACTCCCCCGAGCCTTTCCCGAGGCTCGGGGATCGTTACAAACTCGTTGCGCCGAGAACGTCGCTAGCCCGGTAGAATAGCGGTCGAGAATCGCCGGTGGGCCCGATGATGGCATCGGTCGCCCGCCGAGCGGAGACCGGTCGCTGTTCGAAAGGAGCGTCAAATGGCCGAGGCAAGAAAAACCTTTGTGGTCTTGGCGGCGGTGATGGTTGTTGCGGCATCGACGTTGGGGAACGTTCCGGCGCCCGCCAGCGAAGCATCGCCGGCGTCGCCTCCCGACAATCCGCATGTCTGGCGGCCCAAGACGCGCTCCGTCGCCGTGTTCAAGAATGGTCTCGGTTTTTTCCTGCGTGAGGGACCTGTTGCATTGCGCGACGGCTGGTGTCTGGCCGAGCAAGTGCCGCCGGCTACCTTCGGAACCCTGGCCGTTTACGCACGCGGCGACAAGGAAGTCGTTGACATCGTGGGCTCCGGCCCGGGCGAAGTCGTCGAGTTCGATGGCCGCGATGCGGCGAAGGATTCCGCGTCCCGCAAGGCCAGGTTAGAGGCCAATCGGAATCTCAAGGTCGAATTGCGTTACGAGCGGGACGGCCGCAAGCAGACCGCCGCCGGCAAGTTGGTGTCGGTGGGGCCCGAGTATGTCGTCTTGGAAAGCGATGGAAACAGCTTTGCGGTGCCGACGGCCCGGGTGACGCGAATGCAGGTGCTCGATCTGCCCTTGCGGATCCACGTGACGGGTGAACGCCCCACCTCCGAAAGCGACGTCCTTGGCATGGCGTATCTGCGCAAGGGAATCACGTGGGTTCCCGATTACACGCTCAAGGTGCTGGACGAGGACCAAGCCGAGCTGACGTTGCGCGGCACGATCGTCAACGAGGCGGAGGATCTGATTCACGCAGACGTGCATTTGGTGGTCGGAGTTCCGCACTTTGTGCATACCGACTATCTGGCGCCGCTGGCGGTTGGCCAGTTGATCCGAGCGATCGGTGCTGCGGTTGCATCACAGGCGCCCACCGCGGTGACGAGCCAGATCATGAATCGCGCCGCCCTGGTTAGCAACGCAATGTCGCCGCAATTCCAGCAGCCCAACATCGAGAGGCGGCCGGCGCCGGCGGCCGAGGGCGATCTGGGCCGATCGGTCGGCAGCCTGCCCGAAATGGGAGGCGCGGCGGCGGACTACACGGTCTACACGAAGAACGACCTGACGCTCCGTCGCGGCGAAAAGGCGATCATCACGCTCTTTACCCGGAAGATTCGCTACTCGCATGTCTATCGTTGGTCGCCGCCGGGCGCCATGGAGCATGCGTTGGTGCTGCGCAACGAAACCGACACCGCATGGACGACCGGCCCCTGCCTGGCGATAAAGTCCGATCAGCCGTTGAGCGAGGACTTGCTGAAGTACACGCCCAAGCGAGGACGCGGCGAGCTGCCCGTGACTGCCGCGATCAACGTTGCCTACGAGAAGTCGGAGCGGGAGATCGACCGGAAGATGAAGGCGTATTCGCCGAACGGCGTGCGAACGTTTTTTGACCTGGTCACGCTCGAAGGCAAGCTGCAGCTTCGCAACTACGAAAAGCGGGCCGTCGAAATCGTCATTGCCAATCCGGTCACCGGCAAGCCGCTGGAGGCATCCGAGGGCGGGGCCATGTCCGTCGATCCCACACAACTCCAGTTGCTTCATCGCGGCGGCGAGATCCGCTGGACCGTGAGACTCGAGCCGGGGCAAGAGAAGACGCTGACGTACCAGTATGAGCGGTACGTGCCATCGATGTAGTAGGAAGCCGTACAGCATCTGGACAGCGTTTCCCGCGTCGCAGTATGATGGTTTACGCCGATGCGAACGACCATTCTCACCGTCGAGGACGATGCGGCGATCCGCCGGGGCATCGTCGATGCGCTGCGGTTCGCCGGCTATGAGCCGATCGAAGCCGGCGACGGCGACGCGGGCCTGCAAATGGCCACGACGCGGCAGTTCGATCTGCTGCTTCTCGACCTCGTGCTGCCGAAGCGCGACGGCCTGGACATCCTTCGCGAGGTCCGCCGGCTGCGGCCGACGTTGCCGGTCATCATCCTCACCGCCCGGGGCGAAGAGGCGGATCGCGTCCGCGGTCTTTCGGACGGGGCCGACGATTACGTCGTCAAGCCGTTCAGCGTCAAGGAGTTGCTGGCTCGGATCGAGGCCGTGCTGCGGCGCAGCGCCGAGCGGCCGGCCGACGTTTCGGAAATCGCCATCCCCGGCGGGACGATCGACCTGGCCCGGCGCGAGGTGCGGTTTGCGAAAGGCGGCCGGGCGGAACTCTCGGAACGCGAGGCGGAGCTGGTCCGCTACCTGGCCGCGAACGCCGGCCGGGCGATCGCCCGGGAGGAATTGCTGGCCAACGTCTGGCGCATCTCGCCCCGCGGCATCACGACCCGGACCATCGACATGCACGTTACGCGGTTGCGCGAGAAGCTTCGCGACGATGGGCCGGAGCCGGAGGTGCTGTTGACCGTTCGCGGGAAAGGGTACATGTTTCAAAGCTCGAAGCCCGAAGCTCGAATGACAGAAAAGGAAACCACGAAAGAAACGAAATGAACGAAAGACGATTGAAAGACACGAGAGAAACGAGATAGGCGGCGTCTTAGAAATGATGAGGAATTGATCGATAGCCATGTTTCGCCGGTTTGTGCTTTGGGCCGTGTTTGCCGGGTGTCTCGCCGTCGTGTTGGCGGCGATGGGCTGGATCAGCCTGACGGCGGTGCGGCTTGAGCGGGCGGAACGTGACGCCCGACGGCAGGCGTTGGTCGAGGAGCGGGTCCGCTTGGCCCTGTGGCGGATGGACTCGGCCTTGACGCCGCTCCTGGCGCAGGAGAGCGCCCGGCCCGATCAGGCGTACCAGGCGTTCGTTGCGGCAGGCCGTCCGGCGGGACTGCCCGGACTGGGACCGAGTGGATCGCTCTGGACGCCGTCACCGCTGCTGACAACGGCCACTCCGCAAGTGCTTCTCTACTTCGAGATTGCGCCGGACGGCCGCGTGAGTTCGCCGCAAGTGCCGGCCGAACGGTTCCAGAAGCTGCTGCGGTCGGGCCATATCGACCAAGATCGTGTGAAGAAGGCCGCGGAGGCGCTGGCCCAGTGGCGGCCGTTCGCCAATCGCGGCAAATTGATCGAGCGGCTGCCGCCCCAGCCGGCGACGGCCGAGCCGCTCCCGTTGCTCAACCCGGCGGAGCAGGGCGTGGCCAACAGCCTCGGTCGAAGCAATTGGCTGCAACGCAAACCGGACGCGGCCGACTTCGGTCTCCGCAACGAGACAGTGCAGTCGTTGAATCGCAATGCGGCGTTGCAGTCGCAAAGGGGAGTGCCGCAGGAGGCGTCGGCCGCCCGGGAGCCAAGGCCCTCGGCAGCGACGGCAGGCTGGGCGCCGATGACGCCGTTGTGGATCGATGGGCGGTTGGTGCTCGCCCGGCGCGTCACAACCGCTGGCGGCGAGTCTGTCCAAGGCTGCCTGCTCGATTGGCCGTCGTTGCGGACGTCGCTCTTAACGACGATTGGCGACTTGCTGCCGATGGCCGACTTGCAGCCTGTGAGACTCGATGCCGACGTGGACGGGCGGCCGGTGTTGGCGGCGCTGCCGTTGCAACTGGCGCCAGGACATGTGGAGCTGGTCGATGATGGCGTCGCCTCGCCGATCGTGCTTTCCCTGACGATCGCTTGGGCGTGCGTGTTGACGGCCGCGCTGGCCGTGGCGGCGCTCCTGTGGGGCGTCGTGCGGTTGAGCAGTCGCCGGGCGTCGTTCGTCTCGGCGGTCACGCACGAGTTGCGGACGCCGCTGACGACGTTCCGCCTCTATGCCGAAATGCTCGCGGAAGGGATGGTGCCTGACGCGGCTCGGCAACGCGAATACCTCGTCTCGCTCCGGCGTGAGGCCGACCGGTTGGCGCATCTGGTCGAGAACGTGTTGAGCTACGCCCGGCTCGAACGCGGCCGCGGTCGGGGCGCGCTCGAACCAGTGACGCTCAGTGAACTGATCGATCGGGCCGAGCAGCGATTGACGGCGCACGCCGAGCAGGCCGGCATGACGCTCGTCGTCGAGGGACGGGAGGCGGCCGCCGGCGCGATGGTCATGGCCAACCTGTCCATGGTCGAACAGGTGCTGCTGAACCTTGTCGACAACGCTTGCAAGTATGCGGCCGGCGCCGCCGACAAGCGGATCCATCTCGAGGCGATTTCCGGCCCGCGCGAAGCTGGCCTGGCCATACGGGATCATGGACCGGGCCTTACACCGCCGGCCCGCCGCCGCATGTTCCGATCGTTCTCGAAGTCGGCGCGGCAGGCGGCCGAGAGCGCGCCGGGCATCGGCCTGGGGCTGACGCTGAGCCGCCGGCTGGCCCGCGACATGGGCGGCGACCTGCGGCTCGATCGGGCCGCCGTGGGCGGCACACGGTTCGTCATCGAACTGAAGAGTGCTTGCTAAGCCGCCTGTCTCACCAAGGCGTAGGATGGATCAAGCAAACCAAGGCGATGGTGGGCCTTCCGTCGCGGCAACTCATTCTGCAAATCGACAGAGTGCAAATCGCCGTTGATTGGTTTGCGAAGCCCCACCGTGTACTGCGACGTCGACCCACCCTACGGTGAGAATTGCTTGCTAAGCGAGCACGCCCACGACAAGCGTGGGCGTAACAGCCGGCCGTGTTCCCACGCAGGCCGCACTGGTCAGACGCTGACGCGTTGGGCGAAAGCCTCGTCCGCGGCCGCTGGCCAGCGGACCCCCAAGGACAGCTTCGCGCCCATCAGCCCCGAGTCGACGTCTTGATAGCCCAGGACATGGCCAAGCTCGTGCATGACGGTCGTCAATAGGTCGGCATGCCGATCCGCTGCCGCGTGAGGCTTCGCCGATAGGTCGCCAGCCAGCAGGGGTGCGAACTCGGCATTGTCGGCCGGCGTCGGGTCGATGAACCAACCGTAGCCCGCCGCGTCGGTGTCAATGTAGACGGTGTTGCCGATGGCCTCGCCCAACAAGTTGCCAGGCAGATCGGCGATCTTCACGGAAACGTTGGTCAGGCTCCGGCCAGACGCCGCCCATCGACGCTCCGCCTCGGTGATGATCGGCGTCAACTGGCTCTCGCTTGCGAGGACTTCGTCCGCCGAAAGCGGCGTGACCGGAGCCGGCTGATCGGCAGCAAGCGTTAGTGAAGCCCCGATCGAGAAGGATGTGGAGAGATGCGAGTAGGTCGGTCGGCCGTTGACATAGAGATAGCCGCCGGTGTAGTACGTTCCGGCCTTAACGCCGGCCGAATTCCAGTTGTACGTGCCCGCGCCGCTGCTGACCGACTGGCTCACGGTGATCCACTTCTCGTTGCCGTTCCAGATCTTGTCGGGGTCATAGCAAAGGCCGATGATGCTGCCGCTCGGCACATTGCCGGCTGTCCACTTGATCGGGATGCTATCGCCGGCCGTGTAGCTGCCGGAAGCCGGATCGGTCATGCTAAGCGTGGGCGCCGGCGCGGCCTTAATGACGAACGATGTGGTGAGATGCGAGTAGGTCGGCTGATGCGCGGAATAGGCGTATCCGGCGATGTAATACGTCCCGGGGGTCACGTTGGCGGTGTCCCAGGTGTAGACGCCGTCGCCGTTCGAGGCGGCCTGATTCATCGCGATCCACTTCTCGTTGCCGTTGAAAGTCTTGTCGGGATCGATGCAGAGGCTGACCGTGCTGTTCGTGGCCAGGCTTCCAGCCGTCCACTTCACGGAGACGCTGTCGCCGGCAGTGTACTGGCCGCTGTCCGGAGCGCTCAAGCCGAACGTCGGCGTCGCGCCTTTGGTGATCGTGATGGACTCGAGAAAATGCGAATAGGTGGGCGAGTTGTTGGAATACAGATAGCCGCCGATGTAGTACGTCCCGCTCTGGACGCCGGTGGTGTCCCAGTGATAGGTGCCCGAGCCGCTTGTGGCCGCCTGGTCGACGGTGATCCAGTTTTCGTTGCCGTTGAAGGTCGTATCGACATCGTAACAGAGGCCGACGACGCTGCCGGCGGCCGCGTTTCCCGCGGTCCACTGAATGTCCACGGTGTTTCCGGCGGCGAACGTGCCGGACGATGGCGACGTCAGCATGAACGACGTTGCGCTGGACTGGATCGTGATGGCTTTCGCAAGATGGGAGTAGGTCGGCGATCCGCCGGAATAGAGGTAGCCGCCGATGTAGTAAGTGCCGGGCTTAATGCCGGCCGTACTCCAACTATAGCTGCCGCTGCCATTGGCCGCCGCGACCTTGTCGACCTCGATCCAGCTCTCGTTGCCGTTGCCCCAAACCGCGTCCCGGTCATAGCAGAGGCTGATCTTGGCGCCCGACGCCACGCTGCTGGCGGTCCACGTGATGGGAACGGCTTGGCCGAGCGTGTACGTTTGCGACACCGGGCCCGTCAGCGCGAAGGCGGCAAGCAGTTGCCGCTGCTCCAAGGGTTCGAGTTGCAGACGCCGATTGGCCAGAGATCCGAAGCTCGCGGCCGCGGCCGACCCACAATGTCTGTTCCTGCCGTTCCATCCACGACGGCACCACGACAACAACTGCAGCCTGAATGACACCGCCTTGCTCCTTGGCTGGTGAGACAGCCTCGCGGACGGCCGGCGTGCCACTGCGCGCGCAGACCCCGTACTGCGAGACCGGTTACGCCCCGCATTGTGCCATGATTTTGCGAGCCATGTCAAGGCACAGAAACGGCAGCGCCGCCACAGGAATCGGCCAAAACTCAACGAATCAGGGATGTCCTGATGAACGCGATAAACTGGGCGATTTGGCAGATGTTCGAATCGCAGGCTGTTCGAGGGCGCCGTGCCCACGCTTGTCGTGGGCATGAGGAGCGACAAACATGCTTGCTGTCTCGCTGCGCTCGCTTAGCAAGCATGGCACCTCATGGCCACCCATAAGCGAGACGCGCCACCTAGAGGACGATTTCCCCTTGCGCCATCAGCTCCAGGAACCGGCGGTTGCTTTCCAGGAGGTTGGGCGTCTGGGCCATTTCCTGGGAGCTCAACCAATGGATCGACTCGACCTCGTCCGGATTCGCGACTGGCGTCATCGGGGCCGGCGACTCGGCGAGCCACCAAGCCAGCTCGACCTTCCAGGGAGTGACGCAGCGCCAGAGCCGCCGTACGGGCCGGACCGCGAGGGCAACCTCTTCCTGAAACTCGCGGACGAGGGCTTCCTCTTCCGACTCGTCGCCCTCGATGCCGCCGCCCGGAAAGCAGAACACCCCCGGGGCGACCACCCGCTGCGATCGGCGGATCACCAACATGCGGCCTTCGCGAAGAACAATCCCCACCACGCCGCGCCGGCCGGGATCGTCGGGAATCGTATCCATGCTATAATGATAAACCGATCTTCGCTCAGACGATAGTGTCAGCGATGCGCCGCTGGCAATCGGTCGCTTAGCGGCCGGCGGAACGTCGGCTGCGCGCCGCCGTGCCGGCGGCTAAGCGGGCCGTTCGCACGAACTCCCTCACGCATGATGCCCACGCCTGAGTCTTACCTGCCGCGATTCGGCCTCAGCGCGTTCCGCGAGGGGCAGGAGAAAGTCATCGCGACGGTGTTGGCCGGCGAAGATTGCCTCTGCGTCATGCCGACCGGCGGCGGGAAAAGCCTCTGTTACCAGTTGCCGGCGATCGCCCTGGACGGCCTGACGCTGGTCGTCTCGCCGCTGATCGCGTTGATGAAGGATCAGGTCGATCAGCTTCAGGCGTTGGGGCTGCCCGTCAGCTTCATCAATAGCGCCCTGGCGGCGGGTGAACAGCAGGATCGGCTCGACCGGATGGCGGCCGGTGAGTTCAGGCTTGTCTATGTTTCGCCGGAACGGTTCCGCAGCGGCCGTTTTCTGGAGGCGGTGCGGCAGGTGCGGCCGAAGCTGCTGGCGGTTGACGAGGCGCACTGCATCAGTGAGTGGGGGCACGATTTCCGGCCCGACTACGCGCGGCTCGGCTATTTCCGCCGCCTGCTGGGCGATCCGACGACAATCGCCCTGACGGCCACGGCCACGGACCGCGTGCGGCGAGACATCATCGAGCAGTTGGCCCTGCGCGAACCGAAGACGTTCATCACGGGCTTCGCGCGGCCGAACTTGTTCTACGAAGTGCAGTTGCCGCGGAGCGAGCGAGAGAAGCCGCAGCGACTGGTCGACTTCCTGAGCCGCACGCCGGGAGCGGGAATCATCTATGCCTCGACCCGCAAGCGGGCGGAAGAGGTGGCCGAGATTGTCGCCCGGCAGACCGGTCGCCGCACGGTGGTCTACCACGCCGGCTTGCTCCCGGATGATCGTCGCAAGGCCCAAGAAGACTTCATGCGCGGCGATCGCGAAGTGGTCGTCGCCACCAACGCGTTCGGCATGGGAATCGATAAGCCGGACGTTCGCTTCGTCGTTCACTACAACATTCCCGGCAGCGTCGAGGCGTATTACCAGGAGGCGGGCCGTGCGGGCCGCGACGGGGCCCCCTCGCACTGCTTGATGCTCTATCACGCCTCGGATCGTTACATCCAAGAGTATTTCATCGAGAACGCCTACCCGGCCCCCGAGCATGTCGAGGCCGTCTACGATCTCCTCCGCAGCCGGGAAGAGAATCCAATCGAGTTGACTCAGGATGAGTTGAAGCAGATGCTCGGCCTGCCCATCGGCAGTGAGGGCGTCGGCAACTGCGAGCAACTGCTCGAAAGCGCCGGCGTTCTCGAACGGCTCATCGCGTCGCAAAACCTCGCATCGGTCCGCATCGACAGCGATCTGCCGACTCTCGTCGATCTGTTGCCCCGGCAGGCGAAGACCCAGCGGAAAGTGCTGCACGCGGTCGAGCGGATCGTCGGGCCGCGGCGGCAGGAACTCGTGGCGTTCAACTTTCGGGATCTCTCGGTGCATGACGAGTTGGATCAGGCCTCGATCGCGTACGCCCTGCGCGAGTTGAACAACCTCGAAGCGTTCACCTACGTTCCGCCGTTCCGTGGCAGGGCGATCCGGATGATCCGCCGCGACGTGCCATTTGCGGACATCGCGATCGACTTCGAGGCCGTGCAGCGCCGGAAAGACCTGGAATACGAGAAGCTCGAACGCGTCGTTCGCTTCGCGCAAAGCGGCTCGTGCCGGCAGCAAGAGATCCTCCACTATTTCGGCGAGCAGAACGGCCACGACTGCGGCCATTGCGACAACTGCCGGCTGCGGGGCAAGACAACGTCGCAGAGCGAGAAGTCGATCCAGCCGGCCAGCCCGCCGGTCCCGAGCGACTCACCGTCGCGATTCGGCCCGCCGATGGGGTCGGTCGACGGGCACGCCGACGGCGCGGTTCTCAAGACAGTCCGCATCGTTCTCAGCGGCGTCGCGCGGGCCCAGGCACGCTGCTCCTGCGGCAAGACGCTGATCGCAAAGATGCTTTGCGGCTCGGGCGACGCCAAGGTCAAGAAGCTGGGATTCCGCAAGCTCAGCACCTTCGGGTTGCTCAAGCACCTGACGCAAGCGGACGTGACGACGATCGTCGATGCGTTGATCGACCTCCACTGCCTTCAGCAGGCGGACGTCGACCGCTTCCGACCGGTGGTCGAGTTGACCGAACTGGGCGCCGAGGTGATGCGAGGCCAGTCGGAGCTCAGCCGCCCGCTGCCACTGCCAGACACTCTGTTGAGCAAGCTGCACGGTGGCTCTCCTGAGCCGGGCGGTCCGCCGGCCGGCGACTATCGTCCAAGATTTGGCGGCGGAGAAGACAATGCGAGCCGTCGCGATGCCCTTGATCCGTCCCGCGTCGCCCGACAAGTTGACAACGTACCCCACGGAGAACGACCTTCACACTACTGGACGCGGCGTCTACTGGCGGCGGGATTCAGCATCGACGAGTGCGCGGCCATTCGCGGACTGCCCCGCGCGGTGATTCTCGACCACGTCGCCAACGCCGCCATCGACGGCGAGCCGCCACAATAGTGGTGCTTACATCCGTAGGACGGATTTCCTAATCCGTCCCCGAACTGGACGGACTGGGAAGTCCATCCTACGGCGTGATTGGGTCATGGCCCGTCCTCCTTGACGCTGATGAGATCCTTCTGCTGTCACGGTTAGGCCGACAACTCGGCTCGATCCTTGCTCCAATCGTTTGTCGAGACCGATGGCGAGGCGACCTCGACGCGATTGTCGACCTCAACGACGCCGGGCACGCCCGCGACAGCCGTTTGAGCGACCTGCTTGAGGTGATAGCTTGGCAAGCGTCCCCGCAACGTCAGCACGCCGCCGCGAAAGTCGCAAGTCACCTCGCGCAATTCGAAATATGCAGAGCGCCGCAGCGCGGCCTGGGCGATCTCGGTGATCTCTTCGAACAATGCTGCGAACGGGTTGGGCCGATCCAAGGCGGCTAAGGGTTGCCGGTGGGGTGACATTAGTTCCTCCTGCGATAGTCTCCGTAACACTGTCATGAGCGATGGCTGGCAACCACCACGTTTCCGATTGTAGCCCGGGAGGCTGCGCTGCGAATCCGACGATTCACCGAACTGGGATGAAGAAAAGTACGGTCGAGTGATCGGGAGTTTTCTTAGCACCATTGGGGAACCGCAGCGCGATAGGCGTGTCGCGCCCGCAGCGGTGTGCTCCGCCCGTCCCGCGTGGGCGCATTTGCAGTCATAATCCGAACTGGCGAAGAGGGCTCCGGACATGTCCGCCGGAAAATGGCGATGACAACCGGCGGCAGCCCTAGTACACTGCAAGAAAGCGAGCAAGTATGCCCTGTCTGATCTCTGCTTCCTTGAAGTACGGCCGACCGTGAGACGCTCTTTGAACGCACCTGTCACCATGCGGCGCGCGCTGATGCGTCTGGTGCTCTTGGCGCTGGTCCCCTTGCTGATCGTGGAATCGGCGATTTTTGGCGCTTGGTACTACGGTCGCTGGAACGATCAGAGGGCGGAGAACGTCGAAGCAGCCCGGCACGTCGCCGCCGTTTTCGAGGATTTCATTCAAGACGTTCGCCGCCAAGAGCTGGCCATCGGCCAAGCGTTCTCTCGACTCCGGCCCTACACGCCGGCTCAGATGGCCGAGTTCCTTCGCGGCAATCTCAACGAGTATCATTCCGTTCAAACGTGGAACTGGTTCGGGCCGGACGGTCAGCTCGTCGTTTCGAGCGATCCGGCGGCGTCGATAGCGAACGTTGGCGCCCAGGAGTATTTCGCGCGACTGCGGAGTGGCCGTCGCTGGGCGATGAGCGACCTGTCGCTAAACGCGTCGACAGGGGCCGCAAGCTTCATCATCGCCCGACGCGTTGAGGACAACAAAGGCACGTTCTTGGGCGTTGTCTCGGCCGTGGTCGACCCGAAAGAATTCGGCAAGCACATCGCCGAGCTGCGCCGGGGCGGCGCCGCCGCCATTGGCGATGTCGGCATTTTCGATCGCCATGGCGTCCGCGTGTACGGAAGCGATCCTCGCCGATCACAGCACGTCGATTGCCGGCCAAGCGATCCGCTGTTGAAGGCGGCTCTTGCAGACAATGCGAGGCGATCAGGCGTCCTGCGGCTGCCGGAGTACAACGAAAACTTCATGACGGCGCGCGTCCCGATTGCGGATTTCGGGTGGGTCGCCGGCGCCCGCCGGCCCGTCCGGGAAGTCATGGCTGACGTCTACACCGGGCTTTGGGTGGCCGGCGGCGCGAGCTTGCTGGTCACGCTGCTCTCCGGCGTCTTCGCCGCACGCATGAGCCGGGGGCTGATTCACCAGTTGCGGAGCCTGAAAACGCACGCCGACGCCATCGCCCGCGGCGAGCTGGGGCACGTTGCCGAGAGCGCGGACATTCTGGAGCTGGCCGATTTGGCAGGCACCTTCAACCGCATGGGCGTCGCGGTCCGCGATGCGCAGCAAAAGCTCGAAGCGGCGAACACGGAACTCGAGGAGCGGGTGCGCCAGCGGACCTCCCAATTGGCCACGACGATCCGCCGGCTCGAGAACGAGGTGAGCCAACGGCTGCGAGTCGAGCAGGAGCTTCGCGGCGTTTCGTCCTACGCCCGCGGCCTGATCGAGGCCAGCCTCGACCCAATGGTCACGATTAGCCCGGAAGGCAAGGTCACCGACGTGAACGAGGCGACGGTGAAGGCGACCGGCGCCGCCCGCGAACGGCTGATCGGCAGCGATTTCTCCGACTACTTCACCGAGCCGGAGCGAGCGCGCGAGGGATACCGGAAGGTGCTAGCCGAGGGCTTGGTCCACGACTACCCGCTGACGATTTGCCACGTCGATGGCCGGACAACGGACGTGCTCTACAACGCCGTCGTCTACCGGAACTCGGCCGGGGACATTCAGGGCGTCTTTGCCGCTGCCCGGGATGTGACCGAGCGGCTGCGGATCGAGCGCGAGATTCGGGCCGTTTCACGCTACGCGCGCGGCCTGATCGAGGCCAACCTCGACCCGATGGTCACGATCAGCCCGGAAGGCAAAGTCACGGACGTCAACGAGGCGACGGTGAAGGCG
>JBDKUC010000375.1:0-13264 GCA_039679885.1 Thermoguttaceae bacterium | reverse complement strand
GTGCCGCCGGCGGCCGGCTTGCCTTCGTCGCCGGCAACGCCCTTGCCGATCGCGCGGCCAATGGAACCCATCAGGCCGCCTTTCCTGCTGGTGACCGGCTTTTCGGCCTTCGGCTTTTCCGCGGCGGGAGCAAACGGGTCAGGCTCTGCCGACGGGGCGGCGGGCTTCTTCGCTTCCGGCGGCGCGGCCGGGCCGAACGGATTGTCGCCCGGTTCCGGCGGCGGCTCGACGGCCTTGCCCTCCGGCGCGCCCTGCGACTGTTCACGCAGGACTCGCGACTCCTCGCGTTGGAGCGCTTCGTAGCGGGCCTTGCGGATCCGCTCGGCCTGCTGATAGGCGACCAGTCGGGCAGCCGCGCGATACTTCTCGACTTCCAGTCGGCCGGCGCCTTGAACGCGCTCGAGCGACTTTCCGACGTTGTAGAACTTGTTGACGTCGCCGCTTTCGAGATCAGCGCCGGCGCGGAAGTCGGCCGCGGCCTCGGTCGGGCGGCCGAGTTTCAGATAGGCCAAGCCGCGGAAATAGAACGCCCGCGGGTCTTTCGATCCGCCATCAATGGCGGCCGTCAGTTGATCGTAGGCTTTGTTGAAGTCGCAGGCGAAGAAGGCGTGGACGCCGGCGCCGTACTCCTCGGTCAGCACGGCGTTCTGCGCGGGCGCCGCGACGGCATGAAACAGCACCAGTCCACCGACTAGCACGGCGATAGCACGACCCATAGCAATACACTCCCCAGCCTGATCCGAAAAAGAAAGTCGGTTGGCGACGGATTGCCGCCTCCTACAACCGCCAGATGCAATAACGTCGATGATAATTGCCGCAATGGCAAATATCAAGCAACAGGACGCGCAAATTGTGCGTGTGGCAGGGCCGAACGGCCACGCCCTTTCGGGTGGTGTGGTGTGCGCGGACGGCGCAACCACCCCGATGGCTCTTCTGGGGGGCAATCAATTACTTGACGCCGCCGGACGGCCGCAACTATACTTAGACTAGCCGCCGGCGCACTTTGCGCCAGTTGGGCATCTTACGTTCGGCGCGTCGTCAGATCGCTGGCGTCTTGAACAGGAAAAGAGCTGCTCGATGAATCGTCCGATGTTCCGTCTGGTTTTGTCGGCCGCACTGCTGGGTTGGGCCTGCCTGTCCGCTATGGCACAGGAGGCGGCCCCAACGCCAAAGGCGCCCGCGGTTCAACCGCCTGCCAAGCCCGTCACGACCCGATCGCCCTACCGAAAACTCGCGCCGGGCGTCATGCAGACGATCGACCCGATGCGGGCGATGGAGGAATCGGTCGAACGGCACGACGTGGTCGAGCTGCTCTCGGCCGATCCGAAGCTCGACTTCGCCAAGGACGTTCCCTTCCGCCGCGATATTTGGGCGCTTGAATTCCGGTTCAAGCCGATGCGAATGATCTGGGTCGACATCCCGCAACCGAGCGGAAAGATGCAACGGAAGCTGATTTGGTACATGGTCTATTCGGTGACCAACACGGGCAAGGTCATGCACCCGGTCGAGGACGTCGAGTTGCCTTACGAGACGTTTGCGAAGAAACAGCTCTTTCAGGTGAAGATGGAGGATCGGCCGGTGCAGTTCACGCCGGAGTTCCTTCTCGAGGGGCACCAGCATATGAAGGAGCAGGCAGGCTTCACGAAGGTCTATGCCGACCGCGTGATTCCGCTGGCCATGCTGGCCATCCAGCAACGGGAAGACCCCCGTCGGCGGTTCCTGAACACGGTCGACATGTGCCGGTCGATTGCCGTGAACGAAACTCTTTGGGGTATCGCAACTTGGGAAGACATTGACCCGCGGATCGTCCGCTTCTCGACCTATGTCTCCGGCCTGACGAACGCCTACCGTTGGAAGGACCTTCCGGGCGAGCAGAAGAAGGGGGAAGTGGCTTCCGGCCGCCGTCTCTATCGCAAGACGCTCAAGCTCAATTTCTGGCGTCCAGGCGATTCGTTCAACGAGCACGAGGAGGAAATCCGCTACGGAGTCCCCGGCGGGGTTGACTACCAGTGGGTTTACCGCTAGAAAGAGAGATTCGGCGTGGCAGGTGGCTAACCTGCCGGGGCCTTCGTCAGGTGAGGCGGGTGAGCGACCCGCCGGACAATCGAATTATTTGCGGTGAGTCTATGGCACACAAAAAGGGACAAGGCTCCAGCCGGAACGGTCGCGACAGCAATGCCCAGCGCCGCGGCGTGAAACGGTTCGGCGGCGAGCAGGTTCGGGCGGGCAACATCTTGGTTCGGCAAGTCGGCACGAAGTACCATCCCGGTCACGGCGTCGGCCAAGGAAGCGACTACACGCTCTACGCGCTGGTCGACGGCACCGTCCAGTTCGACCGCGGCGGCCGGCGGATTCAGATCGTCGAAGCGGCTGCTGCTGAGTAGACCGATCGCGTTTGGATACACTAGCCGGCGGCAAACTTGCCGCCGGTTTGCTTTTGGCGATCGCCCAGCGGCGTTTCCTTTGCCGTTGCTTCGGTGACCGCTATCCACGGTCTACGTTCGGCGTCTGAAAACGACTGGAGGCTAAGAAGTCCGTGACTGCCACGATTCTCGATGGAAAGTCTCTTTCTCAGGAACTTCGCGCGGAGGCGGCCGCCGACGTGGCCGAGTTCGTCAAGCGAACGGGCGTAACGCCTTGCCTCGCGGCCGTGTTGGTTGGCGAGGACCCCGGCAGCCAAGTCTACGTGCGGAACAAAGAGAAGGCGTGCGAGAAGGCCGGCATCGCCAGCCAGATTCACCGCTTGCCCAAGGAGACCGCGACCGACGAGCTGCTCACGCTGGTCGACCGGCTCAATCGCGATTCGGCCGTCCATGGCATCCTCGTCCAGTTGCCGCTGCCGAAGCAGATCGACGAGCGGCGGGTGTTGGAAGCCGTCAGCCCGATGAAGGACGTCGACGCATTCCACCCGGAGAACGTCGGCCGGATCGTCCAGGGCCGCCCGCGGTTTCTCCCCTGCACGCCGCATGGGATCGTCGAGATGCTCCGCCGCAACAACATCCCGACCGCCGGGGCCAACGTGGTCGTGGTCGGCCGGAGCGACATCGTGGGCAAGCCGATGGCGATCCTGTTGATGCAGCGCGGCCCGACGGGCGATGCCACCGTGACCGTTTGCCACAGCCGGACACGGGACCTGCCAACGGTGACGCGCACGGCCGACATTCTGGTCGTCGCCATTGGGCAGCCGAAGTTCATCACGGCCGACATGGTCAAGCCCGGCGCGGTGGTGATCGACGTCGGGATGAACCGCACGGAGGCCGGCTTGGTCGGCGACGTGGACTTCGCCGCGGTGAAGGAAGTTGCCAGCCGCATTACGCCAGTGCCCGGCGGCGTCGGGCTTCTGACCGTCGCCATGCTCTTACACAACACGCTCGCGGCCGCCCGGCTTCAGCACTAGCCCCAATCGCTAGCACGCCGGCGCACACACTAGCCCGAAGCGCAAGCGAGGGTGTCGCGGTCGGCCCTTGCTTGCATATCGGCCCAGTGCTACTCTGGCAACTGGCTTTTGTCAGCGCAACAGGGGGGTGCTATGGCTGGCTTTGGCAATCGACGCACCCGGCCGCATGAATCGCCGATGCCCGATCCGTTGGGGTTCCTTCTCACGTGGACGACCTACGGGAGCTGGTTGCCCGGTGATGATCGGGGCTGGGTGTGGAAAGGCAAAGGAATTCAGGAGCCTGATCGGATCAAGAAGGCGGCATCGCAAAAGCGCATGACCGAGCCGACATGTACGCTTGACAATGAACAACGCACGGTTGTCGAGAAGACCGTGCGGGACCATTGCACCCTCCGCGGTTGGCGCCTTCATGCGGTGGCTTGCCGAACACAGCACGTCCACGTGGTTGTTTCAGCGGATCGAAAACCGGAGGATATGAGGGACCAACTCAAAGCGTGGTGTACTCGGAACCTCAAATCGCTCCAGCATAGTCGCGGCGCCGAGTTGCGAGAGAACTGGTGGACCGAGCGGGGAAGCCAGCGATACCTCGGCGACGAGGAGAGTCTCGAAGCCGCCATCCACTACGTATTGGAGTGCCAATAGAGTTGGCGAAACGTTTTCCCGATGCGAGCAACGACGGGGCCACGCGGTTGAGCCGACCCTCGCTTGCGCGTCGGGCTAGTGTTCGCAGCAATCGCGAGACGTGACGGCGCGGCGTCTCACGCCGTCGGCTTGCTGTGCCGATAGACGATCACCTTCGCGCGTTCGACGGTGATGAGTCCCTCGTTCATCATCGCGTCGATTTCGGGCAGCAGGGCGGCGATCCGCTCGGGGCTGTCGACGATTTCGACGATGATCGGCAAGTCTTCCGAAAGACGCAGGATCTTGGCCGTGTGCATCCGGCTATCGGCCCCGAAACCCATGACGCCGCGGAGGACCGTCGCGCCGGCCATGCCGCGCTGCCGGGCGAGAAGCACGATCGCCTCGTAAAGCGGCTTGCCGTCGTGGCGATCGCTCTCGCCAATGAAGATTCGCAACAGTTCAGCTTCTTCGGGCAATCGCATCCGTCGCCTCCTTCAAGGATCAGCGGCTACAGCAGTCGTCCCAAGGCCAGCCCGGCCACCATCGCCGCGAACCCGCCGACATTGTGAAACGTGAAATAGCCGACGGCCGGCAGCCATTGAGCGTCCGCCAATAGTCTATGCGTCTCGAACATGTACGTCGAGAACGTGGTGAAACCGCCCATGAAACCAATGAGAAGAATTGCCCGGGACAGGCCGCTTGCGGGCCAGAGTTCTTCGAGCGCCGAGCAAATGACGCCGAACGCCAGGCAACCCAGCAGGTTGACGACCACAGTGCCCCACGGAAACAACTTGCCGTAATTCTGCTGCACCACGCCGCCAAGGCCGTAGCGAGCCAGGGTGCCGAGGCCGCCAGCCACAGCAATCAACAACAACTTCTGCACGGACAATCTCCAACGCGGATGAATCGGTGATGGCTAGTCCTCAGACCTGGCCACTCTTGCCGCGGCCAGGGCGATGCCAGAGAGCGTCAGGTGCGGAACGTAACGGACGTTGGGACCGAGCTCCCGCATGACGGCCGCGCCGGCCCCGCCGGTAATGAAGACTTCCACCAGGTTTTGTCCATCCGACATTTGCCGGACCAACTCGCGGATCGCTCCGACAGCCGCCCAAAAAACGCCCGACTCGATGGCCGACACGGTCGCCGCGCCGACGGCCGGCGGCGCGGTCAACTTCGAGACATCGACCACCGGCAGGCGGTCGGTGAACTCATTGAGCGCCCGGGCGGACATGGCCATGCCTGGCAGGATGGCCCCGCCCAAGAAGGCCGCGTCCGCCGAAAGCAGATCGACGGTGATCGCCGTGCCCACATCGACAACGATGGCCGCCGCATCGGGCTGCCGCAATCGGTTGACCGCCACCGCATTGACCAGCCGGTCGATGCCAACCAGTTCGGGCTGCGGCAGCCGAACCTCCAAGGGCACATCAGCATTGCAGAGAAGCCTGACGCGATCCGCGGGCCGATGCTCGCGGAGCCAGTCGATCAGCCGAGCGGCCGCCGGGCGGTTGACGCTGGCAATCGACCAATCGTAGGGTGCGTGCTTGCACGCGTGCAGCGGGTCGATCTCCTCCAGCCACGACGCAATCTCGTCCGGGTTCGTCGCATCGTTCGGCGCATCGCCCATCAATGAGAGCGTCGCCAACGGCTCGGGCATCGCCGCGCCGTGCTCGCGATCGAACAAGCCCAGCTTGATCCGAGCATTGCCGATATCCACGGCGATAGGGCATTGTTGCGACATACGAGCGGTTGGCAGGGTCATCGACTAAGAGCTCGCGACGATCGCCAATAATAGCACCAACAGTGACGCGAGGAGGACTGCTACCAAAAACGCGCGGTGCACTGCTACCCAAACCCGGTGACTTGTGATCGGAGTCTCCGCATGTTGCGCACTGCGCACCGAGGCGTGACGGACGGCTGCGGCTCTCCCGCGGCGAACGACGATCAGCAGAAGCGATCCTATCGCAAATACGACTTCGGCCGTCCAGGCGATTGCTGCGTTCCTGAAAATGGGGTGGTTTGCAGCGATGTCCGAGGCGAGATAGCCGTTGGCATTCGGCATTGGCGGCCGGAAGTCCCGCCACGGTTGGAATGCCGCGCTAAGGAATACGAGAACAACAATCACATACAAGATGAGCGTTCGCGAATTCGTGACTAAGGCAACGAACACAAGGACGGGGAGACTCACCAGCGAGGCCAACCAGAAGAATAGAGCAACAGCCCGTGCGAACACATCGAATCCGATCAGTGGGGCGTCGGCGAATAGTGTCATCTTTGTCCCTATCGGTTTGCCCCGAAGCTCCCGCAGCCCGTGGCACCCACCCTTTCACCACGGCGCCGGTTCTCCCCGGAGCGTTTCGGCGATCTTTGCGACCAGCTCGTTCAGGCCCTGGCCGGTCACGGCGGAGATCAGAAGGACCTCGCGGCCGAGGGTTTCGGCCAGACGATTCTTCACTTCGACGGCTAGCGGTAGATCCGCCTTGGTGACCACGACGATCTCGGGCCGAGTGCCAAGCGGGAAAAAGGGGACAGTCCCCATTTGCCGGAACGGCCCGGAGGGTGCTTCGCACAAATGGGGGCTGTCCCCTTTTTCCCGCGACAACTGGGCGTCGTATTGCTCCAGTTCCGCGTGAATCGCCCGATAGTTGGCCATCGGCTCGGTGCCGTCGGTCGGGTCAGGCTCGACGAGGTGAACGAGGATGCCGGCCCGCTGGATGTGCCGCAGGAACTCGTGCCCCAGGCCGGCCCCTTCCGACGCGCCTTCGATCAGGCCGGGGATGTCGGCCATGATGAACGAACGGTCGAAGTCGATCTGCACGCGGCCGAGGTTCGGGTGCTTGGTCGTGAACGGGTAAGGGGCGATCTCCGGCCGGGCGCGCGACAGGCGGCTCAAGAGCGTGCTCTTGCCGGCATTCGGTTTGCCGACCAGTCCGACGTCGGCGATCAGCTTGAGTTCGAGCCGCAGGTTGCGAACCTCGCCCGGCCCGCCGGGCGTGAACTGCCTGGGGGCCCGATTCGTGGCCGACTTGAAACGGATGTTCCCCTTGCCGCCTTTGCCGCCCATCGCGGCGACGACTTGCTCGCCGGCCGGCGAAAGGTCCTTGAGCACATGTCCATGCCGGGCGTCAATCACTACCGTGCCGGGGGGGACGAAGATCGTCAGGTCTCCGGCCGACCGGCCGTGGCAATTGGCCGAGCCACCCCGTTCGCCATCCAGGGCCTTCCAGAGGTGGCGTTGCGTCAGCGGGGACAGGCTATCGACCCCCTCCTTGGCAACGAGGATGACGCTGCCGCCGTCGCCGCCGTCCCCACCGTCGGGACCGCCACGGGGAATGTATTTCTCACGGCGAAAGCTGACGCACCCGTCGCCCCCCTTGCCGGCCGCCACCTGGATTTCCACTTCGTCGATGAACATGCCTCCAGTCTACCTAGCCGAAGGGCGGAGGGGAAGGACTCAGTGGCGGGAGCGCCGAGTCGTTCGTAGTTCCGCCTTTAGGCGGCGATTTCATCTTGAACACCGGCTGAAAGCCGGAACTGCGAACGCTCTGCGGTCAGATCGGTGCTTGCCGAGAGGCATA
The DNA here is from genome assembly GCA_039679885.1 of Thermoguttaceae bacterium. Taxonomy (GTDB): domain Bacteria; phylum Planctomycetota; class Planctomycetia; order Pirellulales; family Thermoguttaceae; genus JAJFUI01. The sequence goes on along the minus strand of JBDKUC010000375.1, from coordinate 5,671 downwards.
TAATGCCGCAGGCGATTCAGCGGCAACGATTCCGGGAGGGCGGCGCCATGTCAGAAGTTGAAATCGGCAAGGTGACACACTATTTCAGCAAGATCGGCGTCATGGCAGTCAACGTCACCCACGACGTGCTCCATGTGGGCGACACGATCCATGTTCGCGGCCACACGAGCGATTTCACGCAGCAAATCGACTCGATGCAGATCGACAACCAGGCGGTCACCCAGGCGACGCCCGGCCAATCGGTCGGGCTCCACGCGACCTCGCACGCGCGGGAACACGATCAGGTCTTTAAGGTCGTGGCCTAACGGGCATTTCTCGCCGCGCGAACGCTGGCCCGACTCGCAAGCGACGGTCTGTTGACGCGTACGAGAGCACGACTGCAATGTTGTTCGTAGTTCCGGCTTTCAACCGGTATTTCGAGTGAGGTCGCCGCGTAAAGGCGGAACTACGAACGGCAAGTCCGCGGCCGGTTCTTCCTTCTCTGCGGCCGTTTCTGTCTTTGTCGGCCGCGACTAGGCCGGCATCTTCCGACTCTTCGGAACGGCTAGTCATCGACGGCAGGGGTTATTTAATTCCCGCCTGCGGCAAAGTGCCAGGCAAACGTTCGTTCGGGAAAGGCCGGTCCTCCGTTTATTCCGATTGTAGGGGTTTCTCGGATTGTGACGTAGGAAATTTTTTGACGCCTCCACCGAGATGAAGTATCCTTCCAAGAGGCCGGGAAATCAGACCCGTTTCCCGGCCTGCTCGCCGCCCAATTTTGCCTACCCCTGTTTGCGACGCCGCATGTGGCCGACGGAGTTCGGCTAGAAGCCGCGAGCGGCTTGCGGGCCAGCTTAGAAGCAACTATGGACGACATCAAACGACGACGGGTCTGGACGGTCGGCTATCGCGTGTGCTTGGCAGCTCTCTCGCTGCTACTGGCCACCACGGCAGCCGCGCAACTGCCGACCACCATCACCGTTTCCGATCCCCGCGGCGACGTGGCAGAGGTTTTGCGCCGCGGGGACCAGCTTGAACAGCAGCGCCGCTGGGGCGAAGCGCTCGGACACTACGAGGACGCCGTCCGCCAGCACCCGCAAGACGCCAAGCTCAAGCAGCGGTTCGACACGGCCAGGCTCCACTACGACATCGAGCGTCGCTATGCCGACCGCAGCTTCCGCGAGTCCGTCGTCCGTCTGCCCCTGGACCGGGCGCTCGATCTCTACGCCCAGGTCTTGGTGAAGATCGAGTCGCACTACGTCGAGCTTCCCCGCTGGGCCGCACTCGTCGAGCGCGGCACCGGCAACCTCGAAGTGGCCCTAAGCGAGCCGATGTTCTTGGATCAGAACGTCCCGCAGCGGAACCGTGCGGCCGTCGATTCGTTCCGCAGCGAACTGCGGCGGACGATCGACGCATCGCCGATCAACAGCCGGGCCGACGCCCGAGCGGCCGTCGCCGCGGCTGCCCGCTTGGCCCAAGAGCGGCTCGAGATCACTCCGGCCGCCGTCGTGCTCGAGTATCTTTGCGGCGCGACCAACGCCTTGGATCCCTACTCCGCCTACCTTACGCCGGACCAGCTTAACGAAGTCTACGCGCAGATCGAGGGAAGTTTCGTCGGACTGGGCGTTGAATTGAAGGCCCAGGACGGCGGGCTGGTCATCGTCCGCGTCATCTCCGGCAGCCCCGCGGAGCAGGCCGGTGTGCGTGCAGGCGACCGGATCCTTGAAGTCGATCACCGATCGACCGCGCGGATGACAACGGACCAGGCAGCCAACATGCTGCAAGGTCCCGATGGTACGACCGTGGATCTGCTCGTGGTTGGACAGGGCGAATTGCCTCGGCGTCTGACCGTCCGCCGCCGAGTGGTCGAGGTGCCGAGCGTCGACCAGGTGTCGATCGTCGACTCGGAGAACGGCGTCGGCTATCTCCGTCTGACCTGCTTCCAGAAGACGACCGCCCGCGACCTCGACACGGCCCTGTGGAAGTTGCATCGCGACGGGATGCGGAGCCTGATCGTCGACGTGCGAGGCAACCCCGGCGGGCTGCTGGTGTCGGCGGTCGAGGTGGTCGATCGGTTCGTCGACCGCGGCGTGATCGTCTCGACCCGGGGCCGCAACGCCCAGGAAGACATCACCTACTCGGCCCACGAGCAGGGCAAGTGGCGGATGCCGCTGGTGGTCCTGATCGACCAGGACAGCGCGAGCGCGGCGGAGATTTTCGCCGGAGCGATCCGCGACCATCACCGTGGAACGCTGGTCGGCGTCCGCAGCTTCGGCAAGGGGTCGGTGCAGGGCATCTTCCCGCTGGACGACTCGACGTCGGGCGTTCGCCTGACGACGGCGAAGTTCTATTCGCCCAAGGGGCACCCCTTCGCCCACGTCGGCGTGGAACCGGACCTCGAGGTCGCCGCGCGGCAGGTCCACATGGTCGCCAAGCCGATTGAAGGCCGGATGCCGGAGTCCGATGACACGATGCTTCAACAGGCGATTCAGACGGCCCGTTCGCTCCGCTCGCCGCAGCTTCAGGCGAGCAATTCGCGGTAGGACAGCCGGCCGGTGCTGCAAAGCGCGACTTGACAAGTGCCGCCGCTCGGCTTGCCGCGTCGACGAACGCCGGACATAATTGGGCGCATGGCTGATCGTTGCGATTCCAATCTGCCGCCATCGGGCGCCGAACCGTCAGTGCCGCCGACGGAACCCGCCGGCATCGACCTTTCGACCGACGGGTCCTTGGGCATGGCATCTGAGACGCCGTCGCCTGCAACGCGCGGGAAGAGGCAACGGCCCGTGATCGAGCCGCGAAGCTCGTCCTCGGCGTCGCTGTTGCTGACCCTGTTGGCCCTGTTGCTGATCGTGGTTCTCGCCCTGGTTTTTCTGCTGCAACGGGTCAGGACGCTGCGGCAAAAGATGGGCGAGACGCTCGGGCTGCCCGCGGCCGTGTCGACGCTCGACCGCGTCCCCGGCACTGATCAACTGGCGACGAGGGCAACACCACCGAGCCGCTGAGGTGAAATGATGGCCTCACGCAAAGCCGCGAAGGCGCAAAAGAAGAAAGCAAAGAGGATGGATGGAGGCCGGCGGCTATCAGTCCCGCTTGCGGCGTCCGTCCCGGTTCCTTGCTTTTCATCCTTTACTGTTCCTTCGCGCCTCCGCGCCTTGGCGTGAGCCCCTTTAGCCATCGGCTCCCTGCCTCCTTGGTGAACCCCGAACGATGTCGAACGACAGCAGCCAAACGCGATCGCTTCACATCATTCTCCATCAACCGGAGATCGCCGAGAACACGGGCAACATCGGCCGCACGTGTGTCGCCCTGGGGGCCAAGCTGTGGCTCGTCCGCCCACTGGGTTTCCGCATGGAGGAGCGGCGGCTCCGCCGCGCCGGCCTCGACTACTGGCAGCATCTCGACTGGGAAGCGGTGGATGATTGGGCCTCGCTTTTGGCCCGATTGCCGGTCGAGCGGCTCTGGTTCTTCAGCAAGCGAGCGGCCCGGCCGTACACCGACGCCACGTTTGCGCCGGGCGATGGGCTGGTCTTTGGCAGCGAGTCGCAAGGGCTGCCCGCGTCGCTGCTCGAACGGCATGGCGATCGTTGCCTGCGCATTCCGATGCAGCCCGAAGCTCGCAGTCTGAACCTGGCCGTCAGCGTCGCCGTCGCCGCCTACGAGGCCCGGCGGCAGTTCGCGGCCATGTGAGCGGTCGGTCAGTTGTGACGCTGGGGGGCCAGGCTATAATAACGTATGTACGTTGGCGGGTGGTGAGAAGGTAGGGAACGTGGTCGAAGGAATCGCGGCCGGTTATGCCCACGGTCTTTGAAGACGGACCTAGGCGTGGCATGAGTACTTTGGTGCTTGAGATCGAACCGTTGGCAACCACGGTAGCTGTGACCGATGATGACTTGACGGTCGAGCTCTCGGACGGTCGCCGCGTTTCTGTGCCTTTGGCGTGGTATCCGCGGTTGCTGAATGCTTCGGACGCCGAGCGGCGGAATTGGCGTTTGTTGGGCGATGGCTACGCAATCGAGTGGCCTGATCTCGATGAGCACGTCGGCACAGAGGGATTGTTGGCCGGACGGCACAGCGGCGAAAGCCAGCGTTCTCTGGAACGTTGGCTGGCTTCACGCCGTGGTCTTCCCAAGTAGCAGCCGCGGCCATCGCTATTCCGCAGCGTCCAGCGTCCGCTCGGCCGCCAGTTCGCCGCCGTGGATGCAGTCGGGGACGCCGACGCCGTGATAGGCGTTGCCGGCCAGTTGCAGGTTGGGCAATGCGGCGACGCGAGACTCGATCCGGCGGACCAGGTCCAGATGGCCGACATGGTATTGCGGCATCGTGGCCGGCCACCGGGCGATGTGGCAATGGCACGGCTCGCCGCGAATCGAAAGCAGCCGGTCCAGTTCCTCGCGGACCGTCGACTGCAACCGCTCCTCATCCATCTCGGCCATCTCCGGCCGCCGCGCCCCGCCCAAAAAGACCCGGAGCAGTTCCGTGCCGGCCGGTGCGCGGTGTGGATATTTCTGGCTGCTGAAACTGCACGCCAAGATGGGACTCCGCTCGACCGCCGGGACGACCATGCCCATGCCGTCCAGCGGATGGCCGATCTGGCCGGCCTCATACCCGAGCGAGACGATGGCTGTGCCGCTGTGGCAGATTGAAGCCAGCTCGGCCCCCAGCGTCTGGTCGAGCGGTTCGAGCAGCTTGGCCGTCACATGAGACGGCGTGGCGAGGATGAGGTCGTCGAACAGGAGAGAGGGGAGAGGGGAGAGAGGAGCGACGGAAGATGCCGAGCCCGAACCGCGAAGCCCTAAATCCGAATTTTCGGGCTTCGGATTTCGGACTTCGGATTTCGCTAGCTCGACCCTCCATTGCTCGCCATCTCGCTTGATCCCCGCAACGGGCGTGTCCAATCGCACGCTCCCTTGCGGCAACCGCATGGCCAGCGCGTCGACAAGGCTCGCCAGCCCGTTGCGCAGGGTAACGAACATGCTGTAGCGGGCGCCGCTTTCAGAATTGCCTTTCGGGCGGTTCCTCATCTGATGGCGCATCGCTCGGACGAGGCTGCCGAAGTCCTGCTCCATCTGGCGGAAGCGGCTGAGCGTGGCCAGAACGCTCAGCTTTTCGAGATCGGCGGCGTAGACGGCGCTCACCAACGGCTCGACCAGCCGGTCGAACGTCTCGCGGCCCAGGCGGCGGCGGACGAACCCGGCCATGCTTTCGTCGTCATCGCCCTCGCGCGGCGGGATGAACCACTCCAAGGCCGAGCGGAGCTTGCCCAGCGGGCTGAGGATCGGCGTCACGGCCAGCGGCCAAAGCCGCGTGGGGGCCATCATCAGAAATCCGTCGGGCAGCCGGCAGAGCCGCCCCCGTCGGACGACGAACGTTCGCCGGTGGGCCGAACTGGTTTGCACGAGTTGGTCCATCAGCCCGAGTCGTCGACAGAGATCGATGCCCCAGGGGATCGTCGTAATGAAGTTGTCGGCGCTCAGCTCGATCTGAAAGCCGTCCTCGTGGACAGTCGAGAGGACGCCGCCCAAGCGTGGGCCGGCCTCGAGGAGCGCAACCTCGCAGGTTGGATCGAGTTCGACGATCCGATGGGCCGCCGCCAAGCCTGCAATACCGCCGCCAATGACCGCGACGCGGCGTGAAGTGGGTGGTTGCGGTCTCATAAGGGTCATTGTAACGGTCCCGGCCGCCCGGTGCT
>JBDKUC010000339.1:0-11245 GCA_039679885.1 Thermoguttaceae bacterium | reverse complement strand
CAGACTCTGACGGCTTTACGCCAGTTCGGCAAGATAGTTGAGGCTAAGCATTCGCCTATGGAATGGCCTCAGCTGAAACCAACTGCATGGCTCATAATGGAGTGCTACCCTGAATCGCCTCATTTATCTCCCGAAGAGCTCGCCAAGCTCCCGGATCGAGCTAGAAGGAACTATCAAGAGGGAAGTGTTCCTGGCCCGCTATCTGAAAAATCTTTTGGCAAGCTAGTTGCGGCCATTGGCGACAGAAGGGAAGGGGCATTCTTCCGCTATGCTCTGGCAGGCTGGGTCAGCGTTGATGAAGATATATCGCCGGAGCTGAACAACTCGCAAAAGGAACAGTTGTTCGACACCTACCTATCCGTCGTGAGTGATCCACAATCACCGGAATTGGTGCGGCGTGAGTGTGGCGACATTGCGACGCGTCTACTTCAGCGTGAACATCGTCGCATCATCTACTCGGATGATGCCGTGAAGGACTTGATGCGTACCGGTACGCCAGAACGGCGTCGAGCCCTTGACACGCTGCTCGCTTCCGGCGAAATCTCGCTAACGGCGAAGACGCGAGAGCGACTTGCGCCCTGGAGGCAAAGAGCAACCGAGTTCCAGAAGGTGCTGGTCCGGGTGAAAGACGACGAGCGCGAGCCTCAGTCCTTGAAAGATCAGGCGACGAAGAGCCTCGCATGGCTGGCACACTCGCTGTTGCTCCGCGATTCCGACCCAGCTGCGAAAAGACCAAAAGATTAGCCTTATTGAGCCCTATTGGGGTGACTCATTACGACATCCGCAATGATGCGTACGAAGCTGAACACAACGACTTCGATTCGTGGGGCTGGGAAGACACCTTGATGCCTGCAACGCAATGCGGCCACGTGGCTCCCGTCAACGCCGCAACGACGTTTGTCAAACAAGACCTTTGTACGCCGGTAGGTTCAAAAGGAGGCAACTAAATGCGATACACGCTCTTAGCATTTGTCTTTCTTGCCGTTGCTATACAGACGCCTTTAGCCGTTTGGAGTGCACAGCGCAACTATTGGCTGGAAATCGAAGGACTTTTGAAGAAGGATACGCCGCAAGGGAATCCAGAACTGGTGAAATACTTGAAGTCCTTGACGAAGGAGCAGTTGTTAACTGCATTGCGACAATACAGCAAGGCGATGGAGGTGAATGCAGCGGTTGAGAGAGAGGGGATGTTGACAAATGCTATGCGCATCTTGATATGTTACGCCGAGCCGCTGAAAAGATCCGATCTTTCTGACGAGGAATATCGCAAAATGAGGCCCGGGAAACAGAAAAGCCTCGAAGCTGGACTAATTCCCGCTCGGTTCACCAATGAGGCATTTGAGAAAGTGATCGCCGGCATCTCCAACCGCGAAGAAAGTCCAATGTTCCGTTACGCCCTATTGGACATATTTAGCACCAAGGAATTTTATCCGGTACTGAGCACAATGCAGAAGGACCGCTTTCTCGACAGCTGTTTAATGGTGTTGAACGACCATAAGTCGCCGGACATGGTGCGAAGTAAATGTATTAACGTTATGTCGAAACGGATTCTCCAGAAAGAGTATCTACAGGTCATTTATGCGGATGATGTAGTAAGAAAATTGCACGATAAAAACACAGATATGCAAGTGGATTCATTGATTAGGTCCAAGAAGGTCAAACTTACGGCGAAAACTAGCGAGCAATTGGAGCCGTTGCGGCGAAAGATTGATGATTTGCGAACGAGGTTGGAGGATTTGGTCAAAGATGAACGGGAACCGGAATCGTTGAGAGACGAGGCAAGAAGGCAATTGCATTCGTTGAACCGCTTGCCGCCGATAGACGGGTCGGACGGATAAGGAATAAAGGGAATAAAAGGGAATAAAGGGGACAGGCGCATATATTGACTAAACTGGGCGGTGTCGGTAGGATTGCGGTCATGCCTCGAACCGCAAGAGTGTCGCCCGGTGGGATGGTGTTTCATGTGCTGAATCGTGGCGTTGGACGGATGCAGATTTTCCGGGCCGAAAAGGACTACGATGCCTTCCATCGCGTGGTGGAAGAGACGCTCCGTGTCGCCCCGATACGCATCTGCGCCTACTGTTGGATGCCGAATCACTGGCACTTCGTCTTGTGGCCTGAACACGACGGCGACCTGTCCAGATTCATGCAACGAATGGCCAACATGCACACCCAACGTTGGCAACGGGCAAAGCTGCGCGTCGGCTACGGCCACCTGTACCAGGGACGGTTCAAGTCGTTCCCCATCGAAACCGACGACCATTTCTACGCGGTGGTTCGGTATGTGGAACGGAACGCGCTGCGGGCCGGACTTGTCGAACGTGCGGAAGACTGGCGGTGGGGAAGTCTTTGGCACCGTGCGAGGCGAACAGGTGGGCCGTTGCTCGGGGACTGGCCGTTGCCGCAGCCGTGCGACTGGCCGGAGTACGTCAACACGCCCCAGACCGAAGCGGAGGTTGAGGCCATCCGTCGGTGTCTCCGCCGCGGCAGTCCGTACGGCGATGCCTCTTGGACCGAGCACGCGGCGGGGCAACTCGGCTTACAATCGACCCTTCGTCGCCGTGGTCGCCCGCACAAAACGCAACCGTGAACTACCCACCTCTCTCATATTCACCATTATATGCGCCTGTCCCCTTTAACTCCTTTCCGGGGACGCTATACAGAATTATCAGAGGGACTGAATTACATATGGCGTCCCCGGAATGGCCGCCCATCGATCCCGTGGATATCAATATCCACCAGCTTTTGACTTTTCCAACTCCATCCAGACAGCATCCAGTCTACTGCTCACACGATCACAAACATCCTTATCACTCTCACCGTTGATTTCGCGCACAATCCGCGCGAACTCGTCCCACTCCACACGAAGACGCGACTCGGCTGCAATGAGTTTGATTTCTGCGTCAACCAGCGCAACACCGATCAAGAGTACCTCGTGCAGATCGCTCTCGACAACGGCGTACATCGACACTTGCTCAATATCTGCAAAGCCCTTCCATCGTTGTAGATATTCCTGCAGATGAGCAAAGAGCCATGCTAATCGCGAGCCAACGTCGCCCGGTTCCGTCGCCTCCAGTAATCTCTCTTGTAGAGACTTGAGCAACTCTTCCCTTCGTCTATCGTCCACGGCTGGGCTCCTTTCGCACTAGATAAAGATCGACTTGATAATGTCAGACAAATGGGTCAGAACTATTATCCCTTCGCCCTAAGCTTTGAGCACCTTGGCGGCCGCTACTCTTGCGGCTCGCCGATCTTGCGGAGGTAGCTGGCCACGAGGTCTTGCAGGTCGATCAGGTTCTGCCACTGGCGCTGTTCGAGGGTGACGCGGTCGCTTTGCGGCTTTCGCTTGACCGATCGGAGGAGGCCTCGCAGCCGCAAATGGAAGTATTGAAGCGTCTCGGCCAGTTGCGCCATCTGGCCAGGACTCAGGGCGTCGGGCAGCTCCGGCGGCATCAGCGTGTGGAGCAACACCTCGGCCACCGGATCGTCGGCGAAGTTCAGCTCGAAGTCGAGCGAGGCCGGGTTCGGCTCCTCGGCGAACTCGTCGACGTCGACCGTCACGCCGGCCGCCAAGTCCGCGCCTCGCAACGACGCCAGCCGCTCGGCGATCTCCTCCCGCGAGCCGTAGACGAGCATCGTGTGGCCCACGGCGATCACGTCGCCCGGCCGGAGCACCCAGAGCTGCACGTTCTCGCCGTTGATCCGCGTGCCGTTGGTGCTCTGAAGGTCGGTCAGGACCACCTTGTGCTGATCTTCCTGAATTTTCAGGTGGAAACGGCTGACCCGTTCGTCGTTCAGTTGGATGGGGTTGCCTTCCTCGCGACCGATCGTCAGGGGTGTAGGCATATCGGCGAAGACACGCCCCCGATCCGCGCCGTCGATGACCCTCAACGTAATCAGTGCCATAGTCTCACGTTCTATCGCCCAGGGCGTGGCCGGTCAAGGCGGCCAAGCTTTTCGGGTGGGTAACCCGATTGTGGCGTTGGGTGGCACGCCCTGAGGCACAAAGGGCTCGCGCATTGCCACGCCCTTCGCCTTGGGCTCAGAGCGTGCCACCCCGCCGCTTTCGCCTTGGGCTCAGAGCGTGCCACCCAGCCGCTTCGCCGTGGGCTCAGAGCGTGCCGCCCTGATTGCCCGGTGTCACGCGCAGCATCATGAGTACAAAACGCCGGGTTTCCGCTGTCCCTCCTACGATCGCTTCAGCGTGGTACAATACAGGTTGTGGGAAAAAGAAAAGGAAGTCGTCGATGAGTGATGAGCCCCGTCAACCGAACCGGCCGACGCCGGAGCGGCCCCCGCTATTGGGCGGGAATGTAGCTTGGTATCTTTTCGCCCTGGGCCTCGTCGCGCTGATCCTGATCAGCGTGCTCGGCGACAGCGGCCGCGTCGAACTCGGCTACATGGACCTCGTCCGGCTGATCGAGAAGGGGGCGCCATCGAGGAACCCCGACGCTTCGGTCGAAATTCGCACCGGGCAGCCAGGCAAGGAGCAAGTCGTCCGCTACTCAGACTTGGCGAACCTCAAGGTCGGACCGAACGAAGTCACCGGCACCGTGACCCGTCAGGTGCTCCAGCCCGAGACCGAGAAGGGGAAGCCGGAAAAGCCCGAAAAAGACGTCGCTTTTCATGCGGTGCGTCGGGGCTTCGAGAACGACCAGAACAATCTCTTCGACCTGCTGAAGAAGAACGGATTCAACGCTTCTGGCGAGCAGCCGCCGAACGGTTGGCAGAGTCTGATGCCAATGTTCGTGCTGATGCTGCTGATTATGGGCATCTTCTTCTTCATGATGCGGCGGCTCGGCGGCGCGGGCTCGGCGATGGCCTTCGGCCGCAGCCGTGGCAAGCTCTACGCCCAGGAAGACCTCGGCGTCACGTTCGCCGACGTGGCCGGCATCGACGAGGCCGTCGACGAGCTCCGCGAAGTGGTCGATTTCCTCCGCTCGCCGGAGAAATACCAGGTCCTTGGCGGGCGGATTCCGAAGGGCGTGCTGCTGGTCGGCCCCCCAGGCACCGGCAAGACGCTCTTGGCCAAGGCCATCGCCGGCGAGGCGGGCGTTCCATTCTTCAGCCTCTCGGGGTCCGACTTCGTCGAGATGTTCGTCGGCGTCGGGGCCGCCCGCGTCCGCGACATGTTCCAGCAGGCCCAGGCCAAGGCGCCGTGCATCGTTTTCATCGACGAGCTGGATGCCCTCGGCAAGACTCGCGGCACCAGCGTCGTCGGCGGCCATGACGAGCGCGAGCAGACCCTGAATGCCCTGCTCGTCGAGATGGACGGATTCAGCAACACTAGCGGCGTGATCGTGATGGCGGCCACCAACCGGCCCGAAACGCTCGATCCGGCCCTGCTGCGTCCAGGCCGTTTCGACCGCCACGTGTCGGTCGATCGCCCCGACGTGAAAGGCCGTGAGCAAATCCTCAAGGTCCACATCGCCAAGGTTAAGCTCGACCCGACGGTCGATCTCAAGGAAATCGCCCGCATCACGCCGGGCTTCGTCGGAGCCGACTTGGCCAATCTGGTCAATGAAGCCGCGCTGCTTGCGGCCCGGGCGGGAAAACCGGCCGTCACCGGACTGGAGTTCAACGAAGGCGTCGAGCGGGTGATCGCCGGCCTCGAGAAGCGGCAGCGGGTGATGCACCCCGACGAGAAGCAGCGCACGGCCTATCATGAAAGCGGTCACGCCCTGGTCGCCTTCAGCCTGCCGAACGCCGATCCCGTCCACAAGGTCTCGATCATTCCTCGCGGGCCAACCGCGCTGGGCTACACGATGTATCGGCCCGACGGCGATCGCTACACGACGACCCAATCGGAGTTGGAAGCCCGCATTCAGTCGCTTCTGGCGGGCACCGTCGCCGAAGAGATGATCTTCAACGACGTGGCCACGGGCGCTCAAAACGACCTCGAACGTGCGACCGAGATCGCCCGAAGCATGGTCACCGAGTTCGGCATGAGCCGGCTCGGCAAGGTGAACTTCCGCGAGAGGAATCGCTCCCCCTATCTGCCTGGCGTCGAGGACTTCCAGAGCCGCGGCTACAGCGAAGAAACCGCGCGGGAGATCGACCAGGAGATCAAACGGATCATCGAGGAATCGCTCGAAAAGGTGCGTCACATTCTAGACACCCGCCGCAAGGCGCTGGTCGCGTTGGCTGAGCGGCTGATCGAGAAAGAGACGATCGAGACGAAGGAACTCAAACAGGTCGTCGAAGCGAACTCGCCCAGCGCGATGCTCGTCCCCGGCACCGCCGAAGCCGCCACCCGCCGCCCAACCGAGCCGCGGGCGGCGGTTCCGCCGGAAGCAACGCCGGCGGAGGGAGGGTAGCCGAGTGTCCGGGTCGGACCGCCGGTTGCAATACGAAGTCGACGTCGATTGGGCAAACCTGCCCGCTCACACCAATACGGTCGAGGGAATCCCCGACAGCGCCGTATCATTGCGGTTTCGACGCGAAAAGAATTCCCATCGTGGCATATCGCGGCTCAAGGCTCTGCGGCAACTTGTTGCGTTCTGCGTGAACCAAGAGTGCCTGGAGGAAATTGCTGAGCTTTCGCGAATCGAAACTCTCTACATCTGTCAGACCACGGCGGACAACCTAGAGTGCCTTGCCCGCTGCCGCTCTCTTCGGCACCTGATCATCGAACACGGCACGAGGATACCTTCGCTGGAATGGGTGACTGGCCTGCCGCTACTAGAATCGTTACGGTTCCAGCATCTTAAGCTTGTGAGAGACCTGTCGCCGGTCGGATCCCTGCGCAGTCTCAGAGCCTTCGGATGCGAAGGTAGTACGTGGGCGACTCAACGCGTTGACTCGTTCGAGCCGGTTTCGCATCTGCCCTATGTCAACGCCTTGTTCTTCACCAACTGCCACCCGAAAACCGATGGCCTGCGGCCTCTCCACATGGCGAAAGACTTGCGGTACCTTGAGGTCGCCGCGTTCTTTCCGGACGAAGACTTTCTGGCCTTGCGGCGTGCCCGTCCCGGGCTAGAATGTCCCTGGTTCGATTTGATTGACAAGCACGGGACAATCAAGGCCGCCGTCAAGTCGCTGGCCGAGTAAGCGGCGAAGCCAGCGTAATTGTGGTGAGCAGAGAAGTTGCTGCGAGTGATCGCCTGCCAATCGAGAAGCCGGGCACTCAATGCGTCTTGGCGTAGGCTCGAACTTCTTTCGCGATTCGGTCGCCCAATTCGTCCTCCTCGACGTCCAAGTCGTATTGCGACTGGAGTCCCAGCCAAAACTCGGCGGACGTGTTGAAGTAGCGGGCCAGACGCAGGGCCGTATTGGCCGTGACGCTCCGTCGGCCGGCGACGATCTCGTTGATGCGTCGAGAATCGACCCCGATATCGAGCGCCAGCCGGTGCTGACTCAGGCCCAACGGCGTCAGAAACTCCTCGTGGAGTACTTCGCCGGGATGCACGGCTTTCATTTTCAGTCCCGACATGACCTATGGCTCCTAGCGACAATCGACAGGCCCCGCCCGGCGTCAAGCGCGCATCGGGATGTGAGGCGCGTCCAGCCGATTCGCGGCTTGCCACGCCTCCCCCCAACCGGTAAGATTTTCCCTCATGTCCAACCTCACGATCGAGCGCGTCACCACTGCCCGGCAGAAAAAGCAGTTTCTGGAGTTCCCCTGGACCCTCTACCGAGGCGATCCGAACTGGATCCCCCCCCTCCGGTACGATCAGAAGGAGATGGTCAACTATCGGCCGAATCCCTTCTACGCCCGGAACTCGATCCAGACCTTCCTGGCGAAGCGCAACGGCGAGGTGTGCGGCCGGATCGCCGCCATTCTGAACCAGGGGCACATCGCTCAGTACAACGACCGCCGCGGCTTCTTCGGCTTCTTCCAGTGCAGGGACGATCAGGAAGCGGCCAATGGGCTGTTCGATGCCGTGCGCCAATGGTTCGCCGACCAGGACATCCACAAGCTCCGCGGTCCGACCAACCCCTCGCTCAACCATGAGGTCGGGCTGCTGATCGACGGATTCGATTCGCCGCCGGTCTTCATGATGACCTACAACCCGCCATACTACGCGCGGCTGATCGAGAACTACGGGTTCCGCAAGGTCCAAGATATGTACGCCTTCACGGGCCATATCTCGATGCTGCCGGCCATCGCGGCCAAGCTGAACCCGATCGCCGAGCAAATCATGGAGCGGTACAACGTCAAAGTGCGCCCGTTGGACACGACGCGGTTCCGCGAAGACGTCGAGATGTTCCTGTCGATCTACAACCGCTCGTTGGTGAACACGTGGGGTTTCGTGCCGATGTCGGCCGACGAAATCCGCGCGATGGCCGGCGGCATGCGGCACGTCATCGTCCCCGAGTTGGCCGTCGCGGTCGAGATCGACGGGCGGGTGGCCGGCGCCTGCTTCGGCCTGCCCGACTACAACCCCCGCATCAAGGAGATCGACGGCCGGCTGTTCCCTTTTGGATTTCTCCATTTGCTGCGAAACAAGCAGGCCATCAAGCGCATCCGCGTCATCAGCACCAACGTGCTGCCCGAGTATCAGCGGCTGGGGCTCGGCCTCGTGCTGTTGACCGGTTTGGTTCCCAAGGCCATCGAATGGGGCATCGAAGAGGCCGAGTTCTCCTGGGTGCTCGAATCGAACCGCCTCTCCTACGGAGCGCTGAAGAAGGGCGGCGCGAAGATCACCAAGACCTACCGGGTCTATGATCTCGAGGAGCCGGCGGAGAGGGGTGAGGGGACAGAGGCGACGTCAGAGGGCGGAGGTCAGGCGGCGGAGGTCAGCGGTCAGAGGTCTCAGAGGTCAGAGAGAAGCAGTCACAAGTCAGAGACGCCGGGGATTTCCTCTCCCCTCTCCCCTCTCCCCTCTCCCCTTTCAATTTGCGAAGTCTCGACCCGCGGCGATCTCGACCGATTCGTCCGGCTGCCGTGGCGGATCTACGCCGAAGACCCGCACTGGGTTCCGCCGTTGCTGCGAGAGGTCAAAGCGTTTCTCGATCCACGCAAGCATCCGTTCTACAAGCACGGCGAGGCGACGAAGTTCCTGGCCTTGCGAGGACAGGAGCCGGTCGGCCGCATCCTGGTGAGCGACGACGGGCTGTACAACAAGCAAGCGGGAGCCAACGTCGGCTGCTTCGGCATGTTCGAGTGCGTCAATGACGAGGCGGCAGCCCAAGGGCTGTTGGACGCCGCGGCCGGCTGGCTGCGAGCCCGCGGCCGCACAACCGTCCTCGGTCCAATCGACTACTCGCTGAACTATCCCTGCGGCCTGCTGATCGAGGGCTTCGACACGCCGCCGCGAATCATGATGAACCACAACCGGCCGTACTACAGTCGGCTCCTCGAGTCGTGGGGACTGCGGAAGGCGAAGGATCTTGACGCCTGGTGGTTCGAAGACTCTCGCGATCTGGCCGGGCGGTGGCAGGCCCGGGCGGATCGTCTGGCTCGGCGCGGCCGCATCGTCATCCGATCCTTCAACCTGAACGATTTCGACGCCGAAGTGGAACGCTGCCGGCAGGTCTACAACGCCACGATGGCCGATCAGTGGATGTATCCAAAGCTGACCGAGGCCGAGTTCGAGGCCCTTGCCACCGAGTTGCGGAAGCTGGCCATCGCCGAGCAGGTGCTGCTCGCCGAAGTCGACGGGAAAACGGTCGGACTGAGCATCACGCTGCCCGACATCAACGAAGCGATCCGCCCATTCGACGGCCGGCTAACGCGGTTCGGCCTGCCGAAGTGGCGGGTGTTGCGGTTCGGCCGGCAAAAGCGCCGCATCAAGACGGCGCGGCTGATTGTCCTCAGCGTGCTGGACGGCTATCGGCGCCGCGGCATCGCCGAAATGTTGATCCTGCGAACGCTCGATTACGGCAAGAACGTGCTGGGCTACACGGCCGCCGAGTTAGGTTGGACGTTTGAAGACAACCGCCTGGTCAACCGCGCGATCGAGGCCGTCGGCGCTCGACGATACAAGACCTATCGCATCTATGAGCGAAGTCTGTAGCGGCGGTTCATTCAGGAAACAGCTTCGTCGACAGATACCGTTCGCCGAGGTCCGGCAAGATGGCGACGATCAGGCGGCCGGAGTACTCGGGACGGCGAGCCAGCTCGAGCGCGGCCCAGGCCGCGGCCCCCGAGCTGATGCCGCACAGGATGCCCTCTTCCCGGGCGAGCCGCCGCGCGGTCTCCATCGCGTCCTCGTCGCGGACGCCGATCACTTCGTCGAGCACGTCCAGGTTCAGGACCCCGGGAATGAAACCGGCGCCGATCCCCTGGAGGTTGTGCCGGCCAGGCGTCAGCGGCTTGCCGGCCAACCGTTGGGCAATGACGGGACTCGTCGCCGGCTCGACGGCAATCGCGCGGACGGACGACTTGTGGGCCTTCAGGCCTTCGGCAACGCCGGTGATCGTGCCACCGCTGCCCACCCCCGCCACGACCGCGTCCACCGCCCCACCGGTGTCTCGCCATATCTCCTCGGCCGTTGTGCGGCGGTGAATCTCCGGGTTGGCCGGATTCGTGAACTGCTGCGGCATGTAGTAGTCCTTGTTGATTGCCACCAGCTCCTCGGCCTTCCGCACCGCGCCGGGCATGCCTTCGGTGGCCGGCGTCAGGATGATCTCCGCGCCCAACGCGCCAAGCAACCGCCGCCGCTCCAGGCTCATGCTCTCCGGCATCGTCACGGCCAGCTTGTATCCCCGGGCGGCGCAGACGAACGCCAACCCGATGCCCGTGTTCCCGCTCGTCGGCTCGACGATGACCGTCTTCGGGCCGATCTTCCCCTCGCGCTCGGCCGCATCGATCATCGCCGCGGCGATCCGATCCTTGACGTTCCACAGCGGGTTGAAACTCTCGATCTTCGCCACGACCGTGGCCCCGCACCCCTCGCTGACCCGCCGAATCCGCACCAGCGGCGTGTTGCCGATGCACTGCGTGATGTCGTCGAAGACATGTCCAATATTAGCGCTCATCGCGTTTTTCTCCTTCCTGAGGAGGACAGACATTCTTGTCTGTCACACCAAGACAGGATTCTTGTCGTCAAGTCGTGAAAGACGGCGACAGGCTGGAATGCCTGTCCTCCTGTCGTCTCATCGATCATTGTCCGATTTCGACTGGCGAAATCAATAGCCGGCGCAGGAGACGCGGCTACAACTCGGCCGGGCCGGATTCTTTCAACGGCAGGTCATGGAGCGGTTTCTTGTCGGATGCCGGAGGCGCGGCGGGCGGTTTCCCGTCCAAGAGCGCCCGCACCAGCCGGAACATCACGTCGTACCGCGCCCGCGTCGCCGCGCT
>JBDKUC010000322.1:0-4294 GCA_039679885.1 Thermoguttaceae bacterium | reverse complement strand
CGATGGGGCTGAATAATGGCAATGATTAGCTTCATCGTTCAATCGGTCTCCGCGGCCATGGGGGTCGCTCGGTCCTTCTGTCACCACTCTCCAATGCTGCATGATACGTTACGTCGGCTGCGGCGGGAATAGCCCCCGCTCGGGCGATCGATCAAGGGGCGGACGACCCCGAATTGGCCCGCCGACGGGCGGATCAGACGTAGGGCGCGCGGCGAAACAGGCTCAGGATGGCCACAAACAGAGCGGCGCCGATGATCGCCCAAATCACCGGGAAGGTCTGGTCCCCGATGCGAAGCGTGAGCGGCTCAGGCAGATGCAGGAGCCGCGCCAACCAGGCGCCCAGCAGCGCGCCGATGAACCCGAGGACGATCGACACGAGGCAGCCGCCGTGAGAGTAGCCGACCAAGGCCTGGCCCAGCCCACCGCAGACTCCGGCCACCAGCAGCAGCGCCAAAAAGTCGATGAGCGACATGAGGCCGACCCTCCCGGTTTCGCAGGAATCCTATGCCGCCGCCGGAGGCGGTCAATAGGCGAAGGCCAGCCAAAAGCGGCAGCCGCTGAACACGAGCGACTCCCGATTCGCGGACACGCCCGGGAGACGTCACTTCGCAGTCTCGCCGTAGGACGGACTTCCTAGTCCGTCCAGTTCAGGGACGGACTGGGAAATCCGTCCTACGGTTTTACACCGGGACGCATGCTTCGCCCTAGGGTGCGCCGCGCTACGCCTTGGTCGGCGGGGGCGAGGTGGGCCGATGCCGTTCCGCGCGAGCCGGCTTCTTCCCGAGCGACTCGCCGTAGCTCGGCTCGGCCACGACCTGGAGAATCTTGCCGATCACCTGGTCGACGTCGATCCCTTCGGCGTCGGCGTTGAAGTTGGTGAACAGGCGGTGGCGAAGCACGGGGTAGGCCATCGCGCGGACGTCGTCGGCCGTGACGGCCAGGCGGCCGTAGAGAACGGCGCGGGCCTTGGCGCCGAGGATCATGTACTGGGCAGCCCGAGGCCCGGCGCCCCAGGCGAGCCAGTTCTTCACGAAGTCGGGGCTCGGCGGCTCCTTGGGACGCGTCGCCCGAGCCAGATCGACGGCGTAGTCGACCACATGCTGGCTGGCTGGAATCTGGCGGACCAACTGCTGCAACCAGAGCACGTCTTGGCCATGCAGCACGGGCCGGATTTCCTGCCGCTGCGTCTGTGTCGTGGCCATGACGATTTCACGCTCTTCGCTACGGCTTGGATAACCGATGTTGATCGAGAGCATGAAGCGATCGAGCTGGGCCTCGGGCAGAGGATAGGTTCCCTCTTGCTCGATCGGGTTTTGCGTGGCCATGACGAGAAACGGCGGTTCGAGCTTGTAGGTGTTGCCGGCCGCGGTGACTTCGTATTCCTGCATGGCCTGCAAAAGGGCGGCCTGGGTCTTCGGCGGCGTGCGGTTGATTTCGTCGGCCAGAACGATGTTCGAGAAGACCGGACCGCGGATGAAACGGAAACTCCGCTGGCCGGAAGCCGGGTCCTGGTCGATGATTTCCGTGCCCGTAATGTCGCTCGGCATCAGGTCGGGCGTGAACTGGATGCGGGTGAACTTGAGCCGCAGGGCCTGGGCGAGCGTCGAGACGCAAAGCGTCTTGGCCAGCCCCGGCACGCCGATGGTCAGGCAGTGCCCCCGCGCAAAGAGGCAGACCAACATCTGCTCGATCATCTCGTCCTGGCCGATAATGACCTTGTGGACTTCGGCTACCAGGGCGTCGCGGGCCTGCGAAGCCCGGCGAACAGCTTCTTCCGGTGTCATCGTTGGCGACTGCGCCGACATGATGCAACTCCGACGTTGCGCGATCCTAAGACTACTGATACCACAGTAGTTGATGCGGCCCGATTCGGCAATGGGAGGAACCGTGAGGAGCGCCGTGGGTGGCACGCCCTGAACGGGCGTGAGGCGTATTGGGCAATCTGCCGAGCTGCCACGCCCTTTCAGGGCGTGCCACCCATCGCGCGTCGGGCCAGCAATGGAGAAGTCGGGACGCCATGTCCCACGCTTGTCGTGGGCATGACGCCCTACGCCGGGAAATCGATCTTTTCGTCTTCGGCCGCCTTGCGGAGCTTGCTCAGCGCGCGGGCCTCGATTTGGCGGATTCGCTCTTTGGTGACGCCGAGTTCGGCCCCGACCTGCTTCAGGGTGAGCGGCTCTTGTCCGCGGCGGAGCCCGAAACGGCGGACGATGATCCGCTGCTCGCGTTCGTCGAGGCGTTCGAGGATCCGCTCGACCTGGGCCTCGCGCTGGCTTTGCTGCGATTGCTCCTCGAACGGGTCGGCTCGGTCGTCCTCGGTGGCGGTGAACAGTTCGGCGTGGCTGGTGCGGAAGCGATCGCGATGGCGGTGTTCGTCGGGAATCGTGCGTGCGAAGTTCTTCATCACGGCCCAACTGGCGTAGGTGCTGAACTTGTTGCCGCGGCCGTAGTCGAACTTCTCGACCGCCCGCATCAGCGACATATTGCCGTCGCTGACGAGTTCGAAGAAGTTCTGGGCCGGGCCGACGTGCCGCTTCGCGATCGAGACCACCAGCCGCAGATTGGCGCGGATGATCTGATTCTTGGTCGAGACCGCCTCGTCATAAAACCGCTCGATCTGGTCCATCAGCACCCGCTTTGGCCGATCGAGATCGAGCTTGCTCCGCAGCCGGTTGGCCTTGTACTTGAGATAGTTCATCTTGCGGAAGAGGAACGCCTCCTGCTTTCGCGTCAGAAGCGGCACCTCGTAGAGGCTGGCCAGGTACGGCGGCAAGCCGCTGGGGAGTCGCGATTTCTTCTGCGGAACTTCCGACTCGGGCAGCGATCCGATCACGCGCTGTTCGCGGCGATGCGAACGGACTCGCACGAACGAAGGATTCGGGATGAAATCGAGCGGCAGTTCCATGATCCGCTGCGCCCGCATCTCGGCGATGATGCGGTAGATGCTTGTCCGAGTGCGGTGGAAACGGTTGGCGATGGCCTCGACCGGTTCGCCGCGTTGGTACTGCTGGTAGATCTTACGTTTGGCCTCGACTTGCAGCGGCCCGTAGCTCTCCGGAAAGACGGCCGCGTCGGGATGATCGCGGTCGAACTGGCGAAGTGTGTAGCGGATCGTCTCCGCGCTGCGGCCGGTTCGCCGCGCCAACCGCTTGGTGACGTCAGCCGGACCGCCGCCGGCGCGGGCCAGGCGGCGGGCTCGCTCAATGATGGCCGATCGCTCTTCGGCCGTGAGTTGGCTGAATTGCGCGCCACGAGCAATGCGTTCGCGATTCTGCTCGACGAACCGCTCGACAGAGCTTTGGAGGAAGCCGACTCGCTTGCGGCCGCCGATCACAAAGCGACGGCTGATCAAGCCGTGGCGGCGCCAACGGGAGATGGTCTTGGTCGAGACGTTGAATTGCTTGGCCAGCTCCTCGACGGTCAACACCCGCTCGCCCGCCGCGTCGGCGGCCACGCCGGCCGAATCGGAGACGTCCTCGACGAAGAGCCGCAGATCGTGCCGAGCCTCTTCACCGGTGAGTTTCAGATCGGGATACGATTCGGGCCGGTAGTTGGTGATGCGGTAGCAAATGTACTCGTACGGATAGGCCCGCGCAGGGTCCAACTCTCGCAGCAGCCTCTCGGCCTGCGCCGCCTGCTCGATTCTCTTTTCGCGGGGGGCGAAGCGAACTTGCTGATCGCGGAGTTGTCGAATCGCCGGATTTGCGTAATCGGAGTGCATGGCTTGTCCCTGCCAATTCGCGTCAAGCTAGTCTTTAGTATACCGGGGCGGCCGGATTTCCGGCAGCGCTGGCCGGCAAAAACGCGGCCTTCACGCCCGCCGGTCTTGGTTATACTCCCCGCCCGGGTTTCCGCCATCCGCGGAACCCTGATTCCTATATCAATAGAATCCCGATACGCGAAACGGCCGCCCCATCGCTGTACCGGAGTGTAGATCGCGCTTTGCAGCGGCCGCCGTCAAGCCGTCCGGCTTTCCGCAAAGCACAACTTGTGCCGGGACCCAGACAGTCGTCGCCGTTCAAGCTGGGGAAGATGCAGGCGCTCGACGAGAGATTTCCGGGCGATTCTGGTAATCTTTGACGCTTCTAACGGCCGATCTAGCGATTAACGAGTCGCTGCGGCAGTCCCTGCGCCGGTCGGTTCACGCACAAGGACGGCCGCCGAAGATGCTCTTCGGGACAATTCAAACCGTCGTGCGGCGTTTGCCGAGACGCTCCGGCGTCCTCTTCTCCCTTTGCGAGCTTTCGACCATGCCACGGACCATCACAAACGTTTTGGTTCTCTCCGGTTTCAT
>JBDKUC010000171.1:0-7878 GCA_039679885.1 Thermoguttaceae bacterium | reverse complement strand
CATCGCGCCCTGCAGATAGAGCGTGCCAATCAGGAACGTGAGGTCGGGCGGCGGCAAGGACGCCCCGGGGCCTGGGGACGGTTGAGCCGCTGGCTTCTCGCCGGCCGGCTTCTCGCCCGCTTCGGCTTGACGTGCCGCCTCCTTCTCGGCCTGCACTTGGCTCTTCCAGTCCTCGTCGATGATGATCTTCTTTTCCGGTTGGTTGGGATCCGTGCTCATGGTTCGCTCCTAGGAAAACGCAGGCAGTCCTAACCAGCCCCCGCTCCGTTTGCGAGAGGGGGCAATTGCGAGGGCCACCCGACTCGTCGATCATGCCGCGCGGCCCCGGCCCGCACCCTAACCCTCTCCCCAAGGGAGAGGGGACCGTCGTTCTCAAGACGACTCCTTATGGTTCGCCACGTGATGTTTAATCGCCGCGCCGACAAAGCCGGCGAACAGCGGATGGGCGTGGGTCGGCTGCGACTTGAACTCGGGATGATATTGTACGCCGATGAACCAGGGGTGGTCCGGCAGTTCAACGACCTCGATCAACGAGCCGTCGGGGCTCGCACCGGCGAATCGCATGCCGCCGGCAGTGAACTTTTCCCGGTAGACATTGTTGAACTCGTACCGGTGGCGATGTCGCTCGGAGATGTCAGTGCTTCCGTAGCAGTCGGCGGCCTTGCTCCCGGTCTCCAGACGCGTCGGCTGGGCGCCGAGCCGCATCGTTCCGCCCATGTCGGTGATCGTCTTCTGCTCATCGAGCAGGCAGATCACGGGGTGCGGCGTGTCCTTATCGAACTCGCTCGAGTTGGCCCGATCGAGCCCGAGAACGTTCCGCGCGAACTCCGCGACAGCACACTGCATGCCAAGGCAGATGCCGAAGAACGGGATGCCGTGGGTGCGGGCGTAGTGGACGGCGTCCAACTTGCCCTCGATCCCCCGCTCGCCGAATCCGCCGGGCACGAGAATCCCATCAACGCCTGAAAGGAGCTTTTCCGGTCCCTCGCGCTCGACGGTTTCGCTGTGGATCCGTTGGACGCGGATCTGCGCCCGGTGATGGACGCCGGCATGGTCGAGCGCTTCGTAGATCGACTTGTAGGCGTCCCGATGCTCGGCATACTTGCCCACCACGGCGATCGAGATCTCGTGCTGCGGGTTGCGGAGCCGGTTGAGCAGATCGCGCCACTCGTCCAGCTTCAAGGGGCCGGCGTTGAGCTGCAGCTTGCGGACGATCAGCTCGTCCATGCCGTGCTCGACGAGGCTCATCGGCACTTCGTAGACCGAGAAGTCTTTGTCCTTCTCCTCGATCACGGCCTCGATCGGGACGTTGCAGAACAGGGCGATCTTCGCCCGATCGTCACGGCTCAATGACCGCTCGGTGCGGCAAACCAGGATGTCGGGCTGAATACCGATCTGCCGCAACTGGCCGACCGAGTGTTGCGTCGGCTTGGTCTTCAGCTCGGCCGCCGCTTTCAGGTACGGCACCAGCGTCAGGTGGATGTAGAGGCAGTTCTCCTTGCCAACGTCGAGCGAGAACTGGCGGATGGCTTCGAGGAACGGCTGGCTCTCGATGTCGCCGACCGTGCCGCCGATCTCGTGGATGACCACATCGACGTCCGGGCCGGTGGCTTTGCTCAACGCTTCCTTGATCTCGTTGGTCACGTGGGGGATGACCTGGACGGTTTGACCGAGGAACTCGCCGCGACGCTCCTTCTCGATGACGGAAAGGTAGATCTGGCCGGTCGTGTAGTTCGAGTTGCGATCCAACAGGCTATTGGTGAACCGCTCGTAGTGGCCGAGATCGAGATCGGTTTCGCTGCCGTCGTCCAACACGTAGACTTCGCCGTGCTGATAGGGGCTCATCGTGCCCGGATCGACGTTGATGTAGGGGTCGAGCTTCTGCATTCGGAGCCGCAGGCCGCGTTGCTCCAACAACATGCCGATCGAGGCGCTGGTAAGCCCTTTTCCCAGCGAGCTAACCACCCCGCCGGTCACGAAAATATGCTTGGTCATGAAAAAAAGCCGGTCCTAAGGGAATGCCTTCCGTGCAAAGAACTCATTGTAAAACGCCGGCGGGAAACGGGGAAGTAGCGGCCGCATGGGGGGGGAGCAACCGCCGTTCGTGATCCATCACTATTGGCGCGGCCTTTTCACGATGTCAAGCTGAATTGGGGCCGTGTCACAAATAGCGCCGGGCGCCATGCTTGCCAAGCGATCGCAGCGAGACAGCAAGCATGTTTGCCACTGGCGCGACCAACGGTCGCGGCTTTGTGGGGGCGTTGCAGATCGCAACTTGCGTCCCAAGGAAGAAACCTGGAGGATCCGACCTGCGTCGGTCACTTCGGCTTCTTCAGCAAGGCGTCGATCTTCTTCGGCAACTCTTCGACCGCGGCTTTGACTTCCTTGTCCTTGTCCCTCATCCGCGGGTCGTCGAGCGTGTCGCTGACACCCTTAATGTTGCTGGCCAACTCAGCGATCAAGCCTTGCTGGCTCTGGTCCTTCGCCAGATCGATCATCTTCCTCAGCGCCGCCAGAACGGCGTCCAACCGCTGCTTGATCCGCCCACGTTGGATCTCGACGCTGTCGGCCTTGAGCAAGCGGATTTCTTCGATGCACGCGTCGGAGGCCAACTGGGCGAGTCCGGCCGATGTCACGGCCAGGTCGATGCCTGTTGCGTCCGAGAACGCGAGCTGCCCGATCGCGTCGGCGGCGATCGAACGGGTACAAAGCGAGAGCTTGGCGTTGGGCACCACGACGAACAACGCCTTGCCGACCGCGTTCCCCTCGCCGGACGACTTCAGCAGGCCAAGCGTTCGTAGCGCTTGGCCCAAGATCCATTGGCGGCCCGGGGCGGCTTTGCCCGTGCCCACGTCGGCAGCCGCAATGCGGAGCATCGCCGTCGCAACCAAGGTGCGATCGTCGGGGCTTGCGACGCCCAGTGCGGCATGGCGCATGATGCCAACCATCGCCGCGGCGCGAAGCGGGTCGGGCAGCTTTTCGTTGTTGACAAAGCCAATCAGCGATTTCAACGCATCGGGCAGCGGAACCGGCGGCTGAACACCGGCCTGCTCTACGCTGTTGAGTTCGCCGATGGCCAACATCGCATTGACTCGCGTCGCGGGATAGTACTCACCTTGAACCAACTTCTCCATGAAGCTGAGCACGATGTGGTTCAGCTCGTCAAACACCTCGCCGCTCTTGGCCATCTTGAACGGGCCCCGCAACTCCGCGCGGTACTTGTGCAGGTTGACGAGCTCGTCGTACCACGTCCAACGGACGAGATAGTAGTCGGTATAGTACTTGTCGAACGCCGCTCGATCCTCGGGCGTCTCGAACTTGCCAGACCGCTGGGCGGCCTTGACCTTCCCTTCCAGCTTCTTAAACGCCCGAATCTCCGCCGATGTCAGTTTGCTCTTGGGCTCGAATTTCGGGTCAGGACCAGGCGTCACCGCGTCGGGATCGGCCTCTTCGGGCTTGCTGTCTGGAGCGAGTGCGCCGCCCAACGGACCGCCGGGCATCATGCCAGGTCCCATGGCGGGTCCCATACCAGGTCCCATGGCGGGTCCCATGCCGCCGGGCATCACGCCGGCGCCTGCGGCCGCACCACCGGGCCTCGCTGCGCCGCCTCGCCCTGCCGCGCCCGCGCGGCCTCCTCCGCCAGCCGGCGTGCGAGCTTGACCAAAGGCCGTCTGCAACACCATCGCACTAATCACGAGCGCGACCGAGAGGCAAAGCGGCCATCGCAGGCGCGGGCCGTCACTGTCGTGGGAGTCCTTGTCGCCCATGAAAGTCATTGCACCTTCCCTTGGTTTTCTGACTGGAATCGTTCAACTATAGACTACCAGCGGGCGGGGGGGGTGTCAAGCTGCTGGACAACCCGGTGCGAACTGCGAAGTCGTTCCTAGTCCCGCCCTTGGACAGCGATTTCCGCTGCGAATACCAGTTAAAGCCAGAAGCTTTGCACCCGTTCTGCTGTACAACCGGGGGCCTCGCGCATAGAGTAATCACGGCCCTTTGCTCGAAACGTAGGATGGGCTTCCCAGCCCGTCCTCGATTGAACCGTAGGATGGGCTTCCCAGCCCGTCCCTGCAATAGATTGGCAGTCCGCTTTCTCGATTGCGAACGCGGCCGAAGACATCGCGGCCCCATAGGAGGCTGCCGTGACTCTGCTCTACAGTGCGCCCTGTTTTCTCGACCACGAGACGGGCGACCATCCCGAGCGGGCGGAACGCATCCGGCAGATCCGACCGCGACTCCAAGTGTCCGGCCTGCTCGCCCAGTGCCAACAGCCCGAGTTCAAACCGGTTTCCCACCAGCGGCTGTCGCGCGTTCACACGCCGGCCTACATCGACGAGGTCTGGGCGTTGGCCAAGTCGGGCGGCGGGCAGATCGAGGCCGATACGATCGTCAGCCCCGCGAGCTACGATGTCGCGCTCATGGCGGCCGGCTCGGTCTGCGACGCGGTCGAGCGGTTGGTACGCGGCGAAGATCGGACCGCGCTCTGCCTGGTCCGTCCGCCCGGCCATCACGCCATGACGACCCACGCGATGGGGTTCTGCCTGTTCAACAACGTCGCCGTCGCGGCACGGATGGCGATCGACGAACTGCATCTCGACCGCGTTCTGATCGTCGATTGGGACATCCACCACGGCAACGGCACGCAGGCGACCTTCTGGGAAGACCCCCAAGTCGGCTTCCTCTCGATCCATCGCTTTCCGTTCTTTCCGGGCACGGGCGATCGCGATGAGACGGGCGGTGGGCGCGGCCTTGGCTGCACCGTCAACCTGCCGATCCGCTACGGCACGCCGCGGCACGAATATCTCGCCGCCTTCCAGGCCGCGCTCGAAACGTTCGCCGCCAAAACGAAACCGCAACTCGTTCTGCTCAGCGCCGGCTTCGACGCCCATCGGCTCGATCCGGTCGGCGACCTGGGGCTCGAAACCGAAGACTTCCTTCCGCTCACCACGCTCGTTCTCGACGTGGCCGACACCTATGCCGGCGGCCGGACGGTAAGCGTCCTCGAAGGCGGCTACAATCCCACCGTCCTCGCCCAATGCGTCGAGCTTCATCTGGCGGAGATGGTGGGGCGGAGTAGAATATAGACAAGGAGGTCACAATGTTGACGTCTGTGGAAGGTTTGTATCGAGAGGGCAAGATCGAACTGCTCGAACCGGTGCCAGAAGGTGCAACAGGCCGGGTGATCGTGACCTTTGTCTCCTCGCCGGGGACCGTGATCGATCTGGCCGCCCGGGGTGTCGGACGGGAGCAGGCTGCCGACCTGCGCGGACGGCTGGCGGCTTTCGCCGAGGATTGGCAACGCCCCGAAATGGATGCCTACGATGCCCTATAGCCGCGGCGACGTGGTTTTGGTGCTTTTCCCCGACTCCAATCTGGTCACGGGCAAGCGGCGGCCTGCGCTGGTTGTGCAGGCCGACGAGTTGAACACGGGACTCACCCAAACGATCGTGGCAATGATTACCAGCAACGTCTCCCGCGCCGGACATCCGAGCCGTCTTAGCGCGCCATGCTCGTCGTCGACCGGGCGGCGAATGGGATTGCTCTTCGATTCGGTTGTGATGACCGACAATCTGGCGACCGTCATGGACTCCGAAATTGACCGGCGAATCGGCCAATGCGACAAGATGCCGGCCGTTGAGGCAGCGCTGAGGCACACGCTGGGATTGCACGATTAGCCATTCACGCGAGGCATCCGATGTCAGATGGGTCCAACGACGACACGTCGGCGATTGCGTCGGCGATTGCTGCGGGGGTAATTGTCTTTTTCTTTGGCGCGTGTTCGATCGAGGCCAGCCTCGGGCTGATCGTTTCCGTATTCTCTGAAGACCTCGGTTCCGAAATCTTCGGCGGTCGCTCACCGAACAATCCTGATTGGACGGCTTGGTGGGGATATTGGTGCACCTGGGCCGCGAGTACCTCCATCGCACTGTGGCTCGCGATTGTGGCCGCGAAGAGGACGTACCGTGATGCAGTCCGAAAGGCCGCGGAAACGAGTTCCGGCGTTCGCAGGCCGCGAGTGGTCCAGTTTTCTTTGCGGTCGCTGTTGTTCTTGCAGCTTTACGTCGCCCTCGGCCTGGGATTGATTGGTTGGCTGGGCCGACCAGTCGCCCCATGTGTTTGCGGCGTTTTTGCGGCGATCGCCGGTTACGGCGCGACCCTGGTATCGGGCCGGCGACGGCTTTTCGATGTCGTTGTTGCCTATCTCCTCGGGATTCTGGTCGCGGGCATCGTGTTGAGCACTCCATCTCGCCCATTCATATCGTTGGAGCAAGAGGCGACTAATGAACGCCTGCGCGATTGGATCGTTATTACCACGCCGGCAGTGTTTCCAGTGGTCGCGCTCGTTGCGAAAAGAAGGTTGAAGAAATGGGAGCAGTCTCAGTGAGCGGTTTGGGCTCGCCGCATCGCCTCGTCGGCGTTGCCGAGGAAGGTATAGCAGGTCAGCAGCGGGACGAACCCGAGGACACCGATTCCGTAAAGCCCCAGGCAGAGCAAGCTCGGAAAGAAGAAAAGGGCGCCCAGGCCGCCGGACGCAAAGGCTCCAAGAGACAGCACACCGGCGAATAGGGCGCTCCAACGGCCAAACTGAGGGCCAAACAAGAGCCAAACGAAAAGCGTCAGCATTTGCACGGCGACTGGTACAAGGTTGCCGGCCGCAACCGCCAGAAAAAGATCGCGGCAGCCGACGCGCGGGTAGTAGACGAGGCACACGGCCGGCAGCACGATGCCGCCCATCAGATCGACCAAGAACCGTTTCAGCTTGATCCGTGGCGGCTGGGTCGGCTTATAGACGAAGCAAAAGATGATCGTGGCGGCAAAGATTGCCATGATGCCAAACACGCCGGCGATGGCCAGCAGCCCGAGGCCCAGCGCACAGGCGAACTGGGCGATGAGCAGGTCGCGGATGCCGAATTGCAGCGGAGCATCTGCGGAGAGGACGAGGTCGTGGCGGCGAGGTTCGTCCGCGTGAGGCATGGCTCAGTCAACCCGTTCGGCGTCGTTACGTCTCGCAAGTAACGGTGTTCATCCTACGGGAAAGCTGGGCGCCACTCACCACGGAGTCACGGAGAACACGGAAGGAAAGGATTCATCAGAACAGTAACTTATGGCGACACAATCCTCCTCGTGCAAGGGAAATCGACGGCCGCACGGCCAGGCGTCGGTCGGGGCAAACGGCTTGCAGCTCTTCCGCTTGTTTCTGCAGTTCTCCGTGACCTCCGTGCCTCCGTGGTGATCCCTTTTCAACCGGTAAAACTACTCCGCCTTCGGGCTGCGTTTTGTCGTCTTGGTCGCGGACTTCTTTGCCGTCTTTTTGGCAGGCTTCTTTGCCGCCTTTGCAGTTCTGGCAGGCGCTTTCCGCTTCCGCGCGGCCGCACGCTTGCTCGGACCGGCCGCCGCGCGTTCGGCGAGCAGATTCAAGGCGTACTCGAAGGTGACCTCTTCCGGGGTCACGGTGCGCGGCAGCGACGCGTTCGTCACGCCATCGGTGAGGTACGGCCCGTAACGGCCCTGGAGCAGACGGACCGGCTGTGTGGTTACGGGCGAAGGATCGAACGTCTTCAGCGGCTCTTTGGGCGCGCCTCGGCCGCCGCCGCGCCGCACCTTCGGTTGCGCCAACAAATCGAGCGCCTGCTGCAACGTCACATCGAGCGGAGAGAGGTCGTTCGGCAGCGAGCGGGTCTCCGTGCCACACTTCACGTACGGTCCATAGCGGCCATTGTGGGCGACGACCGGCTCGTGCGTCTCGGGATGCTCGCCCAGGGTCCGCGGCAGCGACAACAGTTTGATCGCCGTTTCAAGGTCCACATGCTCGGCGTCCATGCCGCGCAAGAGCGAGGCGTTCTGCGGCTTCTCCTCGTCCTCGGCCGTGCCACGTTG
>JBDKUC010000345.1:0-17901 GCA_039679885.1 Thermoguttaceae bacterium | reverse complement strand
ACGCTCACGTGAGCGCGCGGTTTCAGGCAGGCGGGCGCGAACCATCCCACGTTGGCAATGTATTCGGATTGCCGGGGCGAGTCAAGAGCGGCTTGCCTGCGTTCGACGTCGCGGGCAGGGGGAACGCAAAGTCGTTCGTAGTTCCGGCTTTAGCCGGTCATTTTTCCGCCGAAAGGCGGGACGACGAACGCCTGTGGCCGACTTGGCAACCGCATCGGCGGGCTCAGACGCCGACGCCGGTGAATTGCACGTCGAAGGCGTTCTCGGCAGCTCCGGAGCCGACGGCGACCGCTTGGCCCGCGGTCTCTTCCGATTGGCCGCGACTGAGACAGGCCCGGGTCGCATTGCCGCTGAGCGGGGCCTCGCGGATGGCTTCTGCGGGGAACAACTGCGTCTCGGGGACGGTGACCGCCCGGCCGGTTCGTTCATGGACCACGAGCAGGCATCCCGTGGGAACGACGTGGGGCTGCTCGCTGGCGACGAAAAACCTGTCCGACGATAGGCGGCCATCGGGTGTCAGGATTCGAAATCGTCGATCAAACATAGCGCAGGTCCTCCATTCGAGCAATCCCTGCCTCTTTAATTCTAGGATATGAGATTGTAGACGGTCGAGCGCCGGCCGGCCTATCGGGGCAAATCTGGGCCTACCTAGTGGAAAATCGGATGGAGCGCGGGTATTGCTGGCTGTCTCGGGCGGAAATGACCGGCTAAAGCCGGAACTACGAACGCCTTTTGCGGTTGTCCTGGTTTCCTGCAACCCGCTTTCTTCGCTATAATCCGCATTTGGCCTGTGAACACCTCGAAATCCAGAGATACGGGAATAAACGGTCCATGGAATCCCACGACGAGTCCCAAGTCGCCAACAGCGAACCTCTTCAAGCCACGAGTTGCGGAGCCGCATCGGAGGGGGCCATTTCGGTCGCCGACGCTCGTCAGGCTGCGGCCGTTGGTCGCCAAGTTGTCGTGCGGGGTTGGGTTCGCACCCGGCGAGACTCGAAGGCCGGCTTCAGTTTTATCGAGATCAACGATGGCTCCTGCTTCGGCAACGTGCAGGTGATCGCCGAGGCGGGACTGGCGAACTACGAGTCGGAAATCAAGCGGCTTTCACCCGGCTGCAGCGTGAGCGTCCGCGGGTTGGTGAAGGCCTCGCCCGGCAAGGGACAGGCGACGGAGATTCAGGCGGCGGCCGTTACCGTCTTGGGCACGGCGGACGTCGAGAGCTACCCCTTGCAGAAGAAGGGGCACTCATTGGAGTTCTTGCGGACGATCGCTCACCTGCGGCCGAGGACGAATACGTTTGGCGCCGTCGCCCGGGTAAGGAATAGCGTCTGCAACTCGATCCACCAGTACTTCCAGGAACGCGGTTTCCTCTACGTTCACACGCCGATCATCACGGCCAGCGACTGCGAAGGGGCCGGAGCCATGTTCCAGGTCACGACGCTGCTGGGAGAGGGGAGAGGGGAGAGGGGAGAGGGGAGAGAGCAGTCGGCAGTCGGCAGTGGGCAGTCGGCAGTCGGCAGTGGGCAGTCGGCAGTCGGCAGTGGGAACGAGAAATCTCAAAATCCCCAAATTCCCAAATCCCAAAATCCCCCTCTCGATTTTTCGCTCGACTTCTTCAACCGGCCGGCCTATCTGACCGTCAGCGGGCAATTGGAGGCGGAGACCTATGCGTGCGGGCTGGGCAAGACCTACACCTTCGGCCCGACGTTCCGCGCGGAAAACAGCAATACGCCCCGCCACTTGGCCGAGTTCTGGATGATCGAACCGGAAGTGGCTTTCTGCGATCTCTGGGGCGACATGGAGTTGGCCGAGGGATTGCTGAAACGCATCTTCGCGGATGTATTGACCAAGTGCCCGGAGGACATGCAGTTCTTCAATGAGCGAATCGACAAGACGGTGATCGAGACGTTGCGGCACGTGGTCGACAGCAAGTTCCTCCGCGTTTCGTACACCGAGGCGGTCGAGATTCTCAACAAGTCGGGCCAGAAGTTCGAGTTCCCCACGGCCTGGGGCAACGACTTGCAGGCCGAGCACGAGCGATTCCTCACCGAAAAGCACTTCGGCCAGCCGGTCATCCTCTATGACTATCCGCGGACCATCAAGCCGTTCTACATGCGGGTCAACGACGACGGGCGGACCGTTCGCGCGATGGACGTGCTGGTGCCGAAGGTGGGCGAAATCATCGGCGGCAGCCAGCGCGAAGAGCGGCTCGACGTGCTCGAAAGCCGCATGAAAGAGCAGGGCCTCGATCCGGCCGGCTACTGGTGGTACGTCGATCTGCGGCGTTACGGCACCGTGCCGCACGCCGGCTTCGGGCTGGGCCTCGAGCGGGTGATCCAATTCATCACCGGCATCGCGAACATCCGCGACGTGATTCCATTCCCCCGCACGCCCGGCAGCGCGGACTTCTGACTCGCGGTCTTCGGCCAATCTCGTAGGACGGGTTTCCCAACCCGTCCCCAAAAGCCGTGGACCGATTAGGAAATCCGTCCTACCGGATTGCCGCCAACCAATCCGTTTGACGACCCAAAAAAAGCCGCCATTCTGAGCAAATCGCTCAGAATGACGGCAAGGCTCGTGCGGACGCCGCTGACGATTGATGCGGCCAGCGCTACTTGTTCTTCTTGCAGAAGTCCTGCATGAATTCGGCCAAGAGCTGGACGCCCTCGATCGGCATGGCGTTGTAGATCGACGCTCGGCAGCCGCCGACCGAGCGGTGGCCCTTCAGCTCGCACAGCCCACGCTCGGCCGCTTGCTTCAAGAACGGTTCGTCATGGGCGGTGTTCGCCAGGCGGAACGGCACGTTCATGATCGAGCGGCAATCGGGGGCGGCGTGGCCCTGGTAGAAACCGTTCGAGGCGTCGATGACGTCGTAGAGCATCTTCGCCTTGCGGCGGTTCAGCTCGGCCATCTTGTCGAGGCCGCCGATCTCATTCAACAGCCAATCGGTCACCAGCTTGACGATGTAGATCGCGAAGGTCGGCGGCGTATTCAGGAGCGACTTGGCCTCGGCGATCAGCTTGTAGTTCAGCAATGAGGGGACGTCAGTCGGCGAACGGGTGACCAGATCGTCGCGGATGATGACGATGGTCACGCCCGCAGGCCCGGCGTTCTTCTGGGCGCAAGCGTAGAGCAGGCCGAACTTCTCGACCGGGACCGGGCGGCAGAGGAAGTCGGACGAGCTGTCGCAGACCAGCGGAAGGCCATCGACCTCCGGCATGGTGGGGTACTGGACGCCCTGGATCGTCTCGTTGGAGCAGAGGTAGGCGTAAGCGGCGTCCTTGTCGAACTTGAGTTCGTCCTGCTTGGGCAGGCGGTTGAAATTCGTCGGTTTGCCGTCGAAGACGACGTGGACCGGGCCTTGGGTCTTCGCCTCTTCGCTGGCCTTCTTGCTCCAGGTGCCAGTGACGATGTAGTTGGCCGGCTTGCCGGTGCCCCGCATCAGGTTCATCGGGATCATGCCGAACTGGAGGATGGCACCGCCTTGGAGAAACAGCACGCGGTAGTTGTCGGGGATTCCAAGCAGCTTGCGAAGGTTCGCTTCGGCGTCGTTGATGATCTTGTCGAAGGTCTTCGAGCGGTGGCTGATCTCGAGGATCGACGCGCCGGCCCCCGGCAGGCAAAGCAGGTCGCGCTGGGCCTCTTTCAGAACGGGCAACGGCAGAACGGCGGGACCGGGCGAGAAATTGTAAACGCGCTTCTCCATGGTTTCATCCTAGTCGGCAAGAGGGTAACAGACTGGGGTTCAATGTAGCGGAAAAGTCGCCTGTGTCCAGCCCGGGGGAGAATCGCGCCGTCGTTCGCAGCCCGCTTTGTGGCGGCGATCGGGCCGGTGGTTTGCGTTCTTTTTTGAATTGAGAGTCCCCGACGACGGCGACAAGAGGGAGCGACTGCCTAAAGATTACTAAAACACTTCCGTTTGTAAAAGAACGACCAATTTCCTAAAATCAACTTTTGACGGCTTGCAGAAAGGGAGCACACCCCGCGGACGCGTTCGTTCCCAGTGGAGGGTAAAGTCACTATGAAATCAACCGATTGTCGCATCTGGGTTCACCGGCGGAAGCCGAGGGCTTTTACGCTGGTCGAACTCCTGGTGGTCATCACGATCATTGGCATCCTGATCGCGCTATTGCTGCCGGCGGTCCAGGCGGCTAGGGAAGCCGCGAGGCAGGTGCAATGCAGGAACAACCTAAAGCAATTGTCTCTCGGTTGCGTCAACCACGAGCAGGCGCAAAAGCGGATGCCCAGCAACGGCTGGGGGTATCGCTGGACGGGAGATCCGGACCGCGGGACCGATTGGCGGCAGCCGGGCGGTTGGATCTACAACATCCTTCCGTATGTCGAGCAACAGGCGTTGCACGACATGGGATCGCAATTGCCGGCGGCCCAGAAGAACGCGGCAAACGGTCGGCGATTTTCCATTCCGTTGTCCTTCCTCAACTGTCCAACCAGGCGGAAGGCAATGCTCTATCCGGTGGGCTGGGGCAGTTCTTTCGGTCTGATCAACGCGACCTTTAGCGCCGCGCCGAGAGTCAGCCGGACCGACTACGCCGCGAACGGCGGCGACAACTACACCAGCGCCGGCTACTACGCTTCCGCGGCGTGTCCCAATCCACCGAAGCCGGCCTGGCAATACGCGTCGACGGGCGAGCAAGGGGGGCCGGCCAGCATCTCCCAGGTCGAAGACGCCCAGGGCCGCGAGACGGCCGGCGCTCGAACCACGTTCGCCTGCGTCGGCCGTGCGGCGACGGGCATCATCTTCTGCGGCAGCATGTTGACGATGGCCGATATCCCCGACGGCGCCAGCAACACGCTGCTGGTCGGTGAGAAATATCTGAACCCCCAAGCCTATGAGGACGGCACGGACACCGGCGACAATGAGGCGTCGTTGATCGGGGAAAACGAGGACATCGCCCGATGGACGGCGTTCGAGCCGGCGGGGAAGGCGCCCTCCGAGCCAAACATGGCGCCGTGGCAAGACACTCCGGGCTATGGCAACCGGTACACGTTTGGCAGCGCGCACTCGAACGGCTTCTACGCGGCGTTCTGCGATGGCTCGGTGCAACAGGTCAACTATCAGATTGACTTGACCGTCTTCCGCTACCTAGGCAACCGTAAAGACGGCAGCCCGATTGACGCGAAGAAGTATTGAGGCATCCGCCGTCCAGAGTTGCCCCCCTTTGACGAACGGCCGCTGGCGGCGTACAAATAAGGTCGAGGCCGGTTCTCTCGGTTTGCAGTTCCGCCTACAGGCGGCACTGTGAATGCCGCGGCCTCCGATGAGGGGCCCCTGCAATGGGGGCCTGCGAACCTGGTCAGGGACGAAAGTCAGCAGCCATAAGTGGTCACCTCCAGGTGCGTGGGGCCTCTCATCGGAAGTCGCGGGAGGGATTGGGGATTGGGGATTAGGGATTAGGGATTTGAAGTCAGCGTTGCCCCGCGGCACTCCAATCCCCAATCTGTAATCCCCAATCCCTAATGTCTCCCGCCGCGCCACATCCCGAAGAGTCTCTGCCCGCGAGCGAGCCGCAGCGTTACGTGGTCGTCGCGCGCCGCTACCGGCCGCAGGCCTTTGCGGAGTTGATCGGGCAGGAGCATGTCGCCCAGGCCCTATCGAACGCCATCGCCAGCCAGCGGGTCGGGCACGCATATCTCTTCACCGGCGCCCGCGGCGTCGGCAAGACCTCGGCCGCCCGGATCTTCGCCAAGGCGTTGAACTGCGAGCATGGTCCGACGCCCACGCCGTGCAATCAGTGCGACATCTGCCGGAGCATCAGCACTGGGGAAGACGTCGACGTGCTCGAGATCGACGGCGCGAGCAACCGCGGGATCGACGAGATTCGCCAGTTGCGCCAGAACGCCGGCGTGCGGCCGAGCCGGTCGCGCTACAAGATCTACATCATCGACGAAGTTCACATGCTCACGCGCGAGGCGTTCAACGCCTTGCTCAAGACGCTTGAAGAGCCGCCGGAGCATGTGAAGTTCATCTTCTGCACGACGGAAGCGACGAAGATCCCGATCACGATCCTCTCGCGGTGCCAGCGGTTCGACTTTGCGGGCATCCTCACGCGCTCGATCCACCAGCGGTTGCAGCAGATTGTCGAGGCCGAAGGGGTCGAGGCCGAACCGGAGGCCCTCGAGGTTCTGGCCCGGCGCGCGGCCGGCTCCATGCGCGACAGTCAATCGCTCCTGGAACAGTTGCTGGCATTCTCGTCCGGGCGGATCACTGTGGCCGACGTTCACGGGATGCTCGGCACGGCTGGCGAGGAACGGCTGGCGTCGCTCTTGGAGCACCTGATCGGACGGGATTCGGCGGGGGCGCTAGCCGACCTCGACGCCGCGATGAACGCTGGCGTTGATGCGGGGCAACTGATCGAACAACTGTTCGGAGTCCTCCGCGACTGCATGGTGGCTGCCGCCGGCTGCACGCCGGAGGCGTTTCTCTATACATCGCCGTCAGAGGCCCAGCGAGTGGTCGAAGCGGGCAAGCGTCTGGGGCTGAACACCTTGCTGGCCGTGATGCAGATTCTCGACCAGACGCTTTCGCGGATGCGTTACAGCACGCAAGGCCGCATCCTGGCCGAACTGGCGCTGGTCCGCATCAGTCAGCTCGAGAGCCTCGATGAGCTGGCGGACTTGATCGTGCAGCTGCAATCCGGGGCGGTTCCTGCGGCGGTCCCCGGCCGTCCGGCTGCGCCCCTGCCTTCCCCGGCTGCAAAAAAAAAGTATGAACCGGCGTCTGGCGGTCCCGCAGGCTCGGTTCCAACCGGCGTCCATCGCGCTCAGCAACCGCCTCAAGGCGGAGCTGCGAACGAGCGGCCGCCGGAAGAAGGGGCGGCAAGCGGCGGCTCCGTTGAGCTTTCGGCGGCGAACGCCGCGGAGGTGTGGCGGACGGCGCTCGACCAGATGTCGAGCATGGTGGCGGACCAGGCCCGGCAGTCGGACTCGGTGGTGCTCGAGTCGCCTGGCCATCTGGTGGTCCGCTTCAAGCCGAGCTATGCTGTCTGCAAGACCATGTGCGAGCGGCCGGAACAGGCTGCCCGGTTTGAGCAGGCGGTGGCCGAGGTGACCGGGCAGCGCGTCCGCATCAGTTTTGCGCTGTCGGAAGGCGCGGGGCCGGCGGAATCGGCTCGGAAAATCGTGCCGGCCCATCAGCGTTTGGCCGAAGCGGCGAAGCATCCGCTGGTGCGGCTTGCGGCCGAGCTGTTCGGCGCCCAGCCGGTGCGGGTCGATCCTCCGAAAGAAGCGTAGGTTTCTGCCGTTCGGGGCTATTGTTCGATGGGTGACAATTCATAAGCAGGGGAACGGATCGCCGTGTTCAAAGGACTTAGCAATCTCGGCTCGCTATTGAAACAGGCCCAACAGATCGGCGGGCAGATGGGCCAGATTACCGAGGAGATGAGGAAGCGACGCGTGACGGGCGCGGCCGGCGGCGGCATGGTCGAGATCGAAGTCAATGGCCTCATGGAGGTCCTCCGCTGCCGGATCGATCCGCAGTTGTCGGCCCAGAACGATCGCGAGCTGATCGAAGACCTCGTGGTGGCCGCCGTCAATCAGGCCATCACCAAGGGAAAGCAGATGCACGCCGAGGCCTTGCGGGACCTGACCGGCGGGCTGCCGCTGCCGGGCGGATTCCAGGACGCGCTGGCGAAGTTTACCGGCGGCGAGATTGAGGAAGAGGAGAACGAAAAAGGGACGTGAGCTGCGGTAGGTTGTGCTTTAGCGTAACAACCGTCGCACCGCCGCTGTGTTATGCTGAAGCACAACCTACATGGCCGCCTGGCCATCTCCTTGCGATCCATGCGTTCCTTTGTGGCGGAATTGCCGCAAAGGGCCACGACAGGAACACCAAAGGACCGACATGTCGGAACTGACGGAATCGGTGGTTCGGCTGATCGATGAGTTTGCCAAACTGCCCGGCATCGGCAAGAAGTCGGCTGAGCGGCTGGCGTATCATATTTTGCGCATTCATCGCAGCGAGGCACTCGCCCTGTCCGATGCAATCCGTAATGTCAAGGAGAATGTCCAATATTGCAGCCGGTGCTATAATTTGGCGGAAGGAGAACTGTGTGCGATCTGCCGGGACCCGAGCCGGCAGAGCGACGTGCTATGCGTGGTTGAACAGCCTCGCGATTTGATGGCCCTGGAGCAGTCGGGGGCTTACCGGGGGCTCTACCATGTGTTGCTCGGTCGGATCGCCCCGCTCGAAGGCATCGGGCCCGAGCAGTTGACGATCGACGCTTTGGTGCGTCGGGTTCGCGAGGGCGGGTTCAAGGAGCTGATTATGGCGACGAATCCAACGGTCGAGGGGGACGGGACGTCGCTGCACATCTCGAACCTGTTGGCGGGTCTTCCGGTCCGCATAACCCGCCTCGCCCGCGGAATTACTACCGGCAGTGTCTTGGAGTTCGCCAATAAGGAAATCCTCGCCGACGCCATGACCGGCCGGCGGGACTTTTAGTGGTTAGTGGTGTGGTTAGTAGATAGTGGATAGTGGTTAGTGTGGAAAGCAGAAGAAGATAACCGAGTCCCCAATCCCGAGTCCCGAAATCCTGAGTCCCTGAGTCCGCGAATCCCGAATCCCGAGTTCCCAATCCCGAGTCCCCAATCCCCAAATCTCTCTCATGCGTCTTTCGCTCGGTCAAGACCTCCGGATGGTGCAAAAGCAGGTGCTGGCGCCGCGGATGATCCAGTCGATGGAGATCCTGCAGTTGCCGATCCTCGCCTTGCAGGAGCGGATCGAGCAGGAGATGGAAGAAAATCCGGTGCTGGAACTCCAGCAGGAGCAGGAGGAGCCGGAGGAGGGCGAGTCGGTCGTCCAGGAGCCGGAGGCCGAGGACCGGTCATCGCCAGACGCTCCGACGGAGGACGAGCGCGAGCTGGTGATTGACGAGACGCACTCGAACGAAGGGGACTTCGAGCGGCTCATGAAGATGGACGAGGAATGGCCCGACCATTTCGAGGAGCGGAGCCATCCGTCGCGGGGCGAGATCGAGGAGGCTGGGCAGCGGAAGACGGACGCGATGGCCAACATGGCCGAGCGGCCGCAGTCGCTCCACGATTATCTCCACGACCAGTTGAGTTGGTTCGATCTGGACCCGGCGCTCAGGGCCATGGCCGATCGGATCATCTACAATCTGGACACGAACGGCTATCTCCAGGGCCGGCTCGAGGATCTGCTGGGCCCCGAGGCGTCGGCCGAGGACCTGTCGCTGGCGCAGCAGGCGCTCCGGCTCGTGCAGAGGCTCGATCCGCCGGGCGTCGGCGCTCGCGACGTGCGAGAATGCCTGCTGCTGCAACTAATTCCCGGCGTTCCGCACTACGAGCAGCTCCGCACGCTGGTGGCGAATCATCTGGAGGACCTTGAGCACAACCGGTTGCCGCAAATCTCGCGGAAGACCGGTTACTCGCTCGAACTGTTGCAAGAGCTGTTGGGCGAATTGCGGAAGCTGAACCCGAAGCCGGGCGCGGAGTTCAACAACATTCTGGTTCCGCCGGTCACGCCCGACGTCTTTGTCGAGCTGGACGAGAACGGCAAGTACCAGGTGCGGCTTGAGGACGCGGAGACGCCGAGCCTGTTTATCAGCCCCTATTACCGGCGGCTCTTTCAGGATGCTGGCACGACGGCCGAGGCTCGCGAGTACATCAAGCGCAAGATCAATTCGGCGCAATGGCTGATCGACTCAATCCAACAGCGGCGGAGCACGCTGCTGAAGGTTTCGCGGGCGATCGTCGAGCATCAGAAACAGTTTCTCGACAAGGGCCCCGAGGCAATCGAGCCGCTGAAGATGCAGCAGATCGCCGATAAGGTGGGCGTTCACGTCACGACCGTCAGCCGGGCGGTCGACGAAAAGTGGATTCAGACGCCGCGGGGCATCTTCCCGCTACGGCGGTTCTTCTGCGGCGGCACCACCGGGGCCGACGGCGAGGAAGTGGCCTGGGACGCGGTTCGCCGCAAGCTCCAGGAAATCGTCGACGCCGAGGACAAGCAACACCCGATGAGCGACGACCAACTCGTGGCCAAGCTGGGTGAAGCGGGCATCACGGTCGCCCGGCGCACCGTGACGAAATATCGCAAGGCGATGGGCATTCTCAGCTCCCGCCAACGCCGCAACTGGAGCGGCGACTCGAAAAACGGCGGCAACGGAACGGCGGTCTAAAACGCGTTTCGGACGAGTGCAGCGGGCCGGCGTCGTGAGCCCGCGGATGTGGCTCAGGCGAACTGCAAAGTCCGTTGCAGGCGTTCGTAGTCCCGCCTTCAGGCGGAAAATGACCGGCTAAAGCCGGACCTACGAACAACTGTGCAGTCGTCCCGCGATGTGGCTGGCCGCACTGGCGTGGGGCCTTCCGCTGACGTAGAGTAATGGGGTGGATCAACGTGTGCGTAATGCACCAGGGGAGCCGGTTGTGACGCGTGTTCAGGCGTTTCGAAGACTCCCGATCGCTCCGTCGCACGCCATGCCATGAGAATCAGTTCGATCCCGCAAATCTATCGCCACGTCGGCCGCTGGTACGAGATCCTCGAAGTGCTGAGCAAGTATGGCTTGGCGACGTGGATCGGGCGGCTTGGGCCGGATTTCGCCAAGGACTTGCTGAAGGCCCGAGGCGGTGTCGCGATCGCGCGAAGTCCGTGGGAAACGCGGTTGCGCATGGCGCTGGCCGAACTGGGGCCGACGTTCGTTAAGCTCGGGCAGATGCTGAGCACTCGGCCCGACCTTGTGGGCGTGCGGCTGGCCGAGGAATTCCAGCAGCTTCAGCACAACGTGCCGGCGGATCCCGCGCCGATGATCGAGAAGCTCATCGAGAGCGAATTGGGCAAGCCGACGTCGCAATTGTTTGCCCACTTCGAGCCCGAGGCGATGGCGTCGGCGTCGATCGGCCAGGTTCATCGGGCGCGGCTGCACACCGGCGAGCCGGTCGTGGTCAAGGTGCTCCATGCTGACATCGAGCGGAAGGTGGCCGTCGATATGGACATCCTGGCCGGTCTGGCCATGATGGCCGAGATGGTCCCGGAGTTCCGCAATTACCGCCCTCAGGCCATCGTGGCGGAGTTTCAGCGGGCGATGCGTCGCGAGCTCGATTTCGGTCGTGAAGAACGGAACATCCAGCAGTTCGCCCACGATTTCCGCAACGACAAGACCGTTCACATTCCCCGGACGTACCCTGCGCTTTCCAGCCGCCGCGTCCTGACCATGGAGTTTTTGGACGGCATCAAGTTGTCGGAGGCGGGGCGACTGGCGGCCTCGGGCGTTGACACCGATGAGATTGCCCGGCGTGGCGCGGCCATCTGCCTGAAAATGATCTTCGACAACGGGTTCTACCATGCCGATCCGCACCCGGGGAATCTCTTGGTCCTCGAGGACTGCCGGATCGGGCTGTTGGACTTCGGCATGGTCGGGCGGATCGACGAGCGGCTGCACGAAGGCTTGGGCGAAATGCTTGTCGCGCTGGGCAACCTCGACGCCGAACACATGACCACGATGATTCTCCGGCTCGGCAAACCGCCGGCCAATCTGGATCGCTCGGCGCTGACGCTCGACGTGGCCGATTTCCTGTCATACTACGCCAGCCAGTCGCTCGAAAAGTTCGACCTCAGCGGAGCGCTCAATGAGATGATGGAGCAGGTCCGGCGGTACCAAATCATGCTGCCCGCCAGGATCGTGATGCTTCTGAAGGCGCTGGTCACGCTCGAAGGGACAGCGCGGCAACTCAGCCCGAAGTTCAGCCTCGTCGAGCTGATCCGGCCTTACCGCACGAAGCTGGTGTGGCGCCGGTTTTCACCGCGGCGCCGCCTGCGAAAGCTGCACCGGCTCTACTCGGAGCTGGAACATCTGATCGACATCCTGCCGCAGGGCATCGGCGACGTGCTCGAACAGATGCAAGGCGGCCGCTTCGACATCCACCTGGACCATCGCGGCCTCGAGCCGTCGGTGAACCGCCTGGTTCTGGGCCTGCTGGCCAGTTCGCTCTTCGTCGGCTCCTCGTTGTTGCTGAGCCGACAGGTGCCGCCGCTGATGTTCG
This sequence comes from Thermoguttaceae bacterium, assembly GCA_039679885.1. Lineage (GTDB taxonomy): Bacteria > Planctomycetota > Planctomycetia > Pirellulales > Thermoguttaceae > JAJFUI01. The sequence goes on along the minus strand of JBDKUC010000345.1, from coordinate 5,880 downwards.
GCATCTCGGCCCTTGGCCTGGCCGCCGGCGTGGTGAGCGTCGCCTTGGGCCTTCGCCTCTGGCTCGCGATTAGCAAGTCCGGCCACCTGGACCGGAAGCGGCGGGATTAGCAACCCGTTGAATCAATGGCGATTCCGGGTTTGTGACGCCACTGCCGGCTTGTCCAGCAGGTGCTTTTGCGGGCGTATGACTACTTGCCGACACGGGATTGTTTCGGCGACTCCAACAGTCTTCCGTTGCTGAGGTCGAATCGCAAGTTGCGGCCATCGGTCGTGTGAATCTCGAAATAGTTGGCGTTTCGCCCTTGCACAATTCCTGTTGCGCGACTCGTGATCTGGTAATGACTCGCTGACTGCACGAAGTTCTTCTTGGAGACGGCAATATCCGCCGCCGTGAATTCCTTGAGCGTTCGTCCGTTGCGATAGAAGCCGATTTCGATTTCACGTTCCGGCGCAGTGCCGGCGCGATGCCAGGCGCCAAGGCGAACGAGGGTCAATTCGTTGCCATCGAAGAACAACCATAGCCGACGAGCGTACCAGGGATATTCGCAGAGCAGCTCGTCCTTGATCGAGCCCGTCCGATAAACTCTCGTCATGCCGGCGGTCTGGCTCCGCTGCGATGGTGATTCTGGAATGCTTTTCACGAAGTAATATCCGCTGTCGGTCGAGAAGAGAACCGGCGTGGGAGGCGCCTCACTGTCAGCAAGGCATACTGCCGGCGCCACAAGAATCAAGCACGCAATTCCTAGGCTTCGCATCAGTCGTCTCCTTGAGGAACCGAAGGGCCATCGACTTGTTCTACGAATTCCGCAGGCGAAAGGATACGGATGGTTCGCCATTGTCGTAACTCCAGCAGATGCGCATCGCCAGAGACGATCTGGTCGGCCTTTGCCGCCGCGGCACATTCGAGGACCATGTTGTCGTCGGGGTCGGCGAGCACCGCCCGGACTCTTGCCGTTGGCTTGACGATCTGGCACAGATCGTGAAGCTCCTCGACGAGCATCATCGCTTGCTCCGACGACAAGGCGAACTTGGGCCGCTGCAACACGTCGCGTATTTCATCGAGAATGGGCAAGGAGACGAAACCCTGCACGGTTCCGCTTGCCACGAGATCGAGAACGCGGGCCGGCACACCGCCAAAAAGGAAAGCAGAAATGACGACGTTCGAGTCCAAGACGACGCGGAGAGACGTCATCGTCGCTTGCCTTTGCTCTTGCGATAGGCTCTGATTTCCCGCGACACGTCTTCCGGGGACAAGTGCTTCCGTTCAGCGACGGTGCGGCCCAAGGCGAAGATGCCGGCCCAGCGTCGCTTGCGATCGATGTAAGCCCTGGCAGCCTCGCGCAGCAATTCCGAACGGCTTCGGGACTCGGCGCCGGCAAGCCGATCAATGTCGCGGAGCAAGCTGTCCTCGAACGATATGTTGACCGTCACGCTGTTCATTACGGCGCCTCCTCTTCCTGAAATATACAAGGCTTGTATATGTCGATCAAGAAGACGCGGCGCACGGCCTTCAGCAGACCGCCGCGGCGCGATCTGACGATCGTCCGGAAACGCCCTCGCGATCCCGCTGCCACTCGGCCAGCGTCCGCTCGACGCGCCGGTCCAGGTCCTCGAGCCGCTGGATCAGGTCCTCATGTCGGGCTTCCAGGTCCATCAGGCGATCGAAGTGGCTGGCGTGGGCTTCCATCAGAGGGCCTCAATGATCGGAGGGGGGCCGGCGTCGAGACTTCTTTTGCGGGCTGGCCGGCTCGCTATTGCATCGACAGGGCCCTGCATGGGCAATCAGACTTTGAGGCATCCAGGAAGAAGCTCAACCTATTGCGAGGCAACATGTTGCGCATGGGCAAAGTCTCCGGGCGCACCCGCCCGGTCGGGCGGCCTCCCTTCCAGACCGGTTGCAGGGAGGTCCGGGCTCAGCGACGAAGCCGCGAAGCTTCTGATTCTGCGGGGGCGGACCAGCCGATAAGGGGTGGACAGGGCTGCGCGGGCCGTGTAGAGTAAAGGGCTGCGCGTCGGCCGGCGGGCGATCGCCGCCGGGAGTGTCAATCGTTTAGGCGTTCTAGTAAGAAGGAGGACTGAGTGGTCAAGTTGACGTTGCGTGAGCGAGAGTCGATTCAGGAGGCCGTGCGCCGTTTCCGAAAGCTGGTCGAGCGAAGCGGGATCAAGAAGGAGATGCGCCGCCGCGAGTATTACGAGAAGCCAAGTGAAATCAAGCGGCGAGCCCGGCTCAGGGCGGAACGCCGTTCGCAGCGTGGCAGCCGGTTGATGGGCCGCGCGGGACTCTAATTGCGTTCGTTCGTGCCGTCACCAGGCGGCATGCCGATTGAAGCGGGGACGCGAACGCTGTTTCTTTTTTGCAGGCGTCTTTCTGCGCACCATTGGATGACGCAGACGGGCGGTGCGTCTCATGCTGCGCGCCGACGAGGGATCTCTTTTTTCCATCGCCGCGCCGAATGCCGAGGCTGTCGGCCAGTTGAATCACTTCCCGGCGTGCAACAGCAGCGTCTCTGCGGCCACGACGGCCAGCAGTGCAACGGCCGTTGCGACAGCGGCCAGCCGATCGACGTGGCCGCGGCTTGACCCCAGGCCGAACCGCGGTCCCAGGCCGTTCCACAGACAGAGCCCTCCGGCGATCGTGGCGGCGCCGAAGCCGATGAGTTGCCACCGGGCTCCGCCGTCATGGAGGATGACGCCGGCGTCATCGCCTCCACCGCCCAGGAAGCTCCCGCCCAGCAGGTAGGCCCCGTTGGCGATCAGGCAGAAACCGGCGAACCAGCGCAGGAGGAAGCCGCAGCGATCGGCGTTGTTCTTGTGGCGCAGGGTGATCTGCACCATCGCCAGCAGCACGAGCGGCAGCAAGACGCCCAGGAGCGGACCGCCCCACGCGACGAACAACGGGTGAGGATTGGCCGCGAAATCGGTGCGTGAGAAGCCCAGCGGCGGCAGACACACCCGCGCAAGCTCCGCGCCGCTTAGCCAGCCAGTCACGACATGGCCGCACTCATGGACGACCATGAACAGCAACCAGGAAAGGCCGCCGGTCGACGCGATGAGCAAGGCTTGAAACGCGCGGTCCAAGCGGTAGCCTCCTAGTCTTTGTGTCTCAAACAAATGGTGACTTATGGGTGCCATGCTTGCTAAGCGAGCGCAGCGAGACAGCAAGCATGTTTACCGCTTCCTCATGCCCACGACAAGCGTGGGACATGGCACCCCGACTTCTCCATCTCCCGCATGATAAACGATAAACACTGTCATTTACGAGACACCACACTCAGTGTCTCGCTAGTCCACCCATCGTCGCAGGAGGATCACCAAGAAGATCGTCAATCCCACGATCGTGCCAGCGAGCCAGCGACTCAGCGGGAACACCAGGAGGCTGATGAGCGCTCCGGCGGCCAGCACCCAGATCCAGCCGTAGCTTCGGGGCTCGTCGACCAATTGGCGGAGGTCCACCTTGCGCTCGACAAGCATGACGTTGATCCGCCGCCGCTTGGCTTCCTGGCGAACGGCGTCGACCAGCTCGTCGGTGCCGGCATGTTCCTCGATGAGTCCTGCAAGGGCTTCGGCTTTCGCGTCGTGCCGTTGGTCCTGCAACAGCGTAACCATTGCCGATTGAGCGTAGAGATCCTTCGGGTTGAGTTGGAGCGAACGGCGAAGGCTGGCCTCGGCCTGATCGCGGCGGTGGAGGCGGAATTGGGCGAGGCCCAAGGCCGCCCAGGCGGTTGACGATTTCGGGTCGGCCTCGATGGCCGCCTGTGCGGCCTGCTCGGCCGGCTTGGGACCGCGCTCCGTGGCCATGAACCAGGCATATTCGCTCAGCAGAGATGCTCGGCGGCCGGAGCAGGCGATGGCCGTCTCGAAGGATTGCTGCGCTAAGGTGAGTCGGCCGGTCCGCCAGGCGGTCATTGCGAGCGACTGCTGAGCGTAGCTGTTGTCGGGGGCCAATTCGACCGCTCGGCGGGCTTCGCCGAACGCTTCTTCAGGTGAATCGGCGCCGAGCAGCGCATGCGCCCGGATCGCCCGAACCACGGCCTTCTCGGGAGCGGCGGCGGCCAACTGGTCGGCGAGGGCCACGGCGCGGACGTAGTCCTCCGCGTCGAGCGCCGCCAATGCCGTGTCGATCAATTCGCGGAGTTCCGGTTCGTTCATAGAACCCATATGACGGGAGTCAGTCGTCGGCCTGCCGTGGGACGGATGTTGCGATAATGCCAAGAGTAGCGGATCGAGCGGCCAAGGCAAGAGGGAATCGGGCGTCGCAGTCGCCGGGAACGGGAGTTGCACGGTTTGCCGAGGTCCCGACGCTGCCCTATGTTTGCCTCGATGAACGCGATCGGACAACGCCGGGCGACGTCCGCCGTGCGGCATGGGGTGCTGCTGCTGGCCGCGATCGTGGCGTTTGTTCTTGCCGTGCCGAGGCTCGCTGCCGGCCAGCCGGACGACGCGATGGTGCAGATAACGTGTCAGCGGCGGGTCGTCGAGGGCATGCCCATCCGCTGGACCGGCGACGACATCCGCTTGTTGGGACGCGATGGCCGGCTCTGGGACTTCGATCTGCGTGCTGCCGCGACGCTCAGGAAGACGTCCGATCGTTTCCGTCCGTATTCACTTTCAGAGTTTCGCGCGGCCTTGTTGCGGGAACTGGGCGGTGGCTATGAGGTGACCGGCACGGCGCACTACCTGGTCGCCCATCCGCGTGGTCAGCGCGACCGCTGGGCGGAGCGGTTCGAGGAGCTGTACCGTTCGTTTGCACGCTACTTCTCGGTTCGCGGCTTGCGGCTGGCGACGCCTCGATTTCCGATGGTTGCCGTTGTGTCCAGGGACCGGGCGGAGTTCGATCAACGCATGGCGGCCTACGGGGCACTGAAGTGCCCAGCCCTTGATGAGGAATCGCTGGCCGCGACGCATTCGAGCGGTGTCGACGGCTATTACCGCATCGACACGAACCGAATCAACCTGTACGACATGGGCGGCAAGCCTGACTCGGCCCGATGGCAAGCGAACGCCTCGGTTCTGATCCATGAAGCGACGCACCAGACGGCTTTCAACACGGGCGTGCACAGTCGCTATGCGATTCCGCCGCGCTGGCTGGCCGAGGGCTTGGCCATGCTCTTCGAGGCCCCCGGCGTCTACGACTCGCACAATCATCCGCAGTTGGCCGACCGAGTGAATCGCGAGTGGCTGCGGGTGTTTCGGCAATCGCTCGCGCCGCGCCATCGGCCGGAGTCGCTCGCGGCGATGGTGGCCAGCGACGATCTGTTCCGTGTGAATCCGAGCGCCGCTTACGCCGAGGCGTGGGCGATGAGCTTCTTTTTCGTTGAAAACGAGCCGGCCAAGTACGCGCGGTACTTGCAGCGGACGGCAACGCGGCCGGCGTTTGCGGCCTACTCCGCCGCGGCACGGAAGGCCGACTTCACGGCCATCTTCGGCAGTGATTGGCGGATGCTCGAATCGCGGCTGCTGCGGTATCTTGCCGGGCTGCCGTAGCGGCCTTTGGTGGAGATGGGGTTCGTGCGACGCCACCATCGCCGCTTTATGACGTATAGATTGTAGTAGGGGCGTTATTGTCTGGCGGTCCCGGAAACGGTCTTCGGGGATTTGCCGGAAGTAGTGGTCAAAGCGGCGGAATGATCCGCCGTGCGTGCGGCCCCGATCGACTGTCATGGAAGCTTTGTCCCACCAATCGCCGAAGCCTGAGACCTGGGCGGACCAGTTTCTCGACTCGCTTCAGTCGCAGCGTCAACGGGTGCGCGGTTTTCTGGCCGAGCACCACGCCCGGCTGGAACGGGCTGAGGCCGCGCTGGAGGCCGAGCTACGGCGATTGGAAGAGGGCGTCGAAAACGCGACGTCGCCGGATCAGGCGTCCGCCGTCGAAGGTCCG
>JBDKUC010000379.1:0-9460 GCA_039679885.1 Thermoguttaceae bacterium | reverse complement strand
TCAGCGCGAATGCGAGCGTCTCCATCAAGCACGACAGCGGCACGCCGCCATTCTCCGGGCTCGATTCAGCGTCGGCAAGCGCGTCGTTTTCCTATTATCGGTTCTTTGACGTGACGGTCCCCGCTCTCGTGCACTTTACGAGGATCTATGAGGGCCATGTCGACGGAGCAGGACGTTTCGATGCGAGTGGAGGTGCGAGTGTGACTGGCCCGGGCGTGGACATCGAGAGCACAGGGGACTACGTGCTTCCTGCAGGTTCATACCTGTTTACGGCCCACGTCTCAGCCTACTCTTCGATTCCTGCCGGCTGGGCGCAGAATTTGAACCAGCAGTGCTCTGCGTTCGCATTTCTTATAGCATCCGTCTATTATAAGGGAGACATTGGTTCCAGCACCCCCGAACCCATCACGATCGTGATCTGGTCGCTGCTCGGGGGCCTCGCCATCACGGCGCGCCGGTGGCGGCGAATTCGGACAGGATAGCACACGTCCGGAAAGACGCGGACGCGATCCGCACGAACGGGTCGTTGGATCTTCCACTTCTTTCACCGCTGGCCGGCTTTGTCCCACGTCAATCAACCTGCGGTTGCCCTTTGGACGCCCTCTTGCCAGGACGACTGCAAAGTTGTTCGTAGTTCCGGCTTTAGCCGGTCATTTTCCGCCTAAAGGTGGGACTACGAACGCCTGCAACGGACTTTGCAGTCCGCCTGGCCCTCTTGCCGCCCTCGCCCGCTCCGTGCTATCATAATGCTCGGCGTGGATACGACTAGGTTTTCGGAGCGGCTCCGACGCGGCGAGGCCCAGAACCGTATCCAGCATTAGTCCACACGTCGTTAGTCCTTACTTGGCAGCGACTTGCGGGAGTAACTCAGTGGTAGAGTGCTAGCTTCCCAAGCTGGTCGTCGCGGGTTCGATCCCCGTCTCCCGCTCTTGCAGCAACCCGTTGACCGCGATTGTCAGCGGGTTGTTTTTGTCGGTGCGTCCGGCGTGGGCTGGCGCTCAACGGCGAAAGGTCCGGCGCGGGGCGTCTGATCGACAGAACTGCGACAACGATCGATGAATCAGCGATCCTTGGCGGCGCGGACGATTTCCTGCAATTGCTTGATTTCAGCGGCCGAGAACGTGCCAACGGGTCCGGCGTTCGGGTTATCGTTTGGGCCGAGATCGAGCGTCACGGCCCCGCCTTTGGATGTAACCTCCTTCACCCATCTCACCCATTGGGCAGTCGAATAGCGCGGCGAACGTTGGCCCCACGAGGCGCCCAAGTAGGTTAGGGCGTGCCACTGCGAGCCACTGACCCAACGGCCAGCGCATGTGTACTTGAATGGCTCATCCAGTTCGCCGGCGGTGTAGTCCTCGGCGTCGGTCGAACGAACAAGGTCCACTCCCGAGTTGAACGTCACGATGGATTTTGGGTTGCCATGTTTCGCCGCAGCCGCGTAAATCGCCGCGATGTTTGAGTTGAAGTCGACCCGTCGGTAGCCGCCATCGAACCACCAGCCTGAGACGGATTCACCATAGTGGTCAGACCAATGGCGAATCACCTTGGCCCATTTCGTCGCGAAGTCCTTGTTGATTCGACGATCGGCGTCTTTCGGGTCGACAGGCAAACCGAAGGCTCGCACCGCCTGAAGATCGCGGTTCGGCGTTTGGCAGGGCAGATAGAGCATCAGGCGGATTCCGTGAGGCTTTAGGGCTGAGGCCAATTCACGCGGCAGGTCGCGTCTTGAGCATCGCGAGTGGGGTGTGAAGCCGCCAAGAGATTCATAGACGTCGTTCGGCGAGTTCATGTAGCCGGAATTCTGGCCAAGCGTGAAGACGAAATAGCGCACGCCCGAATCGGCCAATTGTTTGGCAACGGCCGGCACGTCGAATCGATCGACCAGCGAGAAGTTGGATTCGCCGGGCAGGAAGTGCATGAATGCGCCGACCTTTGCCTCGGACATCCAATCGGTGGCCGGGCTGTGGTCGCCGGCCAGGGTCTTGGCTGCAACGAGCGATACAGTGACGACAAGGGTCAGAAAGGCGAGTCTTCTCACTGGATGCCTCAGAGAGTTGAAGTCGCGCGGCAAGCGGTCACATGCGGCAGAGGATCGTCCATAACCGCCGCGGAGTCAAGGCCGAGATTTCCGATGACTGGAATCATGACAACACGGAAACGCTTGTCAACTGCCGGCCAGCTTGCGGAGTCGGCTGTCAAACGTGCCGCGTTGAGAGCCGACGAGCCCGAGCGTCGAATGATAACGCAACCCAGAGTGTTCTTTGGCAGCTTCCGCTAACGCAACGTTGGCGAATTCTCGCGCGACTTCCTTATCACCACGTGCATCGGCAAGCAATGATCGAATTGCGCAGTAACGATACTTTAGAGCTGGGAACACGAGGCTGCCCTCGCTCCTGAACTCCTGCAACACCCGCGCTACCTCATCATAGAGACTCGTCAATCGCTTCTCGACGACGAGCCAACCGAAGTCGAGCCACGCATTGGTCTGAACGTTGGGAAAGTCCCGTTCTGCCTGTAGGGCTTGGCGATACTCGCTAATCGCCGCCTCGATGTGCCCAAGTTTCGCCAGTGAATCCGCCCGTTGGGCGTGCGCTATTGCGAGGTCAAATCTTCCTGGAGACTCCGCAAAGAGTCGATCGAGCAACTCGATGGCGCTCTTGTGATAGCCAGCTTGCGCAAGGTGAATGGCTTGGACACGCAGGTATTGTGCCTTGTTTCCGGCGCGACTGCGGTCTAGTCGAGCGTTGAAATCATTGCGATCTGCATCGGTCCAAGTGGTATGGCGGAACCAATCTTCACGGCCCATGACAATCATCCTTGGCATTTGGCGTCACGACCGGCGGGGCAGTGCCGGGCCGATTCTCAATCGACCGGCGAACGATCGCGCCCCTCGGGCGTCAAAGCAAAGATAGCCGCCTGGTAGCGGGCGGGCAACTGGACCTCGATGCCGTCGGCCATGAGGTCGCCGCCGCGGACGGTTTGCGGCTCCTGGCCTGATGGCGTGTGGCGGGTCAAGACGTAGCGGGCGTTGGCGTCCAGTTCTCGCAAGGCGAACCGTTTGGCCGACGAGCCGTCGTTGAGGCGATAGACGAACAGCAAGGCCGAGCCGCCCTGGGGATCGGCGAGTTGGAGGGCCGCCCAGCCCTCGCGGTCCATCTTCGGCATCGGCGGCGTCAGCAGGTGGGCGATCGAACGCCGAATCACTTTCCGCCACTGCCGGAAGAAGGCAACGTGCTGGGCGATGCGGGCCCTCGCCTCGGCGGGCAGACCGGCCAGATCGCCGCCCAAGCCGAACACGCCGGGGATCGCGGCCGCCATGACGAAATCCACCTCGACCGTTTCCGATGGGTCCCAAAGAGCGCAGCAGGGCGTCACGATCGAGACGGGCGAGTCGGCCACGGACTTCGTGTAACGCGGAATCGTCTTCCCGACCGATCGCACGCAAGCCCATTTGGTCAGATGGCCTGGCGGGAGCCGCAGCAGGGCGCCCTGCCCGATGCGCACGACGTCGACCGGGTTGACCGTGTCGGTGAGGAAGTGTCCGTCGACGTGGCTCACGTTGCCCAAGTCGAGCCGCATCGCGCCGCTGGAACAGCCCTCGAAAACGGTCTGGGAGTGCCGTTGGCGGATCTCGTCGAGCAGGCGATACCAGGCTTCGTAGTAGCCGGCCAGCTCCGCGCCGGTGGCGTCGAAGCCCAGCTCGAAGTTGAAGTCGATTTTCATCCACGCCAGCTTGTAGGTTTCGACGAGGCGAGAGATTTCGCCGCGGAGGTATTCGTAAGCGGCGGGATGTTCGAGATCGATTCGGAAGAAGGGCGACTGGCCGGGCCGGAACCACTCGGGATGCTCCTTGAGGATCGGCACGTTGGGGCCAAAACGCTCCGGCTCCATCCAGAGGCCAAAGCCGAGGCCGGCCGCGCGGACCTCGTCGGCGAAGGCGGACATCGAGCCGCGAAACGCGCCGTCGAGCTTTTCACGCCAGTCGCCGGCCTGGGCGAACCAATCGCCCGCCTGAGGGCCGTACCAGCCGGCGTCGACGACGAACACCTCGCAGCCGACTTCTTTCGCCGCCTGCAGTTGCTCGCGCAATCGCGGCAATTCCAAGACCTCGAACTGATCGAACCACGTGTTGAAGACGACCGGCATTTCCTCGTGCCCCGCAGGCCGATGATTCTGCCACCAGCGATGCAATCGCGGGGCCGCGTCGGCCGGTTCGCCGGTCGGGAGCGGCTGGATGAGAAGCTCGGGACATTCGACCACGCCGCCGGGGGGCAATTCGAGCCGCAGATCGTCGCTGGCCATGCCGAGATGGACGACGGCGAACGGATGCACGTCCATGATGGGGCGGGCCGCCGCCTCGATCGACCAATTGCCGCGCGTTACGACATGGAACGCGACGCCGCGGCCGGCGTCGATCTCGCGGAGGCACATGTAGGGCGTGCCGCCTTGCGTGATGCGGCCCTGAACGCAGCCGAACCGCAAGCTGCCGGCGTGCAGGCTGAGCCATCTCCCTTGATTCTCGTTGCACCAACGGCTTTGCTGGGCGTAGACCTCGTAGCGACCGGACGGAAACGCGAATCGCGCTTGGACGCGGAAAACGGTCGCCGGCTTGCTGCCCGTGTTGACCAAGCGATCCCTGCGGCTGATTACGCCGGTCTGGGGGCAGAATGTCCAGACGGTTTCGAGCCGCAAGGCCCCGTCGGCGACGGACCAGGCCAGCCGGGCCGTCGTGGCGTCGAACTCTTGCTCGGATAGTTGAAAGGCGCCGCCCTCGAATCGGCCGAGGCTGGTGACCAGGATCGCCGGACCTTGGGTCTCGACCGGGCCGTTGTCCTGGCCGTCGTTGCCGCAAGGAAGGCCGCAAAGCCGCCGCAGCCAGACGCGGCCGGCGTCCTCGGCGAACAGGGTGGTGTCGTTGACGGGACCTGCGTAGGAAATGTCTCGCATGAGTGACGCCTTGATGGGGGTTGACCGCCAAACGCCCGCCCGAACCCAAGGTTCGCGGCCTATGGTTTCAGGAGCCCGCGATAGGCAGGTTCCAGGCCGGCCTTTTCGACGACGTTCTTCGCGTCATCGGGCTTGGCGTTGAAGAAATTGTCGTGCTCATTGCACGTCGCTTTGCGGTTCTGAACGAGGTTGTTGTAGAACATCGGCGTCTTGACCTTGTAGACCAGATTGCCGGTCACCTCGATGAACCCGCTTCCCTCGTCGAGATAGATTCCGCCCGGGCCAACGTCGCTTCTCAGGGCGTCGTGGATATGGTTGCCGCGGATGATCGAGCCCGGCATGACGCCGAGCGTGTAGATCGCTCCGCCGTCGTGCATCGTCTGCATCACGTGGTGGATGTGGTTGTATTCGATGTGATTGTTCTTGTTCGAGGTCGGCGTGTCGTACTTGAACGGCTGTTTGGCGTCCGGGTTGCCGCCGCCAGCGTCTTCTTCGCCCCAGCCCCAACCCATCGAGATGCCGCTGTAAGGGAGATGAGCGATCTCGTTGTGCGCGAGCGTCGTCCCTTCGGTGTAGCCGACCCAAATGCCGATGCCGCCGCGGTAGTCGAGGCAACAGTCGTGGATGCAGCAATTCACGACGCGGTTGTTCTTGACGATCTTTCGCGGGTCGTCAGGGTGATGGTCGTCTTTCAAGACGTCGCCGATCTGCACGCCGGAACCGGCGATGTCATAGATCGCACAGCCTGAAATCACGTTGTCCTGCGAGCCGCGCTCGATGTCGATCGCCGCGCCGCCCAACTGGGTGAACGTGCATCGCTCGAAGCGGATGGCTTTGGCGGCGTGCAAGACGATGTTGGCCTGACTCTTCAGGTTCTCATTGTGGACGTTCACGAAGCCGCCGGCGCGAACGAACGAGTCCTTGCGGTCGGAGTCGATGATGCAATTGGCTTGCACCTCGCAGTGGCCAATCTTGCTGGGCCGCAGCCAATTGGCGTGCTTGAACGTGACGTTCTCGAAACGGATGTTGTGGACGGGTTGCGGCAGCGAGCCGCGGAACTCGACGAGCTTCTCGACCGCCGGGGCGATGACCGCGGCTTTGGTCATGTCCTCGCCTTCGCGCGGCATGTAATAAATCGTCTTGGTCGATCGGTCCAGATACCACTCGCCCGGCTCATCGAGCAGTTCGATCGCGTTTTCGAGATAGATTCGCTGAAGGTGGGCGGGATTGGACACCCGGACGCCCTCCTTGGTCTTCGCGTGAGTGAAATAGGGCTGGAGCATCGTGATGACGGCCTTGTCGCCGTCGCGTTTGACGCTTTGGACTTTGCATCGGCAGTGCGCCCAAACGGTCAGATAGCAGAACTCGATGTCGCCCGGACTCCGCCAATCGGCCATGCTGACATCGGTGGTCGTGTATCCGTTCTCGCCGGCCAGCTTGAGATTCGCTGGCGCCGGGCCGCGTGCGCGGGTCGCTCGCTTGCCGTTGACATACAACTGGCGGCAATCGTCGACAGGCGAAGGGGCCTTCCAGCGGCCTCGTTTGTCGGCCCTCCAACCGACGACCGGCTTTCCGCCGCTGATGACGGGTGTTTCGTTCGGCGCCGCGCGATAGATGACGTTGTGGCCATTCGTTCCCGAGTCGGCCGCGTCGAAAGCGATCGTCCGGTCGATGGTGTAGACGCCGCCGCGAAGCTCGACGACGATGTCGCCGGTCATGTCCTGGTTGATCGCGCGAACTGCTTGCTGGGCTCGTGCAATCGTGGCGAACGGCTGGGCCTTCGTGCCCAAGCTATGGTCGTTGCCATCGGGGGCGACATAGAACGTCGCTTGGACTTGTCCGAAAACAACGCCTGGCATCGCCAGGCCGAGCAGCACGATCAGGGGCAACGGTCGCAGCATGTCGTTTTTTCCTTGTGCAAGCTTAACCAACGTCATTCGGAACGCCCGCCGCGGCGGGTTCGCTTTCCGGCGCGGCCTGAAGGCTGATCAACACGATGCCGGCGGCGGCCAGAGCGATGCCCAGCCCCAGATCGCGGTTCCAGGGCTCGGCAAACAGCAGGATTCCCCCGATGACCGTCAATGCCATCGTCAGGGCGTTGTTCAGGACATTCACTCGGACCACGGGAACCCATTGTAGGCTCTTGGTCAGCAGCAGGAAGGCGAATAGATTCATCAGGCCGGCGCCCAACATTACGCCGAAGTCCTTCGAGGTGGTTTGCATCAATACGTGCGGTCCAACCTGATAAAGGCACCAGGGCAAAAAGAAGACCACCCCCATGGCGTTGATGAGGAAGACGATGGCTTCGGGCGAAGACTGATCGCTGACGGTCTTCCGGACGCCAACGGTGAGAATGGCAAAGGCGATACCGGACAAGACGCCGGCCGCAATGCCCCAGAGGATTGTCAGCGGCGAAGCCGCCTTGGGAGGCTGTGTTGTCGAAGCGGTCTTCTGCGGCTGGGTCGCGGACGATGCGTTTTCGTTGGCAGCGGCCGAGATGCTGTTCGCGTCCGACGGAGAGGTTGCCGTCTCGCTGACGGATTGCGACCCGCGGCTAAAAAGAACCACGGAAACGGTGATCAGCGAGATGGCGGCCACTTGGCGCAGTGTGATGCGTTCGCGGAGGACGACCAGGCCCAGGACGGCGCTACCGGCCAAGGTGACGCCCATCTGCAAGGTGCCGGCGACGGCCACGCCGACGATATCCATGCTCCGAACTAAGCAGACGCCGCCGAGCTGGGTGATCAATCCGATCACCACAAGCGCCACGAGCTCTTTCCGGGGCGGCAGGGCGCGGCGGCCCTGAAAAGCTTGACAGGCCAGATAGACTCCGAACACCGCCGTCGACACGGACGCCTGCACGCAGTTGATCCAGGCCGCGTTGTACTCGCCGGAAACATAGCGGAGACAGATCGCATAGGCGGCGTAGGCGACTGCGGAAAGCGCACAATACAGCATTCCAAGGGTCGAATAGGTGCTGGATTCGGTCATTGGCATGAGAGTCGGTTATGCGATGGACTACTGCGGCGAGGGGCCGATTCGGCATTGCCGTCGAAACTCGCGCGGCGAAAGGCCAGCAATCTTGCGAAACAACGTCGCCATCCGCTGGGGGCTGCGGAAGCCGGATTGCCGGGCCACCTCGGCGATCGACAAGTCCTGGGAGGCCAACAACGACTTGGCCTTTTCGATGCGGACCTGGTGAATCTCATCGAGCACGGAACGGCCGAGCAACTCGCGGAACTTCTGTTCGAGCATCCGCCGCCGAACGGTCAACTCGCGGGCGATCGCGCTGATCTTCAACGGTTCGCTCACGTGATTGCGAATATAGTGCATTGCGGCCGTCACGATCGGCTCGTCGACGGCGAACATGCTGGTGGAATGCCGCGTGACGACATGAATCGGCGGCAGCAGCACCGGCGTCTTCGCAAGCCGTCTGCCGGAGAGCATCTGATCGAGCAGCTTGGCCGCCTCGAAGCCGATGCGTTCCGCGGGGATGGCGATGCTCGATAGCGGCGGGAAGGCCAATTGGCATTCCAACTCGTCGTCATCGACGCCGAGGATGGCCACGTCGTCGGGAACCCGGAGACCGATCAATTGGCACATGTCGGCCAGATCGTGCGCGGCCACGTCATGATCGGCCAGGATGGCGACGGGCTTGGCCAGCGTCCTTAGCCACCGGCGAACCTGGCTCTTGACGCTCTTCCAACTCGTCGGGTCGGGCAGCCGCGGCAGGTACTCGACATAACACGCATGGACGTCAAAGCCCGACTGCCTGAGCCTCTCTTGGTAGCTGGCAAGGCGGCATCGAGCGTAGCACGCTTCACTGCTGCCGAAGTAGCCGAAATGGCGATGGCCGCGGGCGAGAAAGTACTCGGCCGCGAGTCGGCCCACGGCGGCGTGGTCGACGTCGACCGTCGGGAGTTTCGGCTGATCGATCATGCAGGCCGTGTCCACGACCGGCTTGCCGAGGCGAACGATCTTGCGGGCGAACTCCTCGTCATCGAGGTGGGCAATGATCCCGTGCGGATTCCATTCCTTCAACGGGCGAAACGTGGCGAGCGTGGGCGCCGCGTTGTGGAAGAGCCACGGCTTCCCATGGCCCGAATAGGCGCGGATTCCCCGCAACACCTGGCGATGAAAGCCAGCGTCTTGACGCATCAACAAGGCGATCCGTCGCGGCCCTGACATGCTTGGACCCGGGGAAACGGGGAGATGGGGAGCAGCGCCCTCGGCGGCGCTGTCCGACGTCCATCTCATTATAACCGGAGCAAGGGGCGGCATGTTATCCGCAGGAGGACCGCATCGTCGTTCGTCGTTCCGCCTTTAGGCGGCGATTTCACTCGGAATGCCGGCTGAAGCCGGAACTACGAACAGCTCTGTAATCGTCCTGATGTTACCGGTGAGGACCTGAGGAGTTGGACAGATAGGCCAGCGTAGCGATGAGCGATTGGCGGTGATCGGGCAGTTTCGGGAAATATTCGAGGCCGAAATCGCCGCGGTAGCCCAGCAAGTC
>JBDKUC010000277.1:0-5334 GCA_039679885.1 Thermoguttaceae bacterium | reverse complement strand
GTCGCTGGTTCGCGAGCTGGGGCCGGTGCTGGCCGCCACGATGCTTGCCGGCCGCGTCGGCAGCGCCATGGCCGCGGAGCTGGGCACCATGCGGGTCACCGAGCAGATCGACGCCCTGGTGACGATGGGCGCGAACCCGATCCATTACCTCGTCGTGCCGCGGTTCCTCAGTTGCCTGATGCTGATTCCGGCGCTGACGATCATGGCCGACTTCATGGGCGTGGCGGGCGCGTTGTTCTACGCCGTCGAGTTGCTGGGCATCGATTGGCACCATTATCTGGAGAACTCGCGACACTTCGTCGGCAATTTCGACCTGTTCGCCGGCGTGTTCAAGAGTCTGTTTTTCGGCGCCGCCATTGCGCTGATCGCCTGCTATCGCGGCTTCCATTGCGACCCCGGCGCGGAAGGGGTCGGCCGGGCGGCGACTGCGGCGGTCGTTTACTCGTTTGTCGTCATCCTGTTATTGGATTTGCTGCTGGGAATCGCCTTGGACGGGATCTATTTCACGCTCTGGCCCGAGGCGCCGAAACTGTTGTGAGGAAAAGAGAACTGCGATCGTCGGTCGCGCGGGCGTTGAGTTAGCGCCAAGAAACTTGTTCCCATGCTCCTGCGTGGGAACGCACTTGTGGCGATGCTCCTGCGTCGCCGGGATCGATAACCGGATACGTTGTGCTGAGGACGCCGGAGCGTCCAATCGCTGCGTTCCCACGGGGGACCGCGGGAACGAGGTTTCGCGGGTTTTGGGCGCGACCAGCGGTCGCGGCTTTGTATGATGGTTGCTGTTTCACCGAACACCACCGAAAGTCAGGGGCCGCTGATCCATCTGGATCACGTGGGCGTCCGGTTCGGCCGGCAGCAAGTGCTGCGGGACATCGATCTGTCGATCGCCCGCGGCCAGACGCTGGCGGTCATCGGCGAGAGCGGTTGCGGCAAGACGGTGTTGTTGAAGACGATCATCGGCCTGCTGCGGCCGAACCGCGGGGCGGTGTACTTCGATGGGCAGAATCTGGCCAAGCTCAGCGACCGGCAACTGACGCGGCAACGGATCCGGTTCGGCTTTTTGTTTCAGCAGGCGGCGTTGTTCGATAGCATGACGATCGCTCAAAACATCGCCTTCTCGCTGCGGCAGCACAGCCGCAAGCCGATGGAGGAAATCCGAGAAATCGTCGCGTCACGGCTGGCCGAGGTCGGGCTGCCGGAGGACATCCTGGGCAAGAAGCCGGCCGAGTTGTCCGGGGGCATGAGAAAACGCGTCGGCTTGGCCCGGGCGCTCGCCTTGGAACCGGAGATCATGCTGTATGACGAGCCGACCACGGGGCTCGACCCGATCATGAGCGACGTGATCAACGAGTTGATCCTTGGCACGCGGCAACACCATCCGGTGACCAGCATCGTCGTCACGCATGACATGCGAACGACGCAGAAGGTGGCCCATCGCGTGGTGATGCTCTATCCGCTTTCGCGGTTGCGGCCGGATGAGCCGCAGATGATCTACGATGGGCCGGCCGACACGATCGAGCAGGCGGCCGACCCGCGGGTGTCGCAGTTTGTTCGCGGCGAGGCCCGGGAGCGGTTGATGGAAATGCGGCAGCAGAATGGGGCTAGGTCTTAGATCTTGGGTCTTAGATCTTAGGTCTTGGGTCTTGGGTCTTGGGTTTTGGGTTTTGGGCTCGCGCCTAAGCCCTAAGTCCTAAGCCCTAAGCCCTAAGTCCTAAGTCCTAAGTCCTAAGTCCTAAGCCCTAAGCCCTAAGCCCTAAGCCCTAAGCCCCAACGCGAGATTGAATCATGGACGAACGAGTAATGCAGTTCCGCGTGGGCGTCATGGTGCTGGCCACGCTGATCATCACGGCCATTTTGCTTGTGTTGTTCGGCAAGCTGCCGCAATACTTGGGCCACTACACGGTGAAAGTCCGTTTCAATTACGCGCCGGGAGTCACGAACGGCACGCCCGTACGCATTAGCGGCGTCCTGATCGGGCGCGTCAAAGACGTCCAGCTCACCGATCATGACAAGAAGGTCTTGGTGACCCTGGAGATTCAGAAGAACCGGAAGCTCTACAGCGATGAAGAGTGCTCCATCACGCGCGACCTGTTCGGCGATACGGCGGTGTCCTTCATGCCGGTCTCCGACAAGGCCGCGCCTCACGTGATCGAGCCGAACACGACGCTCGAAGGCCAGGTCTCGGACGATCCGACCGGCTTGAAGCGGGCGTTGCAGGGCCCGATCAACACGGTCACCGAGACTGGCGAAGCGTTGAAGCAAGCCAGCCAGCAACTCGGTCGAGCGGCCAAGAACGTCGATGACATGCTGAGTTCCGAGCGCAGTCGTATTCACGACGTGCTCGAAAACGCGGCCGAGTCGCTCAAGGCGTTCCGCACCGTCTTGGGCGACCGCGAGACGCAGCAACGCCTCGGCGAGGCCATGAAGAAACTTCCCGATACGCTCGACAACATGAACCAAACGTTCCGTTCGGCCGATCGGAGTTTGACCGCGCTGACGCGCAAGACCGGTCGCGATCAGCGGACGGCCGTCGAGCGGATGGTTGACACGATCGAAATGACCGAGCGGACGCTGCGGAAGTTTAGCGAGTCGAGCGACCCGAACAAGCCGCCACCGGCCGACCAGATCGCCAATGCGATGGCGAACATCAACGAGATCACTGGCCTGATGCGGGACGTGATGGCCCGGATCGACCGTGGCGACGGCTCGATCGGGGCGCTGCTGAACGACCGGCAGCTCTACGACCGGTTGAACAAGGCGGCCAAGAATGTCGAGCAAGTCACTCGCGACTTGAAGCCGATCGTCGCGGACGCCCAAGTCCTTTCGGACAAGCTCTCGCGCCATCCTGGCTTTATCATCCGCGACGCGGTGAAGCCGGGAGCGGGAGTGAAGTAAGGCGAGAATCGGCGGTCCGTCGAGGCACGCCAGTGCCCGCATCACGTGGATGGCCTGCGCCGTGCGGCGTCGATGCTCCATCGACCCGGCCCGTAGGCCGACAGCAGAAGCAGGCCGCCAGCGATGGCGATGTTCTTTAGGAAGTTCGTCATCTGAGCCGGCCGTTGAGGATCGCCCGGACCGTAGACCCAGAAGTTGTGGATGAGGATCGCGGCGGGCAGGACGAAGAGAATCAGCAAGATTGCACCCCAGCGGGCATAAAAGCCGAAGAGGACGGACAGCCCGCCGACGATCATGAGCGTTATGGCCCCGGCCAGCATCAGTTGCGCGATCAGCGGCGCATGGCCGCCGACGAGATTCGGCGGCAGTTTGCCGATCATGAACTGAACCATGGCGTTCCAATTCATGAGGTGATTGGCCGCGCTTAGCAGAAATATGAGACAGAGGCAGATTCGCGCCAGCAGGGGCACGATCGCAGGCGAATGATTTGGCATGGGGACCTTCCCGCAGCGAGGTCTTCGCTGCGGGGAAGTATACGCGGGCGTCTCGGGACGTTCCAGTTCCCGCTGGTCGAGTTGTTCTGACGCGCCGCCTAAAGGCGGAACTACGAACGCCGCCTGAAGGCGGAACTACGAACAGCGACGTCGCCGCCTGAAAGGGGAACGAGAACGAATTTGCAGTCTCCGTCCGACAGAATTCCGACGAGAATCGGCGTGCTTGACGGCCAGCGGGCCGAAATGTTAGACTCACTAGATTCGTTTCTTGCGATGGCCCGATATGTGGCCTCGCAGTCCCGCCGCTGACGGGCGAGCGTTCCGCCCGCCTTCCCAAAAAACCAGCAAATTTTTCTGACATCCTCAGCAAGGACACAGACATGAGCAAGTACGTTTACTTCTTCGGTCCGCAGGGCACCGAAGGCGACGCATCGATGAAGAACAGCTTGGGCGGCAAGGGCGCAAACCTGGCTGAAATGGCCAAGTTGGGCCTGCCGGTTCCTTCGGGCTTCACGATCAGCACCGAGTTCTGCACTGCCTTCTTCGCCGAGGGTCGTCAATTCCCGCAGTCGCTCCGCGAGGAAGTCGCCAACGCCCTGAAAAAGACCGAAGACGCGATGGGCATGAAGTTCGGCGATGCCGAGAATCCGCTCTTGCTGAGCTGCCGCAGCGGCGCCCGGGCCTCGATGCCTGGCATGATGGAAACCGTCTTGAACGTCGGCCTCTGCTCGAAGACGATCCCCGGTTTGGTGAAGAAGTCGGGCAACGAGCGGTTCGTCTATGACGCCTACCGCCGCCTGATCATGATGTATTCTGACGTGGTGATGGAGAAGGCTGAGGACATCGAGCCGGCCGAGGGGAAGGGCGTCCGCGTCCAACTCGAACACCTGATGGCCAAGGCGAAGAAGAACAAGGCCAAGTCGCTGGACAAGGCCCCCAAGGACGTCTCTGACACCGATCTCGACACGGCCGATCTGAAGAAGCTTTGCGTGAGCTTCAAGAAGAAGGTGCAAGAGGTCTTGGGCCGCGAGTTCCCCGACGATCCCACCGAGCAACTTTGGGGCGCGATCGGCGCCGTGTTCAAGAGCTGGGAAGGACGTCGCGCCGTCTCCTATCGCAAGATCGAAGGCATCCCGGGCGACTGGGGCACCGCTTGCAACGTCCAAAGCATGGTCTTCGGCAACCTGGGCAACAGCTCGGCGACCGGCGTCGCCTTCTCGCGCAACCCGGCCACCGGCGAGAACAAGTTCTATGGCGAGTGGTTGGTCAACGCCCAGGGTGAGGACGTCGTGGCCGGCATCCGCACGCCGAACCCGTTGAACGAAGGGACGAAGAACTCGCAGAACCAGCACCTGCCGTCGCTCCAGACCGAGTGGCCTGAGCTGTACAAGCAACTCGACGGCATCCGTGAGAAGCTCGAGAAGCACTATCACGACATGCAGGACATCGAGTTCACGATTCAGGAAGCGAAGCTCTACATGCTCCAGTGCCGCGTCGGCAAGCGGACCGGCACCGCCGCGCTGAACATGGCGATGGACATGATCGGCGAAGGGCTGATCGACGAGAAGACGGCCGTCACCCGCGTGCAGCCGGCCCAGTTGGACGAGCTGTTGCACCCGATCATCAGCCCCGCGGCCGAAAAGACGGCCGAAGCCTTCCTGACCGGTCTTCCGGCGGGCCCTGGCGGCGCGGCTGGCAAGATCGTCTTCACCTCGGCCGACGCGGTCGCCGCGGCGAAGCGTGGCGAGAAGGTCATCCTCGTCCGTGAAGAGACGAACCCGGAGGACGTCGAGGGTATGCGTGCGGCCGAGGGCATTCTGACCGCCCGCGGCGGCATGACCAGCCACGCGGCCTTGGTCGCCCGCGGCTGGGGCAAGTGCTGCATCGTCGGCGCCGGCGACATGAAGATCGAGATGGCCGCCAAGCGGATGAGCG
Organism: Thermoguttaceae bacterium; assembly: GCA_039679885.1. Lineage (GTDB taxonomy): Bacteria > Planctomycetota > Planctomycetia > Pirellulales > Thermoguttaceae > JAJFUI01. The sequence continues at coordinate 10 of JBDKUC010000277.1, read as the reverse complement.
TCGGCGACGT
>JBDKUC010000030.1:0-3647 GCA_039679885.1 Thermoguttaceae bacterium | reverse complement strand
CCGTCGCGATCCGATGGGCATTCGAGCGTGCGTGAGCCGCGATCAGGGCAAGACCTGGGACATCGCCCACGAATGCATCCTGCGGACTGACGGGTTTGCGAGCCCCAGCGACCTGGGCTATCCCCTGACCCATCAACTGCCCGACGGCAGCCTCGTGACCGTTTACTATCACACGACCGACGGCCAGAACACCCACATCGCCTCGACCCATTGGCGGCTTCCCGACTGACGCGTTCGTTGACTTTCGCCCACGTCGCAACGAAGATGGAGGCATGCCTTCCCGACGTGCCATTCCAACGTCCGCCCATGCGGCCCTCGCCTCGCTCGAGCGAAACGGCCTGACCGCCGCCGTGTGCCGGCTCTTTGACTTTCTTTCCGACGTCCAGTTCTGGATCAAGGACCGCGACGGCCGCTACTGTTCGGTCAATCGGGGTTTCTTGCTCAACTACGCGGTCGAACGGGCCGACGACGTGCTGGGCAAGACTGACTATGAACTCTCGCCCAAGCACCTGGCCGACCAGTTCCGTCAGGACGACGAGATGGTTCTGCGTGGGCAACCGGTGATCCATCGCCTGGAGTTGGTGGGCCGGTTTGACCACACCGCCTCCTGGAGCGCGACGACGAAGATCCCCATCCACGGGCCGCGGAGCGCGATCGTGGGCACGGCCGGCATCACCACTCCGCTCAGCGGCGAGACGGCCGAAGCGCAGGAGACCTCGCTCGCCGTGGGCAAGGCCATTGCCTTTGTGCGGCAGAGCTACCCGCGACTGGTGGGCAACGATGAACTCGCCGCAGTCTCGGGCCTGTCGGTTCGGGCGTTCGAGCGGCAGTTTCGCCGCGGTTTTCGCCTCTCGCCGCAACAGTACATCAAACGCTTGCGCGTGCGCATGGCTTGTTACGACCTGGTCTACACGGCCCGCGCGCTGGCCGACATCGCCGCCGCGCACGGCTTCTGCGACCAGAGTCACTTTTCCCGGGAATTCCGCCGGCAGGTCGGCATGACGCCGCGCCAGTATCGCCGCCGCTTCCAGGCGGCCGCCGACGCCTGACGCCGCTTTTATCTCAAAAGGGGCCGGCAGTATCCTAGACGCCCCCGACGCGACGACAGTAGAATCGTCTCCAGTCGTGCAGTCGTTCTCGAAAACTCAGGCCGGGAGGAAGTGCCATGAACGAGTCTCGCCTTTCACGCCGCCAGTTCGTCAAGACGGCGGCGGCGATCACGGCCGGAGCTTCCGTCGCCGCCCGCATGCCCTCGGCGATCGCGAAAGACCGCAGGCCGCGCGTGCTGTTTTTCTCGCGTGCCGGAGCCTACGAGCCCGCCATCGTCCATCGCGAGGGCGGAGCCTTGAGCGTGAGTGAACGGTTGATGGTTGACATGGGCCGCCAGATTGGCGTCGACGTCGAGTGCGAGACCAACGGCCGCGTGTTCGACGGCGACCTGCAGCGATTCGACGCCTTCGTGTTGTTCTGGAACTACGATCCCACGAAGCCCAACAAGCGAGGAGAGCCGCCGATCACGGCGCAGGGCCAATCGCGACTGATCCAGTCCGTGGCCTCCGGAAAAGGGCTCTTGGGCATCCATTGTGCCACCTACGCGATCCTGTCGGGTCCGCAACTCCAGCGGCAGCCCGTCGAACAGCGAGACCCGTACGTCCGGATGCTGGGCGGCGAACTGTGCGAGGCGCTCGCCAAGCAGACCTGCCGCCACCGCATCGTTTCCCCCCATTTCCCGGGCGTCGCCAAGCTGAAGAGTCCCGTTCTCACCGTGACCGACGAGCCCTACGGCCAGAAGAACCTCGCCGACGACATCCACGTCATCGCCGTCGACGAAACCGAAGGGCTGCGTGGCAAGACATTTCCGCGTCCGCCGTTTCCCAGCATCTGGGCGCGCCGCCACGAGCGAGGGCGAGTGTTCTACGTCTCGCTCGGGCACGATGAAGACACCTGGCGAACCGAAGCGTTTCAGAGCATCGTGTTGGGCGGCCTCGACTGGGTGCTCGGCCGAGTCGACGCCGACCTGACGCCCAACCTAACAGCGGCCGCGCCCGGCGCGCAGGACAAACCCTAGAACAGCCTCACGAACGAAGAGGAACCACACACCATGACGCGGAAATCCGACAAGAGCGTGAACCGACGCGATTTTCTGGCGAAGACAGGCCAAGGCGCAGCCGCGGTGACGGCAGCCCTGACCGTCGCTTCCCCCGCCGTCGTGCGTGCGAAGGGGCTGAACGAGCGTCTCCGCCTCGGAATGTTGGCCACCGGCGACCGCGTTCTCGGGGGCCTCGGTCCCGCAATTCTCGAGATCGCCAAACGGAACCAGAACATCGAGATCGCTTCGGCGTGCGACGTGTACAAGATGAACCTGGAAGCGTTCGCCGACCAGGTCAAGAAGAGCACCGGGGTCGCCCCCAAGACGACGGGCGATTATCGCGACGTCATTGCCGACAAGTCGATCGACGCCGTCTTTGTCACGACGCCCGATCACTGGCACGCCAAGATGACGCTCGAGGCCCTCCAGTCGGGCAAACACGTTTACTGCGAAAAGCCGATGACCCACACGGTCGAGGAAGCGATCGCCGTGATGGACGCCTGGAAGAAAAGCGGCCTGGTGATGCAGGTCGGCGTGCATGCGACGGCCGACCCACGGTGGCGCGAAGCCTACAAATTCATCCGCCAGGGAGGCATTGGGAAGGTCATTCAGGCCCAGACCCATTATTACCGCAACAGCAGCATGGGCGAATGGCGTTACTACAAGCTGACCCCCGAGATGAATCCCAAGAACGTCGATTGGGACATGTTCCTGGGGCACGAGTGGGGCTTGGCGCCGAAGATGCCCTTCGACCGGGCCGTGTTCCGCCAGTGGCGGCGGTACTGGCCGTTCGGCTCCGGGTTGATGACCACCCTGTTCGTCCATCGGCTGACCCATCTGTTGTTGGCCACGGGCCTGCGATTCCCGCGCCGCGTGGTCGGCGCCGGCGGCATCTTCCTGGAACTCGACGGCCGCGAGGTGCCCGACACGGCCACCGCCGTCATCGACTACAACGAGGGGGTGCAGATCATCGTCTCGGCCTCGATGTGCACATCGGTTCGGCCGCTGGAGATCTGTATCCGAGGGCATCACGGCACGGTCGTCTTCAGCGGCGCCCCTTGGAGCGGCGATGGCTTCGATTTCGTGCCCGAGCGTTCCCAGGTCACCTTCGACAATAGCTTGAAACCGCAGCACATCACTGCCCAGCCGGCTTACGGCGAAAAGAACGTCCCGATCATTGAGAACTTCTTCGAGGCGATCGCCAAGAACGACCCGTCGATGGTCTTCAGCCCACCCGACGTCGGCGCGGCGGCCATCGTGGGGATCAACCTGGCCGCCGACTGCTATCGCTACGGCAAGGTGTATGAATGGGACAACCAGGCCCGCAAAGTGGTCGAAAGCGGCCCCGGGTACGCGAAGGAATGGGAACAGTTGTCGGCCGAGCGTGCGGCGCCGCGTCATGTGCCCGGCTGGGATCCGATCAACAAGGACCCGTTGTTCAGCCAGGTGCGGGCCCCGAGTTGGCAGAAGCTGGAAGGCCCCTGGCCCGATGCCAATACCGACCCGGCTCGCTAGAATGGCTCCCTGCGGGCGTGAAACCGGCGAGGGAGCGCTCATG
>JBDKUC010000443.1:0-4493 GCA_039679885.1 Thermoguttaceae bacterium | reverse complement strand
GTGCCGCGCGAACGGCTGGTTGGCAGCGATTTTTCCGACTATTTCACCGAGCCGGAGCAAGCGCGGGAAGGCTACCGGAAGGTGCTGGCCAACGGTTCGGTCCGCGACTACCCGCTGACGATCCGGCACGCCGGCGGCGGGACGATGGACGTGCTCTACAACGCGGCCGTCTATCGGAACGAGGCCGGCCAGGTTCAGGGAGTGCTGGCAGCCGCCCGCGATGTGACCGAGCGCAAGCGCGCAGCGGTCGAACTGGATCGGCATCGCCATCATCTGGAAGAGCTGATCGAACAGCGGACCGGCGAGTTGCGTTATCAGCTCCGCCTGGTTCAGAGCATCGCCGACGAGGCGGCCGAGTCGATCGTGGTGACGGACCGGGAGGGTCGCGTCACGTTTCTGAACCCGGAGGCTCAGCGAACCTTCCAGTTCACCGCCGCGGAGGCCGCGGGCCGGGTGTTTCACGAGTTGACGCATCACCATCGCCCCGACGGCAGTCCCTATCCAGCGGCCGACTGCCCGCTGCACATCGTCTATGCGGCCGGCGAGACGGTCCGGGACTACGAGGACGTCTTTTTCCGCAAGGACGGCTCGGCGATGCCGGTCGAGTGCTCCAGCGCGCCGCTCGATGTGGGCGGCGAGCGGATCGGCGGCGTGTTGATCGTTCGTGACATCACGGAGCGAAAGCGGGCGGAGGAGTCGCTCCGGCAGACCGCCGACAAGCTGGCCCATTCCAACGAGGAGCTCGAACAGTTCGCCTACGTCGCCTCGCACGACCTGCAGGAGCCCTTGCGGGTTATCACCGGCTATGTTCAACTGATTGACCACAAGTACCGAGGGTCGCTCGACGCCGACGCGGAGCAGTTCCTCCACTACATCGTCGATGGCGCCGCGCGGATGCGGCAGCTCATCACCGATCTGCTCGACTATTCGCGGGTGGGAACGCGAGGCAAGCCGCTGAAGCCGACCGATCTCGGGAAGGTGACCAGTCACGTCCTGAGCGACCTGCGGAGCGTCATCGAGGAGAGCGGCGCCGTGGTGAAGTGTGGCCCGCTGCCGACGGTTGCCGGCGACGAGATTCAATTGGGCCGGCTGTTCCAGAATCTGATCGCCAATGCAATCAAGTTCCGGGGCGAGCGATCCCCGGAAATCGAAGTGTCCGCTCGGCGGGACGGGGATCATTGGGTTATTTCCGTCCGCGACAACGGGATCGGCATCGAGCCGAAGTATTGGGACCGAATTTTCGTGATTTTCCAACGTCTGCACACGCGGCAGAAATACCCCGGCACCGGCATCGGGCTGGCCATTTGCAAGCGGATCGTCGAGCGCCACGGGGGGACGATCTGGCTCGACTCTCAGCCGGGCCAAGGAACGACTTTCTATTTCACGCTTTCGTAGGGTCATGCGGAGATTTGCGATGAACGTCAGGCCGATCGAGCTTCTTTTGGTCGAGGACAGCGAACCGGACGTGCGGCTGACGATCGAGGCCCTGCGCGAGGCGAAGGTGAAAAATCGGCTGTCCGTGGTCGAGGACGGGGTCGAGGCGATGGAGTTCCTCAGGCAACAAAACGGCCACGCCGATGCCCCCCGGCCCGATCTGATCTTGTTGGATCTCAACCTGCCACGGATGGACGGTCGGGAGGTGTTGCGGGAGATCAAAGCGGACCCGTCGCTGCGGCGCATCCCGGTGGTGATTCTTACGACCTCCCGAAGCGAGGAGGATGTCCTCCGGGCGTATGATCTCCATGCCAATTGCTATATTACTAAACCGGTGGACTTCACTCGCTTCATGGAGGTGGTAAAATCTATCGAGGACTTTTGGCTGACGGTGGTTAAGCTGCCGGAGGGGGATTGAAAGTCCGCGTTGCGCGTAGCGCAACGCAGGTAGGCAATGCTACATTATGACGTCACCGCCCATCCGCATTCTGCTCGTCGAAGACAATCCGCCGGACGCGGTCCTCTTGAAATATGCGTTGACCGAGGCCACCGGAGATGCCTTCCAGGTAACCGACGCCCAGTTGATGGCGGACGCCGTCCAGCATCTGGCTACCGAATCGTTCGACGCCATCCTGCTCGATCTCTCGCTGCCCGACAGCAATGGCATCGCCACGGTCGAGCAGGCCAGCGCGGCGGCGCCCAATATTCCGATCCTCGTGATGACCGGGCTGGAAGACGAGGCCATGGCGGTTCAGGCCGTCCGCAAAGGCGCCCAGGATTACCTCATCAAGGGCCGCACCGATGGCTGGCTCCTCTCGCGAGCGATCCGCTACGCGCTCGAGCGGAAGCAAATGGAGCAGGAGTTGAAGGCGTTGAACGAGACCCTGGAGCAGCGGGTGGCCGAGCGGACGGCGGTGGCCACGCGCCGCGCCGCCCAGTTGCAGGCCTTGGCCTCCGAGCTTACGCGGACGGAACAACGAGAGCGCCGCCGCCTGGCGCAACTCCTGCACGATGATTTGCAGCAATTGTTGTATGCGGCGCGGCTGAATCTAGGATCGCTGCAAAGCCGCGCGGAAGACGAGTCGACGCAGGAACTGATCGGTCGGGTGGACGAGTTGTTGAGCCAGTCGATCGCCCGCTCCCGTTCACTGACGGTCCAATTGAGTCCGCCGGTGCTTTATGATGCCGGACTGTCGGCCGCGCTCGAGTGGCTTGGCCGCTACGTCCAGGAAACGTTGGGGCTGGCCGTCGACGTCACCGCGGCTACCGCCGCGGAGCCGGAGAGTGAAGACCTGCGAATCCTACTGTTCGACGCAACGAGGGAGTTGCTGTTCAACGTGGCGAAGCACGCCGGCACCCGCCGGGCGTGCGTGGCGACGTCGATCCCGGTCGCCGGCCGCCTTGAGTTGGTCGTCGCGGACGACGGCGCCGGCTTTGATCCTGCCCGATCAAGAGCCGACAACAACACCGGGGGCGGCTTCGGCCTGTTGAGCATTCGCGAGCGACTGGAGCTCCTGGGCGGGCAGATGAGCATCGATGCGGCGGTCGGCCACGGCACCCGAGTGACGATCCGCGTGCCTTGCCGCCCGAATCAGGGCGTTGTCAACGAGAATCAGGGAGGCAGTGTCGCTGTAGCCGCCAGCGCCAGTTGCCGGTGACGGAGGACCGTGCCGGGCGAAGCCCGATTCGCCCCGCTCAATCGACGGGAGAACCATTCCGATGGCCATCGAAAACATGACGAGAAACCGCTCCGGCAAGTCGCGAGTCCTGCTGGTCGACGACCATCCGCTGGTCCGCCGCGGCGTTGCCGACGTGATTGCCCACGAAAACGACATGGAAGTCTGCGGCGAAGCGGCCGATGTTGCCGAGGCGATGCAGGAAGTCGAGCGGACGCAGCCCGATCTGGTCCTGGTCGACCTCGCTTTGCGAAGCGGCCACGGCCTCGAATTGATCGAGAAGATCAAGGCCCGCAATCCGCAGGTTCGGACCCTTGTTTCGTCGATGCACGACGAAACGCTTTTCGCCGAACGCGTGCTTCAAGCCGGCGCGATGGGCTACATCACCAAGCAAGAGCCGCCGGAAATGCTCGTCCGCGCCGTCCGGCAGGTTTTGCGGGGCGAGGTCTATCTGAGCCAGCGGATGACCAGCCGCCTGCTGCACCGCGTGGCCGGAGGCGGCCCTCCTCGCGAGGACGCCATCCAGAACCTCTCGAACCGCGAGGTCGAGGTCTACGAGATGATTGGACAGGGCCTTACCGTCCAGCAAATCGCCGTCCGCCTGCATCTGAGCCCCAAAACGGTCGAGACTCACCGCGAAAAGATCAAGCAGAAACTGAATCTCAAGAGCAGCGCCGAACTGAGCCGCCGCGCCGTGCAATGGGTGCTCGAACGGGGTTGGTCCACCTCGCTGAGCGACGGTCAGTGATCATGCTCCGACGGGGCGAGAGTCAACAACGTGAGGATGGCATAGGCCCGGCATGAGCGAGCGGCGCAGACGCCCTATTGACGATTGGCCGCTGGCCGCGGCTTTGTTCCTGGCCGTGCTGGTCGCCTATCTTCCGGCGCTCCGGGGCGGGTTCATCTGGGACGACGATGGGCACGTCACGCGCCCCGAACTCCGCAGTTGGCACGGCCTCTACCGCATCTGGCACGAACCGAACGCCAGCCAGCAGTATTACCCTGTCCTGCACACCGCCTTCTGGATCGAGCACCGCCTGTGGGGCGACAACACGCTCTATTATCATTTGGTCAATGTCCTGCTCCACACGACCGCCGCCGTGCTGGTCGCGGTGGTGCTCCGCCGTCTCGCTGTCCCCGGCGCGCTCTTGGCCGCGGCAATCTTCGCGTTGCACCCCGTGCATGTCGAATCCGTGGCCTGGATCTCGGAGCAGAAGAACACTCTATCCGCCGTGTTCTACTTGGGGGCGATGCTCGCCTATCTCCGCTTCGACCAGACTCGGAGGCCCTTGGCTTACGCCGTGGCGATTGCGCTGTTCGTCTTGGGCTTGGAGAGCAAAACGGTTACCGCGACCTTGCCGGCGGCCCTGCTGGTCATCTTCT
>JBDKUC010000105.1:0-7675 GCA_039679885.1 Thermoguttaceae bacterium | reverse complement strand
GCCAGCACCTTGCGGCTGTCGCCGACGACGAACAGCGTGCCCACCGGCTTTCCCTCGCGTCCCTCGCGGCCGATCTCGACGGCCAGATCGACGACGATCTTGAGCGTGTCGAGCGGCACACGGGTTTCGAGCTGCCGCAGGTCGCGGCCCGTCAGCCGGTTTAGGTGCTCATCGAGGTTGATGACGCTCAGAGAATCGACGGTCGCGGCGTCGAACCCGCTATAGAGGGCCACGACGCTGGAACCGGCGGTAAGCAGGTCGTCGGCCACGGCTTCGAGGACCGACTGGGTAAGCCGCTCATAGACAGGGCTGTTCGGCATATCGAGCCGCACGGTCATCAGCCCGGCTTCCTTGGCGTCAGCCAGTTCTTCGAGCACATCGCCAGCCACGACGACCTTGGCTTTGCCGGCCAGATTCCTCACCCGCGACCACTCGATCGGGCCTTCCAAGAGCAGCAAGATGGCCTCGGCCTCGGCCGATTCGGTCATCTGCCGGGCGACGGCCATCAGGGTCTTGAACTGTTCGGTGATGCGGACGGACTGCATGCGTTCACCGCCTTGGTGTGGGCCGCCGCCGCACCAGAGCGGCTGAAGCGAGTAATGTCCTTCCGGCGGATTGCAGATCCGCAGATGGCACGGCGCAGCGGGAGCCACCGCTATCGTATGTTTTTTCGTCCCTGGAAGCAACGGCAACGCGCCCATGATTATCTGTTTGTAGTTAGCTTTCCGCCGTGACCTGCCCGAACACGCTGACCACTGACTACCCTAGCTCAGAACAGACTTCGCATCTGTTCCGCCATCGTCGGAGTCTTGTCGCCTTTCGGCGGGTTTTTGACATATTCCTGCCACCGTTCGACGTTGCGTCCGAGGTCCTTGCCTGTGACCATTTCCAGCGAAAGAACGGCCCGATACTGCATGGCCGGGTCGGGATCGGACAAGGCCTCGCCCAAGGCGGGCACGGCCGCCGGATGATGCGTCTCGCCCAACGCGCGGGCCGCAGCCAGGCGGACGTCGCCCTTCACGTCGCCCTTCAAGGTCTCGCTCAGCAGGGCGACCGCGTTGGCATCGTTCCGATGGCTCCACCCTTCGCATGCCGCCAAGCGGACGTTCGTTTCGGTGTCACTCAACGCCGCTTTCAGAATCGCGTCGGCCGCCGACCCGGGATAACAACCCAGCGTTCGGATGATCTGCACACGGATCAGCGGATCCTGCTCGTTGCGCATCGAGACGGCCAACTCCTCCGAAATCTTCTGCTTCTCCTCCTCGGAATGGCTCGCCGCGGTGTCGGCCAGCTTCTGCAGCTCCGCGATCCGCTCGGCCGGCGTCTTCACGCCCGGCAGTTTGTCGGAAATCGGTCCCTGGAACGGGAACCAGACGGGCAGGAAGTCCAGGTCGGCGCAGCCGCCCAGCGCAACGGCCGCCAAGCCGCAGAGCAGGAACAGAAGTCGTCGGCTGGTACCCCTCATGGCTCTGCGTCGTCCTCGCCGGCGTGCGCCGTGGGTCGTCCGGAAACGTTCCGGCCGCCGCTAGTGTGCCTTCTACCTTGAGACAAGACGGCGCGGACTATAGCATTGCCGCCCCGCCGGGCCAAGACGAATCGGGGGCGAATTTCGAGGACGTGGAGAGGATGGGGAACCGGGATAGGCGCGCCAAGGCAGCCGCCGTAGGACGGGCTTCCTCGTGTAGTGGTTCAGTCTGTTGGGGATTTTTGGGTGCCATGCTCGCTAAGCGAGCGCAGCGAGACAGCAAGCATGCTCGCCGTCGAATCATGCCCACGCAAGCGTGAGACACGGCGACTCCTGAATGATGCAACATCCAGACCGTCATTTCTGAGACAGTACACTGGTCCGTCTCAGGGATCGACTCTCCCGGCCCAGATCCACTACCACGCGGCCGCTCCGCCCAGTATGATAGAGGGACTTGTCCGGCCGTCTTGGAAGGGAGAAATGCGATGCCCCAGCCGAACGATTACGTCGCGAAACGAAGCGATCTGGAAGAGTTGATGCGGCAGTTGCCCGGCTTCCGCGGCTATCTGGATCGGGACTGCCGTCGGGAGAGCGATGAACTGCTGCGGAATTGGATGGCCGATCGGCTCGAACGCTCGAAGCGGGCGATCGACGAGTTGGCCCGGCGACTGGCCGATGCGGCGGCGATCGATCTGCTGCCGATGATCGACCGGCTCCGGGTGCGGCTCGACCGACTTCTGGCCCGAATCCGCGGGGCTATGCAAGGCTACAGCGGCCTATTCGATCTGGTGGCAATCGACGCGCCGCTGTTGGATCGCGTCTACGAGCACGACGCCCAACTCGGCCAGCAGGTCGATGCGTTTACCGCCCTGGCCGAGCAACTGCGCCAGCCGAACTCCGCGCCCGCCACCATTGCGGAACTGCTTCGGCAAAGCGATGAGATCGAGCGACAATGGGACGGGCGGGAAGAGATTCTCAAGGGAGTGAAGTGAAGTAGCTGTCAGCTATCAGCCATCAGCTATTGGAGATCAACTATCAGAGATCATGAATACTACGTCTTCGAACTTTTAGACCGTAGAGATCAAGCCAACCTGCCGTTGCGACCGCTTTGCTGACAACTGACAACTGACAGCTGAAAGCTGAAAGCTGAAAGCTGAAATCATCCCAGGAGCGTTTCATGGGCATCCGCTTGGAAGTCATTCAGTTTTTCGATAACACGAACCAATCGATCGTCGAGCGAATTCCCCCGGAGGGCTCGGCCGACATCAAGCTCGGCGCGCAGCTCGTCGTGCAAGAGAACCAGGAAGCCGTCTTCCTCCGCGACGGCAAGGCGCTCGATACGTTTGGCCCGGGCCGGCACACGCTCACCACGGCCAACGTGCCAATCCTGACCCGGCTGTTGACCATTCCTTGGGAAAAGTCGCCGTTCCAGGCGGCCGTCTATTTCATCGGCCGCCAGACGTTCATCGACCAGAAATGGGGCACCCTGCAGCCGATCACGTTCCGCGACGCCGAGTTCGGCATGGTCCGGCTCCGCAGCTTCGGCAAGTATTCGTTCCGGGTGGCCGACTCCGCCGTGCTCCTGAACACGCTTGTCGGCACGCAAAACAAATACACAACCGAGGCCGTCAGCTCCTATCTGCGAGACCTGATCGTCGCCCGACTGGCCGATCTGCTGGGCGTCTTGAAGATCAGCCTGCTGGACCTTCCGGCCAAATACGACGAGGTGGCGGCCGGCACTCGGGCGAAGGTGGCCGAAGAGTTCTCGAAGTACGGGCTGGAACTGGTCGATTTCTTCATCAACGCGATCACGCCGCCGGAAGAGGTGCAGAAGGCCATTGACGCTCGCAGCGCGATGGGCGCGGTCGGCGACCTGAACGCCTTCATGAAGTTCCAAGCGGCCAACAGCATGACGAAGCTGGCAGAGCAGGGGGGCGGCGCCGCCGGCAGCACGATGGGCATGGGCCTCGGCGCCGGTTTCGGCATGATGATGCCCGGCATGATCCAGCAGGCCATGGCCTCGCAGGGTCCAGCGCCGCAACGAACCACGCCCGCCGGCGTCGCGGCCGCAGGCGTTTCGGTCGGTCCCGACTTTTCCGGTCTGGCACCGGCAGCCGTCGATCCGGCCGCTGTCGTCCGCGCCGTGGCCAACGCCGCCGGCTACGCGATCACCGGCACGCCTACCGCCATGCAAGTCACCGTGCCGGTCGGATCGCTGCGGAAGCAGATCGTCAACGTCGATTTCGGCCAGACTGACGCCTCCGGCCATCCGACGGTCAACTACTGGTCGGTCTGCGGACCCTATTTGGAGAAGAACGCCGCCGACCTGCTCCGCTACAACACGGGCACGCTCCATGGCGCATTCGCCATCAAGAAAGTCGGCGAGGCGGACACGGTTGTCCTCCAGACGAACCAACTGGCCGAAACGGTCACGCCGCTCGAGGTCAGCCGCATCCTCTCGGCCATCGCCTGGCAGGCGGACCAGGTTGAGCAGAAGTTGGTCGGCCGGGATCTGAATTGAGATGCACAAGGAAGTGACGATGAGAACCGCGATCATCTGCGTTTCCTATGTTATCATGGCAGCGCGTGTGATGATGGGGCTGCCGTGCATGTCGTGGGGATTTCTCATCGGCGTCATTGGGTTTGGCCCCGAGGGCCTTGTGCCTCTATCGTGGCGACTGGTCGGATTGTGTTTTCTGTTCGGAGGGGCTGGTTTGGCATATCCAATCTCGCTGCTCCCGACCCGCCGATACTTGGCTTGGCTTAGCCTCACACTCTCCCTGCTGCCATTTAGCATGCTTGTGCTTGACTACTACAAGTTCAGTGCGGCGAGAGCAGAACTAATGGATCGGCTGCCTCTCATCGTGGCTTTGTTGGGCGTTGTGTTGACGTTTGCCGAAGCCATCATTTCTAGACACATGCGGCAGAGCGGCACGCCCTGAGGAACGAGGGCGTGGTCAATGGTAGATCAACGAACGCTGTCGCTTCTGCTGAACACGACGCTGCTGGCTGCGGCAACCTGCGCGATCAGTGTCCCGCTGGGAACGTTTCTCGCGTGGCTGCTGGTGCGGACCGACCTGCCGGGCCGGCGGCTGGGGCTGGCCGCGCTGGGGCTGATGCTCTTCGTGCCGCTTTATCTGCAAGCCGCCGCGTGGCAGGCCGGATTCGGCCTGCAAGGCTGGGCAACGATCTCCCATTTCGCACCGCTCTTGCTCGAAGGCTGGCGCGGCGCCATTTGGGTCCACAGCACGGCGGCCGTCCCCTGGGTCGTGCTGATCGCCGGCTTCGGGCTATCGAGAGCCGAGCCGGAATTGGAAGAATCGGCCGCTCTGGATTGCAACGGCTGGCAAGTCTTTTGGCACGTCACGCTCCCGGCCGCGCTTCCGGCTGTCGGCGTCGCCACGCTCTGGGTCGCTCTGAGCGTGGCCGGTGAGATGACCATCACCGACCTGTTCGCCGTGCGGACCTACGCCGAGGAGATCTATACGTTGATCGCCATCGGCCAGGAGCCAGGTGTCGCGCCGCCGGGCGTGCTTTCGGGCGTCGCCGCGACCGCTCTGCTGGTCGTCGCCGGCATGGTCCTGTGCCGATCCCTTGCGCCGGGCGATCGGTCACTGAGCCTTGGCCAACGTCGCTGGAGCTATCGGCTCGGAGGCTGGCGGCCCTTGGCTGCGTTAACGGCCGCCGGCTTGCTTTTGTTCCTCGTCGCCGTCCCGTTGGGCAGCCTGATCTACAAAGCCGGCCTCGTGGTGTCGCAGACCGCAGCCGGCCGGGTGCGTCAGTTCTCGATAAGCCAGTGCCTGACCATGATCGTCTCCACGCCATCGCACTCCAGCCGCTGGCTAGGTTGGTCGATGCTCATTTGTCCGTTGGCGGCCGTGGCGGCCGTCACCTTGGCGACGGGGCTCGCCTGGTTCGGCCGTCGCGGCGGCAGGCGTTCGCTGCCGGCGATGGCGACTGCGGCCGTGTCCTTGGCTGTGCCAGGCCCTGTGCTTGGCTTGGCCGTGATCTGGCTCCTGAACCGACCGGGTCCTCTCGGCGAGCTTTACGACCATTCGATCCTGGCGCCACTGTTGGCGCTGACGATTCGGGCGTTGCCGCCGGCGATCTTCATCCTCTCGTACGCGTTTCGGACGCTGCCGAAGGAAATGCTCGAGGCCGCCGCGGTGGACGGGGCCGGCCCGACGGCAAGGCTCTTTCTGATAGCGCTGCCAACGCGATGGCCGGCCCTGGTTCTGGCGTTGATCGTCTCGCTCGTCGTTGCCCTTGGCGACTTGGCGGCGAGCATTCTCGTCGTGCCGCCCGGCGTGCAAACGCTCTCGATCCATCTGTTCGGCCTGCTGCACTACGGCGTCGAAGATCAGGTCGCCGGCATCTGCCTGGCGATGCTGCTGCTGTTCGCGATTCTGGCCTCCCTCGGCTGGGCTATAATTGGGATAATGGAACGCATCCTGGAGGCGCAGAGCACCCGGAGCGAAGAGGGCTGACACTCAGACGCACTGGTCTCACGCGAAGGCGCAAAGACGCAGAGGAAGATAAGAGCAGAGAAGACATCAAGAGAAGCAGTTCGTTCATGAAACAGCGTAGGAATGATTCACCGGCAGACATACGAACTCGCCGACCCCGGTGTTCCGCTCTGGCGGTTAGCGCCGATGCGGAACGCCGCGGACCATCATTTTCTTCCCTCTCTTCCTCTGCGCCTTCGCGCCTTCGCGTGAGACCTGTTTTGCGCCCTCCGTGCCTCCGTGGCGTCTTCCTCTTCTTGTCGGTAGGATTTCTTCTAACCGCGTCCGCCTTTGCGGTCGATCACGTGACGTTTCGCCGCGATGGGAAGACGCGGCAGATCGCCGGCCGGCTCGAGGTCGAGGCGAAGGACGGTGGGCTGTTGATGATGGCCCCCGATGGCGTGCTCTGGACCGTCCCGCCCGAAGAGCAGATCAAACACACGAGCGACCAGCGGGCTTTTCGCCCTTACACGCGCGACGAGTTGGGCAAGCAGCTTCTGGGTGAATTGCCGCCCGGGTTTCGGAGCCACTCGACGACGCACTACCTCATCTTCTACAACACCTCGCCCGCCTACGCTCAGTGGTGCGGCGCCCTGTTCGAGCAGCTCTATCGGGCGTTCACCAACTTTTGGACGCACAAGGGGTTCGAACTAAGTCAGCCCGAGTTTCCCTTGGTGGCCGTCGTCTTCGCCGACAAAGAGTCGTACCTGGCGTTCGCCCGTGGTGAGGCCGGCGAGGCCGCCGATTCGATCCTCAGCTACTACGGCCTGATGAGCAACCGGATGACGATGTACGATCTGACGGGCGTGGGCTCGCAGAGTCGCGGGGCAGCGCGAAACCGGACGGCGGCGCAGATCAACCAGATCCTCGCCCAGCCCGAAGCTCAGCAGACGGTGGCCAACATTATTCACGAAGCGACGCACCAAATCGCGTTCAACTGCGGGCTGCACACGCGTTTGAGCGATTGCCCACGATGGTTCAGCGAGGGAATCGCGATGTACTTCGAGACGCCGGACCTTCGGAGCGCGAAGGGCTGGGGCGGCATCGGCGGCATCAACCGCCCTCGGCTCGAGCGGTTCCGCGACAATCTGGAAAAGAGGCCGGCCGACTCGCTGACGAAGTTGATCCGCGACGACCGGCGGTTCCAGACCACGAAGGACGCCTTGGACGCCTATGCCGAGGCCTGGGCGCTGACGTACTTCCTGATGCAGAAGCACCCGAAGGAATACGTCGCCTATTTGGCGATGCTCTCGAACAAGCATGCTCTGCTTCCCGACGGGCCGGACCGGCGAATTGACGACTTCCGCCGAGCATTCGGCGAGATCGATTCGCTCGACGCCGAATTTCTGCGTTACATGAACCGGGTGCGATAGGCGTGTTGCGTCCTCAACGGGAACGGCAAGGTCGTTCGTAGTTCCGGCTTTAGCCGCAATACTGTCTAATGATCGTCGAAGGGCCTTGTTCCCATGCTCCCGCGTGGGAACACACTCGTAGCGACGCTCCCGCGTCGTCGGGATCGCCAACCAGTATCGAGCCAATGCGTTGTGCTGAGGACGCCGGAGCGTCCAACCGGTGCGTTCCCACGGGGGACCGTGGGAACGAGATTACTGCACGGTCGTTCGTAGTTCCGGCTTTAGCCGGTCATATTCCGCCTAAAGGCGGGACTACGAACGCCCGCGGCCGACTTTGCGGTCCTCCTGTTGCG
>JBDKUC010000469.1:0-8260 GCA_039679885.1 Thermoguttaceae bacterium | reverse complement strand
GTCTCGATCGACGAGAGCGGCTCGCGGTCGATCGCGTCGACCGTCTCCTGCACGATCGCCTCGGTCTGACGGACGTTGAGGCCCTCGCGCTGAATGCGCTGACAGAACTCGACCTGCTCCCGCTCGTCGCCCAAGGGGAGCAGCGCCCGGGCGTGCCCTTGCGTGATCTGGCCGCGGCGGAGCGATTCTTGGACCGGCTCGGGCAATTCCAGCAGCCGAATCAGATTGGCAATGGTCGAGCGGTCCAGCTTCAATCGGCCGGCCAGCTCCTCCTGCGTGCATTTGTACTGATCGAGGTACTTTTGGAACGACGCGGCCTTCTCGAGCGCGTTGAGGTCCTTGCGTTGGAGGTTCTCCACGATGGCCAGCTCGGCCATCTGGCGGTCGTCCGCGTCGATGACGTTGACCGGCACGTCGGTCCACCCGGCTTGAATGGCGGCTCGAAGGCGGCGCTCGCCGGCGACCAGTTGGTAACGATCTCGGACACGTCGGACGACGACCGGCTGCAACAGCCCATGCGTCGAGATGCTCTCGGCCAAGGACTGCAACTCCTTCCGGTCAAACTCCTGCCGCGGCTGGGACGGGTTGCTGTCGATCTGGCGAACGTTGACGCGGCCAGTCGCGGCGTCCTGCTTCGTCCCGATCTGCGGCTGGGCGGGGGCGTCCGATTTGGCCGGCGCGACCGCGGCGGCCGGCGCCGCAGCGCGGTGCGGCGGATTGACAGTCTGGCCTGACGCGGCGTGCGCGGGATCAAGCCAGAACATGGCGTCGTTCGAGGCCGTGGCCGGCGCCGTCGACGGCGGAGGCTGCACGGGCGCGGCCGGCGCAACGGTCTGCGCCGCCAGCGACGCGAGTTGGGCCGGCAGCGACGGCTGCTCCAGATGCGGCCGAAGCGTCGGCGGGGCGGGCTCGGGCACCGGTTCCTTGCGGAAGGAAACTTGCCCCAACAGCGCCTCCAGGCCGCGGCCAAGTCGTCGTTCCTTATTCACGTTCAAGCACCTCCATGCATAATTCGACGTATGCTCTCGCGCCGCGCGAACGAGGCGCGTAATCAATCACCGACCTTCCGTGGCTCGGCGCCTCGGAGACCGCCACATCGCGCGGGATCACCGTGCGAAAGACGATCTCGCCGAAGAAATCCCGCACCTCCTCGTCGACCTCGTGCGTCAGCTCCAACGTGTGGTCGTACATCGTCAGCACGATGCCGCCAAACTGGAGCGGCATGTGGGGCAGGTCGTCAACCTGCCTCGTCTCTGACACTGGCAGGTTAACAACCTGCCCCACGGCTGGCTCTTGAGCTGGCAGGTCAACAACCTGCCCCACGTTAGCAGCCGGCCCCACGCCCTCCTGCATCACTTCGCGGATGACCTCGATCATCTGGGCCAGCCCTTCCATGGCGAAGTATTCGCATTGGATGGGCATGAACACTTCGGTCGAACTGCTCAGGGCCGTTCGCGTCAGCGGTCCAAGCGACGGCGGGCAATCGATCAGCACGAAGTCGTAGCCGCCGAAGCCAGTCTGAAGCTGATCGCGGACTCGCGCCGATTGCTCCGGATCGTCGCGCGTCAGCAGCTCGACATCGCGGAAGCTGCGGCTGCCCGGCAGCAGTTCCAGACCGGCCACCGTCGTCGGCAGGACCCCTTCACTGAGGGGAACGCGTTGGACGAGCGGGTGCGTCATCGTCGGCTGCTGGCCGAAGCCCGCCGTGGCGTTGCATTGGGGATCCAGGTCGACCAGCAGGGCGTGCGCGCCCGATCGGGCCAGGCCGGCGGCCAGGTTCATCGCCGTCGTGGTCTTGCCCACGCCGCCTTTCTGATTGGCCACACAGAAGACCCGCGTCACAAATGACCCCCGTTTCTCTTCCGAGCACGTGTTGGCACGCCTGGCATGGCACGCTTGGCACGGGCCGGTTCGGACATCGCGGGATTCTAGCAGGGAGCCGCCTCGGCGGGGAATGGCAGTTTGCCGCGGCCCCGCGCTGGCGTTGGCCCTACGAACCGCTACAATAGGGGAGATTGGGGGGCCGCCCTTGGCAGCTTCATGACGCGCATCAAGACGGGCCGCTTGTCTCGGGGAGCAACATGGCGATCGCCGTTACCTGCTCGAAATGTCGGGCATCGTTTCGAGTGAAAGACGAACTGGCTGGCCGTCGCGGCAAGTGCCCAAAGTGCCAGGAGCTGCTCACGGTGCCTGCGGCTGCACCAACGCCAACCGCAGCGGTCAAGCCGGGCGTCGTCGAAACGCAGCCCAGCGGCTCATCGCCAGGCATCTCGCCAGGCAGCGTCTTAGCGGCCTTTCACGGCAAGATCGAGCCAGTCCCTTCGACGTGGACCTACCGGTTGGGGCTCCTGCTGGTCGGTTTGGTCATGGTCTTGCTCCCGCTTGTCTATCTGGGCGTGATCTGCCTCGTGGCATGGGCAATGTACCTGCACGCGACGCACGACACCTGGATCATGACGGCGTCAAGAAACCCGCGGATCGAGCTAATGGCCGTCATCATCTATCTCGGCCCCTTGGTGGCTGGCGGCATCGCGATCGTGTTCATGGTCAAGCCGTTCTTCGCTCGGCCGGCCGACGCCGGGCGCCGCCGCTCGTTGACGCGGTCCGGCGAGCCGCTGTTGTTCGCCCTGGTCGATCGGATCTGCGACACCGTGGGCTCACCGCGGCCAAAGCGGATCGACGTCGACTGTCAGGTGAACGCGTCTGCCAGCCTGCGTCGAGGGATTTGGAGCATCTTCGCCGGCAACGATCTCGTGTTGACGATCGGCCTCCCGCTGGCGGCCGCCATGAACGCCGAGCAGTTCGTCGGCGTGTTGGCCCATGAATTCGGCCACTTCAGCCAGGGCGTGGCCATGCGGATGACCTTTCTGATCCGGGCGATCAGCTTCTGGTTCACGCGAGTTGTCTACGAGCGCGACGAGTGGGACGTGCAGTTGGTGGTTTGGTGCAACAAATTGGACCTCCGGATCGGCGCCGTCCTCTGGCTGGCGAGGGCCATGGTTTGGTGTACGCGGCGGATCCTCTGGGTCTTGATGATGGTCGGCCACGCCGTGGGCGGGTACATGTTGCGGCAGATGGAGTTCGACGCGGACCACTGCGAGATGCGGCTTTGCGGCAGCGCGGTCTTCGAGCAGAGCCAGCGGCTGCTGCCCGCCCTTGGCATCGCTTGCCAAGGCGCACTGAGCACCTTGGCCGAATATCGTCGCGAGGGACGGCTGGGCGACAATCTGCCCCGGCTGGCCTCGGAGAATGTGGCGAGGATGACGTCTGACGTGCGGCAGGAAATCGACAAGCTCATCGAGAAGTCGAAGACGGGGCTGTTCGATACGCACCCATCCGATCGCGACCGCATCCTGGCCGCGCGGCGCGAGAACGCGCCGGGCGTGTTTCACGCGGAACAACCGGCCGCGGCGATCTTCGTCCACTTCGACGAGCTGTGCCGCAACGTGACCTGGGACTACTATCGCGGCCTCTTCGGGCCAAACCTGAAGCCGAGCGACATGCACCCGATCGATGAGCTGCTCGCCCGGCAGTCGGGCGATGCCGAAGGCCAGAAAGCCCTCGCCCGCTACTTCCAAGGAACCTTCACCGCGCTCCGGGTTCCGCTGCTGTCAGCCAAACCGCTCAACCAAGACGAGATCGATCCGAAAAAGATGGTCCTCGGCCTTCGCCAAGCGCGGGAGAAGATGCTCGAGTTGGCCGGCTCGGCTCGGGACACGCTCAAACGGTACGACCAGCAGGATACGCAGCTAAGGGACACGTTCCAGGCCGCCGCGATGTTCGAGGCCGGCATCCGCTTTAAGCCGGATATGTTTAGCATCCGGCCGGCCAACACCAACGAAGCGAACGAACTGGCCGCCACGCTTCGGATGCGACAGCAGGATTTGGGATGCCAACTCGACGAGTTCGAGAAGGTCGTGGGGCGGCGGTTGGGGGCGGCCCTCGCACTGCTGAGCATCCCCAAGGTCGCCCGGCAAATCGAGGATGGCCCCGCGCGGCTCGCCGAGGCCAAGCGGTCGCTGCCGGTCATCGGCCTGTTCCGATCCGTCCTGCCGCAGATCCTTGAGCTGCGTGACGCCCGGGCGGCGATGATGACGCTCTTGGCCCAAATCGAAAAGAACCAGAAGAACGAATGGTTGCCTCGCACGATCGGCAAGCGGATGACCACGATGGCCGAGCAGATTCGCGGCCTGAGCGAGCGGCTCTCGACGTACCGCTATCCCTTGGAGCACGGCCGCGGGGACGTCTCCGTGGCCGAGTACGCCGCCGACCGCGCGCCGCTGGCCGACGACTTGCCCGGCATCGTGGAAGTGAGCGGACAGATGCTCGAGAACCTGGCGTCGCTCTTCGTTCGGATGTTCAGCCGGCTGATTCTCACCGCGGAAGCCGTCGAGAGCCTGGCCGGTCTGCCGCCGCTGCCGGAGCTGGTCGAGAATAAACCGTAGCCGGATGAGGGGCGGGCGACGCGGGACTGCGGGCGCGGCGTTCTTCTGGCGCGCGCGGAAGTCACAGGAGACGCGCCGGCACTGCACTCACGCCGACTGGGCACTCAAGTGCCCAGCCCTCGGCAGCCAATCTGATGTTGCAGCGTGCCGGCGGCAGAACCGTCACGTTTCCCGTGAAACCGCCAGACACCCTGCATTGCGCCGTTTCACGGGAAACCGGCGTCGAACGAATCGCCGCTTGCGTGAGTTCGCACGCTATCTCGCTTTGCTGACCAGCTCAGACAGAAGCGTTCCGGCGACGGTGACGGTTGCGCCCGCGATGAGCGTGAGCAGTCCGACCCAATGCACCCAGTCGCGCTGGCGACGGTGCGGTAGATCGACGATGACCGCAGCGATCAATGCAAGCACGGTGCAGGACGGCAGATAATTCGCGAGGCGGAAAATTGCGATCTGCCAGCCGTATTGAAATAGTGTTTGGGCTGGGAGGAACCAGACCAAGCGGCACAATGTCTGGCTAATGGAAATGACACCCACGACCGCCAGAGCGATCTTCCAGAACTGTCGGTCGCGGAGAGAGACCGCAGCCAGCAAGTAGCCGAGCGCGAACAACGCGCTGATCACGATCCCTGCGGCCATCCAAATCCCTATCGCTGCCCTTGTGCCCTGCCACCTCTCGCCGAAAACGAGCCGAAGCATCACGAAGAGCGAGATGCCAAGGACGCTCCCAATCGCACCCAGCAACACCAGCCAGTGCCCAGGCTGCAAAGGACGCTGTCTGGCTCGCCACTTTGCCCGAACCAGAACGCTGGCGGCGACGAACTCGCATGACGAGACAATCGCAGTCAGAATCATCCAAACTTTGGTCGCGACAGCCAACACCGCTGAGCCGTTGGACGATTGATCCACTGAAATCGCCAGTTCAGTCTTCAGCACCACCGCCGTGACGGTCATCCAGCCCAGCAGGTGGATGATGCCAAACTGAGGGATGCGGAGTTGGTCGAAGAACGCGCTGTCCACGGCAGCAGCGGCCGAGGCGGCGATCGGCTCCTGGCCGGACGACGGTTCGCGACCAGCGGGTTCGGGCGGGTCTGGCAGCATGACGCCTATTGTGGCAGACCCGGCGGGGATGGACAAGACAAGGACGATTGCCGCGAAGGAGCGCAGAGAAACGCAAAGAAAAGAATGAAAGCAGGAAGTCGGAAGAGGAAAGGCCGGGCTGTGTCTTTGTGGTCTCTGCGTTCCTTTGTGGCAAAGAGCGGACCTTCCGCCCGGCGGTTTTCATTGCCGCGAAGGAACGCAGAGAAACGCAGAGAAGACTGATGGCAGGAACGGTTGGAAGAGGAAGGCTCGGAAGAGAAGGGACGGAGTGGGAAGAGCCGGGCTGTGTCTTTGTGGTCTCTGCGTTCCTTTGTGGCAAAGAGCGGACCTTCCGCCCGGCGGTTTCACGTGGAACCGGCCCGCGGTTCCTCGTGACGGCCCGAGATCGGTAGGGTTGCGCCCTGGCGATTACTGCCGGACAGGAACAGGAGGAAACCGAGGGAACAGAGATCGGCCCTCGGTTGCCACCTGTTCAATAGGAACTGGGCTCCGTCGTAGGTTATGCTTCAGCATAACATCGCCCAGCAGTTCCGTTATGCTAAAGCATAACCTACCGACCTGCGGTCTCGATGGCGGTCTCTTCCGACGCCAACGTGCCGATGGCCGAATCGCGAACGACCGACGGCGAGTCCCAATGGACGTGATGCGGATGCTCGGCCCGTCGCGGCGATTCAATCAGCCAGCGAACGCCGACGGCAACCAGGCCGCTCACGAGAATGAACCCAGCGTAAATGCCGGTCCCTACGGCAATCGCGACGCGCGTCGAATCATCGATGGGAGAATCCGCGTCGGTGCAAAGAGCAACAAACCCAAGACCGCCCGAGAAAGGCGAAATGCCCCAAAGCAGCATCAACCCGGCTGGAAAGATGGCTCCAATACCAAAAGTCCGAGGGTAGCCCCGACCGTAGACGATTGCGATGGTCAGGGCGACCGGCGTGATGGTTGCCAGACAGAGCGCCGTCATACCAACAACCGCAGATATCGGTGCGAAGAGGCCACCGCAGACCAAAGCCACAAGGGTAGTCGCAATGAACATGCTCCGTAAGCTGAACTGGAATGGGCGGCGCTCTCGGAGTTCGGCTTCGGGCGTCTCGACTGGGACAGCAACATACGACGTTCGCATCGGCGGAACGCCGATAAACCAGCGGACAACGACGGCGACCAACCCGCCCCCTACAATCAGCAGGACGCCAATGCCGACGGAAGCGGCGACGGCCAGTTCGTCACCAAGGGCTGCTAGGCCGCTGACTTTACCGAACTTGTCAGACCACACGCAAGCGTACACCAACACGCAGTGAAAGATGCCGCCAATCGCAAACGCGCGAACCGCGCGACGACCATAGACGATCGCCACGGTCAGCGCGATCGGAGCGGCGGTGGCCGCGAAGTATGTCGTTATGTAGCGAACCCACTCGACCGGCGCGAACAATCCTGTGACGATCACAACGAAGCTCGCCAGGACGGCCAGCACGCGATAGAGGAAGAACCGTGGCGGGCGGGCGGAGGGGTCGGCGTCGAAAACGGTCCGGTCAGGATTTGGCACGGCACCCCTCGTCTGGTGATCCTTTGTCGTCGGCCGTCGGCTCGGCCCTTGGCACGGCGGCGTGCCAATCATGCCAATCGCGGAGTTCCCGCGGCTCGGCGATCCGACGCACGACGACGGCCACCAGGCCGAGAATCGCGGTGCCCAGGGACTGCAAGCCGACGATCAGGCTAAGCGTCGGTCCGATCGGATCATCACCACCCAGGTGGTCGAACGGGGAATAATTTGAGAAGGCACTCAGACTATGGGCGTGCGCGAGGTGGCCCAGCGTCGCGGCACCCACCAGGATGTCGAAAGCCAACAGCGGCAGACAGGCGAACAGCCCCCCGATCCCAAACGCCCGGAGCGGGCCTCGCGCATAAATGACGATCGCGATCAGCGACAGCGGGAGAATCGTCGCCCAAGAGATGAACGTATACAGGCTGTACCACCGCGGTGCCCTGGCAGACAGTCCCGCGCAAAGAATGGCGACGATGGTCGTGACGATGAACAGCGTCCGCAGGCTGAACTGGAAGGGGCGGGGACAGTCGCTGGGGAGCGGGACTTCGTCGTGGCCGTCCATCGCGAGCCTCCTGCGGGACTTCGGTCTCAGGACTTAGGACTTAGGACTTGGGACTTGGGACTTAGGACTTGGGTTCCTACGTCTTAGGGGTCGCTGGGGCCGCGCACTGGCCGCTGAAGCGGCCAGCCCTCGCGGCTCCCCACTATCTTCGATCCACTATCTTCGATCCACTATCCACTAGCCACTATCCACCACTATCCACTAGCCACTATCCACTATCCACTATCCACTATCCACTTACTCGAGCGGATTAATCACCAATCCGCTCAAGAGCTTCGGATAGAAGTACGTGCTCTTGGCCGGCATCCGTTCGACGCCCATGCTGATCTGGCGGACGTGGTCGACCGTGGCGGGCATGACGACGGCGGCCAGCGGGAACTCGCCCGTCTTGAGCCCGTCGGCAACCTCTTCGATCAGGTGGACGTAGCTCGGCTTCGGCATGTCCTTGCACCCGAGCAGGTCCTCGATGATGAGGCGGTGGAGCAGGCTGACGCCGAGGCCGCGCCAGTCATCGGTATGTTCCTGGGCGACCTGGGCCATCCGGGCGTGGCCGGCGGGGGACACCGTGGCCAAGATCCACTTTTTGTCTTTCTGCGTGTAGAGGACGATCGC
>JBDKUC010000301.1:0-2425 GCA_039679885.1 Thermoguttaceae bacterium | reverse complement strand
GGAGCGAGGCCGCCGGAGGGCCGTCCTGGTACTGAAGCCCTTCCCGACGCGTTTGGTGAACGATCTGTCCGGCGAGCGGTCCGCCGTCGCGCCAGAAATCGATGCCGTTGACGTCCTTGTGCGAAATCCATACGGACATCTGGTGGCTGTGGCCGAGCGGGTCCTCTGGCTTGTTCGAGTCCTGGGGTTGGGTAGCCCGTGTCAGCGACCGGCCCGGATCGCCGGGCATGTTCATTCGCGTGAGTGACCGGCCGGACGGCCCCACGATTGGAGACCAGAACGGCCGGCGCAATTCGGGGCCGAAATGATAGCGGGTGAGTTCCCGTCCCAAGTGCTCGAACGACGCCTGGTCGTAAGGCTGGGGCAGCACCTGCATGTCGGGCACCGGCTTGGCGTCGGGCAGCGGGGGCTCAGCACCACGAACGATCGGCGACGCGACTGCGCCCGCCAGGACCAGACCCAATACGACGAGACAGAAGCAGCGTCGGTTCACGGAATTCTCCTCGAGTGATCGAAGGTGATGTACTGAGACTCAAACTTGCGCACGTTCGGGGACCTTTATACCTGCGCTGGCACAATGAACGGTTCGCGGTACGGATGCGTGAGCATTTCATCCGCATCCGGATCGCCGATGAATCGTTCGGCCTCGGAATCGAAACGAAGCACACGACCGAGACGGTACGCGGAGCTCGTCAATTGCAGATGGGCAGCTTCGCCCAGGTGTTGCTTCATGTCCTCGAACGCTTCGCAGGCCAATCGGTCTCCTCCGAAGGCCTTCGTTTGCGTTTCGATGGGGACGTTCTTGCCGAGGCGGTACGAGATATTCCCCAGGTGGACCAGCAGCGTGGACCGGTGCCCTTCGAGGATCTCAGCGTTCAGTTCCTCTCGCTTGCGGTTGCGAATGCAATCGTTGAAGTTCCGAAAATGACGCCGCCCGAGGTCGGCGAACCCGCAGACCGGCGCGCCCTCGATCGGCTCGCCGTCCTTCCTGCCATTGGGGAAGAACTTGCCTTCTTTGACCACGCCCTCGCTCGTGTGGAACTCGACGGTCACCTTTGCCGCTTTTCGGCCGACCAGGCCGCGCTGCTCGCAAAACAGCGTGACGCCGCCGAAATCGAAGACCGTCAACTGGGTATTGGGGGTTTGGCCCTGGTCCTGGTAACCGAAGCGGCCGCCCAGGCTGACGACGCTCTGCGGCGCGGCGCCGACGGGCATGGCCCAGCGTGCCACGTCCAGTTGATGCGTGCCCAGATTCCCGATCTCGCCGTTGCCAAAGTCCCAGATCCAATGCCAGTCGTAGTGGACGAGATTCGTGCGGTACGGATGCGAGGGCGCCGGTCCAGTCCACAGGTTGAAGTCCAACTCAGCCGGCGGTTGCACTGAATTCCGGAGCCCGATGCTCTCACGCTGGCGGTAGGTGTAGGCGTAGGCAAGCCGAAGTTTGCCGTACTTCCCGTTGCGCACGTCGGCCGTCAGTTGGATCCATTTCGGATCGGAACGCCGTTGCGTGCCGTGCTGCACGATGCGACCATACTTGCGGGCTGCCTCAACGATTCGGCGGCCTTCGATGACGTTGTGGCTGCACGGCTTCTCTACGAGGACATCCTTGCCCGCCTGGCAAGCCCAAATAGCCAACAAGGCGTGCCAGTGATTGGGTGTCGCGATCGAGACGGCGTCGAGCGTCTTGTCGTCGAGCGCGCGGCGGAAGTCGCGGACGCATTGCGGGGTGTTGCCGGCCAGCTTCTGCACGGCCGCGCTGCGAGAGGCGAACAGGCGGCTGTCGGGATCAACCAGCCAGCCGATCTCGACATCCCGCATCTCGCCGTAGGCCGTGATGTGCTGCTGCCCCCGGCCGTTGATCCCGGCCACGGCGATCCGCACCCGATCGTTAGCTCCCAACACGCGGCCTGAAGCCCTCGTGCCGGAGATCGCGAACGTGGCGGTCAGGCCGGCCGCGGCGGCACGCTTCAGAAACTCACGTCGATGATGGCGAAACATAGGCGGTCTCCTTGATCGAGCTGGCAGGTTCTCTTGGTCGGGCGGTCGTCACAAGTGAGCCCAATGCCCTTCCCGATAGGTGCGCCCGATCAAGGCGTCGGCGTCCGGGGCATCGACGAAACGTTCGGTCTTGGGATCGAAGACCAGTTGTCCTCGGCCGGTTCGCGCCAGGATGTTGGTCAGGTGAGGCAGTGCGGCCGAAAAGTGGCCGATCTCGATGTCGGCACTCGGCCGTCGGGCGTTGCGAATGGCGTCGAGGAAGTCGGCGCAGTGCTCGCCGGTGTCGAAGTATCGCTTGACCTCCTTGCGCAGCGTGTTCTTCGGGCCGTAGAGCTTCCACCCCTGGTGCATGTCGACCGTCAAGTAGCCCTCGTCGCCGTAGAACGTGCAGCCGTCCTCGCAGTCGACTTGTCCCCAATAGGGCGAC
>JBDKUC010000100.1:0-6114 GCA_039679885.1 Thermoguttaceae bacterium | reverse complement strand
CTTGAAGCCGGATCCCAAGTACGGGTCGATCCTGGCCAGCAAGTTCGTCAACTGTCTGATGTGGAGCGGCAAGAAGAGCACGGCCGAGGCCGTCTTCTATGACGCCCTGGACAAGATCCACGAGAAGATCACCGACGTCGAGCCAATCCAGGTCTTCACGCAGGCGTTGGAGAACGTCAAGCCGAACATCGAAGTTCGCTCGAAGCGCGTCGGCGGCGCCTCGTACCAGGTGCCGATGCAGGTCAGCAAGGCCCGACAGCAGTCGATGGCCATCCGCTGGATCCTCGGCGCGGTCCGCGAAAAGAAGGGCCGGCCGACGAGCGAAAAGCTGGCCGCCGAGCTGTTGGCCGCCTACAACCGCGAAGGCGCGGCGATGACCAAGCGTGAGAACGTCCACCGCATGGCCGACGCCAACAAGGCGTTCGCCCACTTCGCTTGGTAACGCCCGAGCACGGCGGTTTGCGCCGCCGAACCGATTTTCTTACGACGCCGCGTCGGCTGCCCCCCCTTGCCGGCGCGGCGTTCTTTATGCGCACCGGCAACGTTCGCCGCGGGCTGTCCCTTCGGGGCTTAAGAAGCGTTCGCAGCACGTCCGCATAGCCCGACGCACGAGCGAGGGCTGAGCGTTTTTCCCTCGCTACCGCGCCGGGCTAGGCGTCGGGTGGCACGCCCTGAAAGGGCGTGGCTATTGGGCGGCAGCTTGCCGATCTCCCACGCCCTTTCAGGGCGTGCCACCCATCGGAATCCCGTTAAGCTAGTCTTTGACGGACCCAAAGCCGGTTGCCATGAAGCGGCAGACCCACGCCTAATCGTGGATGTAGGTTTCCAAGAACCGCGCCAGGCTGTGGAAGTCGCTGTCCGGCGAGATCAGACGCACGACCGTGACCAACGTCTTCGGGTCGACCAGTTGGCTGAACGGGACGTAGTTCAGTTGCAGCTGGCCACAGACGGAGACCATCACGCCGTCTAGCCGCTTCTCGACCAGGGCGCGGTAGGCCCCGACGCCCAACTGGCTGCCCAACATGACGTCGAACGCCTGGGGCCGGGCGCAGCGGCATTCGTAGCCGAGCTGCAAGCCGGTCAGCTTCCGCTTCCGGCCCGTCTGCTGGTTGTATTCCTTGGCGGCCAAGTCGGCGAACAGGCGGCCGAGGCTCAGCTTCGAGACGGCGATGTGGCCATGCTCGTCGCGCGGCACGCCCTCGATGTGCTTCTGCGGCAGCAGCTCGGCCAGGCCCTCGGCGATGACGATCACGCCGAACTCCTTGCCTTCGGCCTCTTCGCGAACCCGCATCGTGGCCACCATCCGCTTGACCACCTCGGACAGGTTCATGACGCGGCGAGTCGTCGTCTTGCCGGTCTGCGGATCGGTGACCTCCTCGTTGGCCTCGTACTTGCCGACGATGTCCTCGACGCTGATGACGAGGCTCGCCTCACCGGCGATCGCGGCGCCATAGGCCAGCCAGCCGGCGCTGCGGCCCATCGTCTCTGCGATATAGTAGCTGCGGGTGGATTCGGCGTCAGCCAGCAGGTTGCGAATCTCGCCGGCCAGCATTTCGACGGCCGTGAAATAGCCGAACGTGAAGTCGATGCCGCTGTAGTCGTTGTCAATCGTCTTCGGCAGATGGACCACCGGAATGTGCTTGCTGCCGGCCGGAAGCTGCTCCTGATAGAGCTTGAACTTGTTGGCCGACTTGAGCGTGTCGTCGCCGCCGATCGAGATCAGGGCGTCGATGCCCAACGACACCAGCCCGTCGTAAACCGCCTTCAGCGGCGCGGTCCGATCGGGCATTTTCAGGTGGGCCGGCTCCGAGACGTGCTTGCCGGGGTTCGCCCGCGACGTGCCGAGCATGATGCCAGGGCTGTTCCGGGTGCGACGCAGCACATGGTGCACCACGCGGATGTAGTCCCGCCCTTCGACCAGCGGATTGTCAGGCCGGTATTCGACCAGATGGGCGTAGCCGTGCAGCAGACCGTAAACCTCAATGTTGTTCCGGAGGAACGAGGCGGCGGCGGTCGAGATCACGGCGTTGGCCGCCGGGGCCGGACCACCGGCGAAAAGGATGCCAACTCGCTGAATGTTCGACGGCAATAGGGGCGGCCTGGACAGAGTGCTCATGGAATACTCGCTCGTTCTCCGCGATGGACTGGATGGTTCTTGGTTCGGCTAGCGATTGAACTGACTTGAATCGAACGGCTCGGCTCGCAGGTTATGCTTCAGCATAACACGATAACCGGCAACGCTTTGTGTTATGCTAAAGCATAACCTACGGCTAAAGCATAACCGCTCCGACGGACGGCGTGGTTTCGCTCCGGCCGAAGGTCGGCCACGGATCGCCTCGACGCCGGCGCCAATGGACGTAGAGCGACGGCTTGCACAACGGAGCCCCGCAAGCGTGGCTTGCGAAGCGTTTGGCCGCAGGCGGGCGGGGCTTTTGCCCAGGGCCATCCTGGGCCGGCTGTCGGCGACGGCGGGAAAGCCTCTTGACGCGTCAATTGCGTCAAACGCCCGATTTTACCCCAGACTGCCGGACCGTCGCAAGAGGATCGGCCGCGAGAGACAGGCGGACTGCAAAGTCCGTTGCAGGCGTTCGTAGTTCCGCCTTAAGCGGCAAATGACCGGCTAAAACCGGAACTGCGAACAACTTTGCAGTCGTCCTGGTGCGAGAGACGCCCTGCGGCCGCCGTTTGACCGCAACCCAACACAATATCGGTGGCTCGTTGCGGGGCTGGCGTGCGCGGCAACTCGCATGGGGGTATATGCACCCGCCCGATCTTTCGCGACAATGGCAGTTTGCCAATCGCGATGGTGGCAAGCCCGCGCGCTCCGCGCGCGGGCTACAATGGCCAACACCGTTGAATTAAGCAAGCGACCGACAATCTCGTTCCCACGGTCCCCCGGTGGGAACGCACCGGTTGGACGCTCCGGCGTCCTCAGCATAAAGAATTGACTTGAAACTGGTTATCAATCCCGACGACGCAGGAGCGTCGCCACGAGTGTGTTCCCACGCAGGAGCATGGGAACAAGGTTTTCGGCGCTAATTCAACGCTATCGGTACAATGGCCGCGGATATCCGATGACTACTGCCAGGAGAACGTGATGCGAGCGCAGCGTCTTTTGCCAAAGTTTGCCATGGCTCTTTCGGTTGCCGCGATGACGGCGTCGATCTTGGCGGCGCCGCCGTCCGGCGATAAGCCCACGGCCGAGAAGGAGAAGCCGAAAACGACGGACAAGGCGAAGCCGAAAACGCCGGCCAAGCCGCGCGTGCTGGTGACGATCTCGAAGCAGACGACGTACATCACCGAGCCGCTTCGGCCGGATGGATATCCGGACTACGTTGCCGCGATCAATGAGCGTGCCGGTCGCGGAGTCAAACCGGAGGACAACGCGGCCGTGCTGGTCTGGAAGGCGATTGGCCCCGGGTGGATCTCCGAGGAACGCCGCCCCGAATACTTCCGGATGCTTGGCATCTCGCAATTGCCGGAGAAGGGTGATTACTACGTCGATTTTTCGGGTTACCCGGGCCACGTCAAAGAGACGAGTGATATCCCGACCGAAGCGAGCGCCAGGAGCGACATCTGGTACGAGGCGGAGAGACACCCCTGGTCGGAAGCGGAGTTCCCGTTGCTTGCAAAGTGGCTTGCGGCCAACGAGAAGCCGCTGGCGCTGGTGACTGAGGCATCCAAGCGGCCGCAATGCTATAGTCCGCTGGTCTCGACGGATGGCAACGTCGGCGTGCGACTGATACTCGACGGTCGCAATCAACTGTTGCCTCTTGAGGCCGCCTGCCGTCATATTGCCAAAGTATTCACTGTTCGCGCCATGTTTCGTCTCAACGAGGGACAGTTTGACGAGGCGTGGCAGGATATCATGTCCTGTCACCGGTTGGCGCGGCTGGTGGGTCGTGGTCCCTTGGGCCTTGCGACCTCTATGGCGTTGGATATCGATCGGCGATCGCAAATTGCGGAGCGGGTGATGCTGGGCGATGGTAGGCTCGCGCCCGAGCAAATCGCCAAGATGCGGGATGATCTGGCCCGCTTGTCGCCGCTGCCCAAGCTGGCCGATGCGGTGGATGTCGGCGATCGGCTCGTTTTTCTGGATTTCGCCACGACGATTGCCCGGCAAGGACTGCTGGAAACCCTGAGGCAGATCGGTGCCCGCGAGGGCACGGCGTTGGACGTCGCCGCCGATCTGGCCGCCCGGGCGACGGTGAACTGGGACGAGGTGTTGCGGGAGGGAAACACATGGTACGACCGCAGCGCAGAGGTGCTCCGAAAATCGACGCGGGCCGAGCGTGTCCGAGCCGGTGAGAGACTCTTCGAGGATATTCGCGCCTTGAGAAACGCCAGGCATCAGACGGGCCGCACGCCCTCAGAAATCATGGCGGGGACCGTGTCGATTCTCGGCATGCCGCAGTTCTTGTTCAATGGCCAGGACGGCTTTGCAGCCGATTCCGCCCTGACGGGAGGGGCGTTTGCGCTGGCGGCATATCATGCGGAACACGGCTCCTATCCCCAGACGCTGGGCGATCTCGTGCCCAAGTACGCCGCCCAGACGCCGAAGGATGTTTTCAACAACGACGCGGAGCTGCGATACGCGCGAGAAGGCGACGGTTACGTGCTCTACAGCATGGGCCGCAACGGCAAAGAGGATGCCGCAAAGGGGCCTGTGGACTACAATATTGCCGCGGGCTGGATACAACGCGATTACGATGAATTCGCGATCCGCGTGCCGGGGAAGAAATAGTCAGGAGTGCATTCGTCGCGTCCGCGTGAAGGCGGCCCGGACCTGGCCCGCAATTCTCACCGTAGGGTGGGTCGACGTCGCAAGTACATGGTGGGGCTTCGCAAACCAATCAACGATGATTTGCACACTGTCGATTTGCAGGACGAGTTGCCGCGACGGAAGCCCCACCACCGCCTTGGTTTGCTTGACCCACCCTACGCCTTGGTGAGAAATGCGGACTGGCCTCACACGGCGCCACTTCGCCGTCGGGAGGCTTGAACGAAGTGCTATGATTGAACAGCCGAACGGGTTGTCGCCAACAAAACGCATTCCGGAGTTCCTGTTATGCTCACCTACCTCGGCCTCATCATCGTCTGGCTCATCGTCGGCGGCCTGGCCGGCACTGTGACCGGTCGATTGGTCACGTTTAAGAAGGAAGGGCTTGGTCGCTGGACCAATCTCGCCATCGGCCTTGTCGGGGCCCTCATCGGTGGCGGCCTCTTCAAGATCTTCAACATCGACCTCCACCTCGGCAAGTTTGACGTGAGCTTCGAGGACCTGATCGCCGCGTTCCTCGGCTCCTTGCTCTTCGTGGTCCTCTGGTGGATCGTCGGCTGGTTTCTCGGCAAAAAGCGGCAGCCGTAGCCTCTCATCATCAAGCGCGACCGGTGGTCGCGCCCAAGCGGCTGCGTTCGAGCAAAGGCTTCCGTAGCGCGACCAACGGTCGCGGCTTTATGTTAATTTCCCGGGCGGGCGCCTAAGCATTTTTCTGCGTCAATCTGTGGGGCCCGTGAGCGGTCTTCGGGCGTTTCCTTACCGCCTTCGCCGGGTGTCCAGTCAATTTCTCGCAGCAACCCGCCGCCGCAACCTCTAGCGGTTAGGCGAGTTATAACAACGGCGCAAGTCTGACGTTCCCGAATTCCGGCAACCAGCATTACAATGACACTGTGATGCAGAACGCCCACGGAGGATTCGGCGATGCGATTGGAAGGCATTCGAGCGGCGAAAATTCGACGCGAAGCAGAAGGCTATCTTGAGCTGGGGATGCCGCAGCATGCCCTGCAGACGTTGGGCCGGCTCGGCGATCCGGCCCGGTTCGGCGTCGAATCGCTCTATCTGTGGGGGGAAGGCTTGCGAGCCATGCGACGCCATTTCGAGGCTCTGATGCCGCTGGAACGCGCGTCCCGGTTGGCGCCGAAGGACATCCGCGTCAGGCTGGCCCTGGGCTGGTGCTACAAACGGACAGGCCGGCTTGATCTGGCGGTCAACAGCCTCGAAAGGGCGTTGGCCGCGCAGCCCGACGAACCTCTGCTTCGTTACAACTTGGCCTGCTACCTGAGCCTGGCCGGCCAGAAACGCCGCGCGCTCCGGTATCTCTCGCAGGCGATGTC
>JBDKUC010000326.1:0-11538 GCA_039679885.1 Thermoguttaceae bacterium | reverse complement strand
GCGGCCAGGGTGTCGGCCGTCTCGCCGCTCTGCGTGATGGCGAACACCAGGGTGTGGTTGTCCAGCGGCGGATTGCGATAGCGGAGTTCGCTGGCATACTCGACTTCGACCGGCAGCCGGGCGAGGGCTTCGATCTGATATTCGCCCACCAGGCCGGCGTGCCAACTCGTGCCGCACCCGGTCATGATGATGCGGTTGCAGTTGCGGAGCTGCTGTGGCGTGAGGTTGAAACCGCCCAGCTTGGCCGTCGCGGCGTCGCGATCGGGCCGGCCCCGAAGGACGTTTTCGATCGTGTCAGGCTGCTCGAAGATTTCCTTGAGCATGAAGTGAGCGAAGCCGCCCTTGGCCACGTCGCCCGCCTGAAAGTCGAGCACATGAACGCTCGGGTTGATGTAGCCCTGGTCGCGATGCAGCACGCGGAGGCTGTCGGCCGTGACGACGGCCAGCTCGTGGTCGGCCAAATAGACGATCTTGTCGGTGAAGCCGGCCAACGGTGAGGCGTCGCTGGCGATGAAATGCTCGCCCGAGCCGACGCCGACGATCAGAGGGCTGCCGCGTCGGGCGGCGATGATCACCTGGGGCCAGCGGCGGAAGAGAACCGCCAGGCCGTAGGTGCCCTGAAGCTGCGCCAACGCGGCCTGGACCGCCGTCACCAGCGGCTGATAGTTGGCCGCCGCCATGTCTTCGACTGGCGGCTGCTGCTTCAGACAACTGTCGATCAGGTGGGCGATCACTTCGCTGTCGGTCGCCGAATGGAAGACGTACCCCTCGTTCTGGAGGCGTTGCTTAATGAGGTGGAAGTTCTCGATGACGCCGTTATGGACCACGGCGATGTCGCCGTTCATGCCGCCCAGATGGGGGTGGGCGTTCTCGTCGCTCGGCTTGCCGTGCGTGGCCCAGCGGGTATGGCCGATGCCGATCTTGCCGTGCGAGTTGTTTGTGCCCAGAAGCGATTCGAGCTGGGCGATGCGGCCCGCCGTCTTGACCACGCGGAGCTTGCCGGACGGCGAGATCGTGGCCACGCCGGCGCTGTCGTAGCCGCGGTATTCGAGACGGTGGAGGCCCAGCAGGAGGAATTCCTTCGCGTCACGCGGCCCGACATATCCCACAATTCCGCACATACTA
Source organism: Thermoguttaceae bacterium (assembly GCA_039679885.1). GTDB lineage: Bacteria > Planctomycetota > Planctomycetia > Pirellulales > Thermoguttaceae > JAJFUI01. The sequence continues at coordinate 10,413 of JBDKUC010000326.1, read as the reverse complement.
GCTGTTCTCCGATGGAGGCGAAGCGACAAGGGCCCAGCGGCGCAGGCCACCCATTGTAGTGTGCGGCGTGGTGGAAGCCGAGTCCTCAGCAATAATAATGCGCTCTAGGGCGGCAGAGCAAGGCAACTCCGCTTTCGACGGGCGGGTTGATTGCGCGCGATGCAGAGACTCTCGCGGGAAGTTAGGGGGGGGCTTGAGCTCGCCCTCGGCCGGCATGGCTGTCAGGTCGCCGCATAAACCTCGCACTGAGCAGTTGTACCCCGGCCGGCATGGCAGCCAGGACCGGGTAGATACAGGGTTCTGGCAAATTCGACAGAAACCGTGCAACCGCCAGCAGCCGCTTGCCGATATGGGTTACATGCAGATCAAGGTATACACGCCGAAGACGATTGAGATCCCCAGCGAGTATCTGCCGGCGCTGGCCAAGCGAGCTGCCGACAGTCTGGGCGATCGTTCCCATGAAGTTTCTGCCACCCGCGGGCACTTGGTGCGGCAGGCGGTCCAGGACGGGTTGCTCCGCGAGTTCGACGCGCTGATCGGCGACGACGGCACGGTCGATCTCGTATGCGATCCGGGCACGGAAATTCCGCTGGACGTCGACAACCGGACCCTGAGTCTGGCCGAATTGCTCGACGCCCTTCAGTGCAAGCGGGATTGGTCCGGCGGACAAGCCACGGCCGAGGCGGCCTAGTGCGGTTGTGGAAGCCGAGACGGGCGACGGCCCGTTGGACAGGCTTCCCAACCCGTCCGGTCTGTCGGAGCGGACCGTCCAGGACGGGCTTCCTAGCCCGTCCATCATTCTGGGAGCGGACTGTCGTAGGATGGGCTTCCTAGCCCGTCCGATTCTCGGGACGAGTCCATTCCACGAAGAGAGCCTCTCGGGGACGGACTAGGAAGTCCGCCCTACGGAAAGCAGTCTCTCTCGGGAGCGGACTGGGAAGTCCATCCTACGGAAAGCAGTCTCCCGGACGGACTATGTAGGATGGGCTTTCTAGCCCGTCCGATTCTCGGGACGAGTCCATCTCACGAAGAAAGCCTCTGGAGAACGGTCTGGAAAGGCCGTCCTACTAGCTTTCGCGCCGCGTGTGGACGAGGATGCCCGTGGCGACGACGCAGACGGCACAAAAGGCCGAGCCGATCAGAGGGGGCAGTAGTTCAAGCGACATTGGGTTGATTCGCTGGGGTGGTTGGCCGCCAAGGCGGGTTTGCAGTGTTGCCTTCCGGCTGGAAGTGGCTTGGGAAGGCAGGCACGACGCGGTTGCAGGGTGTGCGGCCATCCTTCTCATCGGTCGCCCTTGCGGCGGACTGAAGCCCGCCGCTTCGACGCGGTGCGACAGGCAGAACTTGCGCCGCCAAGCCAATCGGAAGAGTCTTCGCGACCGGTTCAGCTTTCCGATCGGCAGTGGATGTCGTGAGCCTTTGCTTAGCCGCGGAGTTGCCCGACGTCGCCTTGGCGCAAGGCGTCGAGATTTTGGGCGATGCGTTCCGGCGGCCAGTCCCACCAGCGCGTCTCCAGAAGCCGCTCGATCGTCGCGTCGTCGAACCGCTTGCGGAGCACTCGGGCGGGGACGCCGCCGACGATCGCGTAGGGCGGCACGTCTTTCGTCACCAGCGCGCGAGCGCCGATGACCGCTCCGTCGCCGATGTGGACCCCGGCGAGGACGACCGCCTCGAAGCCGATCCACACGTCGCTGCCGATCGTGATGTCGCCCTTGTTCGTCCAGGCTTCCATGACCGGCGTCGTGTCGTTCCAGGCGTTGGCAAGAACGGGGAAGGGATAGGTCGTCAGCGTGTCGAGGCGATGGTTCGCCCCGTTGAAGATGAACTTCGCGCCGCAGGCGATCGAACAGAACCGGCCAATCACCAGTCGATCGTGGTTGCAGGTCGGATAGTGATAGAGCACGTTTCGCCGCTCGAATTGCGTCGGGTCGTCGAAATCGTGATAGAAGGTGTAATCGCCGACAATGATGTTGGGATTCGAGACAACGCTCTTCAGATAGCAGATTGTCTTGTCGCCGGAACGTGGAAATCGGAGGTTGGGATCAAACGGTGGCATCGTATTCGAAGGGTTGTGCGTCGTAACGGGATCGCTAGCGTAGTGTTTCGCGTGGATGGTGATTTATGGGTGGCGCGCTCTGAGCCTCCGGCGAAGGGCGTGTGACTGGCAACGCGTCCTTCGCAAGCTCAGGGACGTGTTACGCAGCCTTCGCAACCTCGACCGGATGGTCTACTGAGCGGCGGTACGGCCGCGTCGCTCGGCTCGGTCCTGGAGGATCCGGACCTCAACATCGGCGCGGGTCCGTTCGGCCCATTGTTCGAGCTTCGCGCACCATTCTAGGGCCTTCTTGTCGTGCATCGCCAGATCGGTGATGCCATGCTCGCGGCTCCGCCGGGCCATTTCCCGAAGGATGGCGGCCACGTCGAGCAATCGAAGGGCGAACTGGTCAAGCTGCTTTGGGTCGTACGCTTGGAGTGTCATGGGCGTTATTCTATCCAGAAAAATGACCAATGTCTACCATCGGTGACTTAATTCCACGAGAAGCAATCCTGACGCGCGGCACACAAAACCGCAAAAAGTGTCCAAAATAATGGTTGGAAGTATGCTCACTTCATGCTACGCTGCACGCACCGATAGGACACTCAACTTTTGGGGGTGGATCATGATCGCAGCAGCGGTGGTGGACCAAGTGCGACGGTTGTTGAGCGATGGGAAACTCTCGCAGCGCAAGATTGCCGGGGCGCTGGGAATCAGCCGCGGCACGGTGAACGCGATCGCCTTGGGGCGACGGACGGAGCGGCTCCCGAAGCGTTGCGACGAGGGGTTCACCCCTCCAACAGGCCGGCAGGTTCGTTGCAGGGAGTGCGGAGGGATGGTTCAGATGCCGTGCCTGGCTTGCTACCTCCGACAGCGGGGGACGACGACGCGCGGGCGGACGATGCCGCGTCGCGGCAGATCACCCAATTGCGGAACCATTGCAGCAGTGAGCGTCGGCTGATCGTTCCCGTCGGACGACCGCGGCGGGTGATGACCACCGCGCGGATCGAAACGCGGCAAAGGAACTCGTAGATCAACCGAACCGGCGTGTCTTCCTCGTAGCAAATCACGTTCGGACGCATCGCCGCGGCGAGCGGGCGCTGCCAGCAGTGGGGCAAGATCATTGCCGTCATGAGGTCTTTTTCTGACAGGAAGCCCGCCAGCGCCCCCTCGGCCGTGAGCACGGGCGTCGAGGCCATGCCCGACTGGAGAAGGAACCCCGCAGCGTCGGCGATCGTGTCTTTTTCATGCAGGCAGACGACCAGCGGGTTCATGACGTCGCCTGCCACCCTTCCGGCGAAGACCTCGTCGAGCTCGTCGCCTCGCACGGTCCCTTCGACGGCGTCGATCAGCGAACTGTAGGCGACCACTCGGTCACGGCTGATCCGCTTGGCGCACAAGAGCGCTTGGTCCGCCAGGTCGACCAGTTCCTCGCTGGTCTGCGTGTCATCGCGGCACTCGGCCACGCCGAAGCTGGCCGTGATGTGCAGGTCCTTGATTCCGGCGGGCACCTGCAACGAGGCGAGCCGCTGCCGCACGCGATCGGCCCAAACCATCGCGTCCTGTTCGCTCGTCTCGGGGAGCATGACGCAGAACTCCTCGCCCCCGTAGCGGCAGACCGTGTCGCTGGCGCGGCACGCGTCGACCAGCAGCTCGGAAACGACTTTCAGGACGGAATCGCCTGCCGGATGGCCGTGGACGTCGTTGACCTGCTTGAAGAAGTCGAGGTCGGCCATCGCGCAGCTCAGCGGAGCATGGGAGCGGCGGCATCGTCGCCACTCTTTATCGAGGGCCTCGTAGAACGTCCGCTGCGTGACCAAGCCTGTCATCGCGTCGGTATGGGCCAATAGGCTGAGCCGGCGTTCGAGTTCGAGCACCCGCGAGCTGGCTCTCATGCGGGCGAGCAATTCCGCTTCGGCGACCGGCTTGGTCAGGAAGTCGTCGGCCCCGTTCTCGAGTCCGGTGATCATCTCGGCGGCGCCGGTGCGGACCGTGAGAAAGACGATGTAAACGTAATGCGGGAGAACGGTCTCACGGACGCGCCGACAAAGCTCGAGGCCGTCCATCCGCGGCATTTCCCAGTCGGTCACGAGGAAGTCGGGACACTCGAGCTCGATGGCGTCGAGGGCTTCCTGGCCGTCGGTGGCGGTGCGAACCGTGTAGCCGGCCTTGATGAGCCATCGCGAGAGGAGGCGGACCATGGCCGGGTCGTCGTCGACCACGAGGACTTTGTACTCCGCCGGCTTCATTGCAGGATCGAATTGCCGCATGCCGTGCCCCACCTGCTGCTCGATCGGAATCGCCAGAGTGATGTTCAAGCGTAGCTTGGGGTTTGCGGCGAGGAAGAGGACGCGGCCGCGGTGGGCCGAGCGGCCGGCGTGCAAACGGTGCAGGCTGCGCAATCGCGATTTGCCCTACGGCCGTCGCAATCGGAGCCGGCGACGGTGCACCCGGGTTTTCACCAAAACTTGGGGCGCGACCACCGGTCGCGGCTTCATGCGGGCGGAAGTCGACAACTCTTAAGCCGAGGCGAGGCCAAGCGAGAACGCGGCGGCTACGACGTCGCGGGCCGGTTGAATCGCCGAGACATCATGATAAACGCAATGGTGACCGGGACCATCGCAATGGCGAACACGAGGAAATACCAGTCAGGCGTCAGACTGACGCCCAGAGTCGTGGTGTTGTAGAGCGGAGTCACGAAACCGTTGAAGGTGTCGCCGACGAAGACTGCCATCAGCCAGCAGGCGGTCATGAAGGTCTTCATCGCGGGCGGCGCGGCGGCGAAGGCGAGTTCCAGCCCGACGACGGAGATGCAGACCTCGGCGATGGTCATCAGGATGTAGGGGATGACTTGCCACAGCATTGAGATTCGAGCGGCCGCGGCAGCGTTTTCGGTACTCTGAATTGTGGGCGGGATCTTCTGGACGCCGCCAAACGCAATCACGCCTTTCGCGGCAGCGACTGCGGCATCGGCGGCGTCGACGCCCGCCACCGCAGCATTGATGCGTGCGGCACGGCGATTCTTGGCGGCCAGCGCGGCGACGGAGCTTAGGGCCGCCTTGGCGGCTCCCTTCGCTTGCGTCGCAGCGACCGAGCAAAGCGGCATCGCCTCGGTGGACTTCTGTGGCGACTCTTTCTCGCGAGCGGCCGCGATAGCGATATCCTTGGCCTTGTTGGTTGCCGCGGCGGCGATCTGGGCCGCCTTCGCCCCAGATTTGATTTTCGCGGTGACGACATCGATCGACGGTGGATTTTCAGCGGCGGCCGAAGCAAAAGCGACCTTCGCCGTGCGAATCGCGTCGATCGACGCCTTTCGGGCGCAGATCACCGTGACGCCCTCGGGAGATGCCTTGCTCACCGCGTCGGCGACGGCTTTCAGCTCTGCCTTGGCCGCCATTCTCGCTTTCTCGCCAGCCTGGATTTCAGTCTCCGTCTTTGCTTGCTCGGCTTCCGAATCCGCGTCTTGCGACTTGGCCACGGCAGCGATGAGTTGAGCCGCCAAATCCTCGGACCTGGCGTCGGCGGGCAGCAACCCTGGGATTGCGGCGACAACCTTGTCGGCGCTGGCGACGGCCGCCGGCGCGCCGGCGACGATCCGGCTGGAGCCGAAAAACGCCGACCAAGCGATCACGGCCATTGTGCCGCCCGTCACGAGGAATCCGATCAGCATTTTGCTCGTGGGCTTCAGGTCCCAACCGAGCCGCGCCAGCAGGTGCCACATCATCGTGATCGGCGGAAGCATGAGCAGGATGAGCACGGGGTTCAAGGTCTGAAGCTGATCCGCCTCAATCGTCAGCCCGAACAGTTTCAGGTGCAAGTAGTCGCGGGTGAACAGGACCCAGGTGGAGGCCGACTGCTCGTAGATGCTCCAAAAGACCGCAACCACCAAGAACAGTCCGAGCATTCGCCGCAGCACTGCCAGCCGCTCGCGTTTTTCCTCGGGCGTCCGCCGTTTGTTCCGCTGAATCGTCTCGGTGGCGTAAAAGGGTTTCCCGGCGGCGAAAACAACAAACGAGAGCGCCATCAAGACGGTGGGAAACAGGAACGCCTTCGCATAGGCGTGGGTGTCGCCGCCGCAAGCGTTGCGAATCAGCGGCACGCAGATCATCGAAAGCGCCGAGCCGATGTTGATCGAGGCGTAGAACAAAGCGAACGCATCGCTGCGGAGCGTCGATTGGCCGGGCCGGCGCTGGTCGTAAGTCAAGCCCATCAGCGTCGAGATGTTTGGCTTGATGATGCCGCTGCCCAGCGCCAACAGCCCGAGCGACAGGAAGAGGCAGGGCGTGTTGTGCAAGCTGGCGACGGCGAGGATGCCCTGGCCGAGCACATAGGGGATCGAGAAATAGACGATCGTTTTGTAGTTGCCCAGGAATCGATCGGCGATAAATCCGCCGACCAGCGGAAGCAGATAGCAGCCAGCGACGAAATAGGAGTAAATCGCCGATGCCTTTCCGTCGTCGAAATCGAGGATGCGGATCATGTAGAGCAGGAGGATCGCCCTCATGCCGTAGTAGGAGCATCGCTCGGCGCAGCCGCCGCAGAAGAAGAACCAGAAGCCCAAGGGGTGGTCGAAGATCGACGAGCGTTTCTTTTCGGCGGAGGCCGCGTCGGGGGTCGGTTGGCTCATGGGAAGTCTTGGTCAGAATGGATGAGAATGCGATTGCCCCGATAAGGGCGCCGTAGGACGGATTTTCTAATCAGTCACGCTCTTTTTTGGAGGCAAGGACGGGTTAGGAAACCCGTCCTACGATTTTTGGTGACGGGTTGGGAAACCCGTCCTACGATTTTCGGTGACGGGTTGGGAAACCCGTCCTACATACGATCGGAGGGACGGGCCTATTTTCGCGGATACAAAATGAGGACCGTCCCCGCTCAGCATGCCGATTACTTCGCCGCGCGGAGGTCTTCCGCAAACGCCTTCGGGTTGAGGTCTTCGCCGGTGGCGTGACGGGCCAGTCCGTTCCAGTCGAGGGTCAGACCGGGGGCGAAGACGCGTTCCCGCATGAACTTGCCGGCCTCTTTCTTGCCGACGTACACCGGGCCGACCTTGCCGATCAATGCGTGCTCGATCTGCGAGGCAAACATCTCGCCCATCTCGTAGTTGTGGTAGTAGACCGGGGCGCCGATGATGTGATACTTAGCGGCCCAGTCCGGCTCGTTGCGGCCCTCGGGCCGTTTCAGCTCCTGGTACTTCTCGACGATGTCCCACCAGAGCCGGTTCAGGTCCTGGTCAGGATTCGCATACATTTGCGACTCGAAGTGCACCATCACCTGCGTCCAACGGGAGAAGACCAGGAGCCGGTTCCGGAGTGACTTGGCCGCGGAGACGCGGAATTTTTCCGGATCGGAGACCTTGACGCCCATGGCCATGAGCCAATCGACGTTCCGGGCGTTTCGCTCGAACATCATGGCCACGCCTTCGGTGCAGAGCGTATGGGACTCGACTCGCAAGGCGTAGGGCAGCGTGCGCGGAAGATTCTTCGAGTAGACCGCGTGGCCGAACTCGTGCAGGGTCGTGCGGAGCCATTCGCCGTTCGGGACGATGTTCTCGAGCACCCGGATGTCGCCTTCCCGGTTCATGTCTTGGCAGAAGGCGTGCGGATTCTTGCCCGGCTTTTCGAACAAGTCGCACCGCGGCACCAAGTCGTCGATGGGCAAGCCAATGCCATCGTAGAAGGTCTGGACCGTCTTGACGATGTCCAAGTTCTTGTAAATCTCATTCGGCAGTTCGGCTAGGACGCTCGGCGGCAGCTGGAAGAACGGATCGTGATAGTGCCACGGACGGAGGTGATCGACGGTGATTCCGTACTGCTTGGCCAGCGCGGCGTCGATTTCCGCCTTCGCCTCGTGGAACTGGTCGCGGGTCAGTTCGTCGAGCTCCGCGAATAGCTTGAGGATTTGCTCTTTGTCCTGCTCGCCCAGATAGAGCCGCATGACGTAGTAGTCGGCGAAACCGAGCTTGTGGGCGGCCTCATTCCGCAGCTTGATCAGTTCCTTCAGGTCGGTTAACACGGCGGGGCCAACCTTCTTGCCGGCCTCCCAGACCTCTTGCCGATACTTGGAGTCGAGCGAAGACGTGAGGACTTCGCGGACATCGTTGTCGGTCAGTTCCTTGCCACCGACGTTCGGCCGGAAGACGTTGAACTCCTGCTGAATCGCATTCGACTTGGTCGAGATCTTCTTGAGCAGTTCGGGCGGGACCTGCTTCTCGAGGAACGCGAGATAAAGGATCTTGATTTCCCGGGCCAAAATGGGGTCGGAAACGCCCGCCTCTTTGATCGCCTTCAACTCGGCGAACCGCTTGGGATCGGAGAGTCGGAGGTCGTACGCGTCGTCGGCTTCCTGTTTCTTCTGAAAATCCTCGGGCTTGCCGCTGACGGCGGCCGCCCAGTAGGCGTAGTTCACCGCGATTTCCAGTGGCCGGACGTTTGCCTCGTAGTATTCGATGAATTGCTTGGCCCGGGCGTCGTTCGACGGCGTTTGGCTTGCCGCCCAACTGACGGTGACGGCCAGCAAGGCAATGCAAAGGGACATAGTCAGATGCGACAAGGACATGGTTTCTCCTTAAGAACCTGCGCTTCCGGTGACCGCAATCTCCGTATGCTACGGGGGGAAACTGGCGGCTGCAAGGGCTTTGGCCGCGAGAATGCTGAGGACGCCGGAGCGTCCGAGCGGTGCGTTCCCACGGGGGGCCGTGGGAACGAGGTGGTGCAAGTCATTGGAATTGGGTGGCACGCCCTGAAAGGGCGTGGTAGGCGCCGCGCCGCAATTTGCTGATCGACCGCAACCCGCAATTCTTACCGTGGGGCAAATACATGGTGGGGCTTCGCAAACCAATCAACGATGATTTGCACTCTGTCCAATATGCAGGACGAGTTGCTGCGACGGAAGCCCCACCACCGCCCTGGTTTGCTCGACCCACCCTACGCCTTGGTGAGAAACGCCGCCTAAAGGCGGAACTACGAACGAGTCTGCCGTCCTCACGGCAGCAGGAGTCATGCCATCGGAGGGGAAGTTTCGGCTGGTTGGGAGGTATATCGCGTCGTCGGCGCCTAGCTGATCGCGACTCGGCAGCAGTCCGGCGACCCACCCCCCCTTGCGCTTGGCCGGCCAGAGGCTAGACTTAGGAGGGCGCGTCCAAGCGGCCGTGCTCCGGCGTTTGCATTTGTGTCGCCGGCGGCAAGCGGCTAAAATGCACTGTTTAATGCAACTCAGAGCCGACCAAGGAGCCGATCCGGTGCAGGTTAAAATTTCGATTCGGCACGGGCACGTCAGCGAGCCGACTCAGGCTGCCCTTCGCGAGAAAGCGGAGAAATTGACCCGACTCTACGATCGCATTAGCGCGATCGAGATCACGGTTGATGTGGAGCATCGGGAGTTGCCCCGGGTGGATCTGAAAGTGACGACCAAGAAGCATGAGTTCGTGGCCACGGAGCAGGCGGAAAACCTGCTTGGGGCCTTCGATGTGGTCGTCGAGCGGATGGAGCAGCAAATCCGTAAACATAAGGAGAAGGTGCAGGACCGCCATCGCGGTGTCGGGCACCACGAAGAGGAAGTTCCAGAATAACCGTCTGACAGGCCCGCATCGGGTTGAGTGCCGCTGCTGGTTGGTCCAGCAGCGTTGGATGAGCCTATCTAAAAATCGCACCCCCGCGGCCCCGATGCTTGGCAACGTCAGGCTAACTGACTGTGAGGCAGGCTCAAAGGCTTGCTCCACCTAGAGAGAGGTAACGCATGAAGTTCGCCGATTTTATCTGTAGCGAGGCGATTCTCGCGCAGCTGGAGGCCCAGGACAAAGAAGCAGCGATTCGAGAAATGGTCCAGGCGTTGTGTCGGGCTGGTACGATCGAGCAGGAGGAATTCGAGAGCATCGTCAAGGCAATCCTCAAGCGAGAGGAACTCGGCAGCACGGGCATCGGCCGCGGCGTCGCGGTTCCACATACGAAGCACCCGAGCGTCAATCATCTGGTCGGCACGGTGGCCGTCAGCCAGCAGGGCGTCGATTTCGCCAGCCTCGATGGCGAAATGGTCCATCTTTTCTTCCTCTTGATTTCGCCCCCCGATCGCCCGGGCGATCACCTTCGGGCCCTGGAAAACATCTCCCGGCAGCTTCGTGACGACACCTTCTGCCGGTTCCTGAAACAGGCCAAGAACGTGGATGACATTAAGACCGTCTTGGCGGAAGCCGACAACAACCAGTTCACCGGATCCTGACGAGCATGTCCGACGCGGCCATAACCCGAACCGTCGTGGTCACGGACCCGGCAGGCGTCCATGCGCGGACCGCGGTGGCGATCGCCGAGGTTGTGCGGGGCGGCCAATCAACGGTGACCCTGACAAAGGATGACCGGTGTGTGCCGGGGACCGAAGTGTTGCAG
>JBDKUC010000036.1:0-4403 GCA_039679885.1 Thermoguttaceae bacterium | reverse complement strand
TTTCCAACTTCGAGAGCAGCTTCTGGAGTTGCTCCTGCCCTTCGATCACTTGCCCGGCATTGATGCGACTGCGGGCTTGCGCGACTTCGAGCCCGTCGCGGGCCGGATCGCCGGCGGGCAGCGCGTTGCGGGCCGATTCATATCGCGTCGCTGCTTGCGACCACTGCTCGGCCGCTTCCGCCGCCCTCGCCGCCCGCAGATCGTCGCCGGCGCGATCGCGAGCCAAGTGCTTCTCGCCTGGCCCAAAATGCCAAGCCAGGAGCGCGATCGGGCAAATCAACCACGCCGCCAGCAGGGATCGTTTCATGGTTTGCGTCCTGTCATTTCTCCGCCCTCACCCTAACCCTCTCCCAGAGGGCGAGGGGACCAGAGTGCCCTCACCCTAACCCTCTCCCAAAGGGCGAGGGGACCAAGGTGCCCCCACCCCAACCCTCTCCCGAAGGGCGAGGGGACCAAGGTGCCCTAACCCCCTAACTCTCTCCCGAGGGCGAGGGGACCAAAACATGGGTGGCACGCTCTGAGGAACGAAGGGCGTGGCCGTCCGTCGAACCATATCCTTCGCTCCGCTCCAGAACGTGCGACGCTCGATGTCCTCCCGCCACAGCCAGCGCGACGCAGAGCGCCGCGAGCACCGAGGCGCCGCCGAGAATGGCGCCGAGGGCCGCCTCGCGCAGCCCCGCGTCGATCCGGGAGCTTGGCGGAAGAAATCGGTCGAACGCTGCAAGGTCGGCGGAAGCGACATGCTTCGTGTTCGTATCGAAATACTGCCCGCCCAATCGCAGAGCCAATTGCCGGAGCGAGTCGCCGTCCTGACGCGAACTGTGTCCGTCGATGTAAAGCCCGTGATACGGATTGCCGACGCCGAGGACCAGGGCGCCGGCGAAGGCGGCGGGCAGCGTCGGCGTCTCTTTGCCAGGCAACGTGTCGCCGTCGCTGATGATCAGCAGCGTTGCCGACTTGGGCAGCCAACCCTTCGCGGCGTCGGCGGCGACCTTCACGCCTTCGTGCAGATTCGTCTTGCCCGGCGTAAAGGCGTGCTCCAGCGGCAGATCGTCGAGAATGTTCGCCACGACTTCCGGGTCGAACGTGTCGATGACGACGGGCCGGGCTTCAGTGTAAAAAGCGACTACGCTGACGCGCGTCCGGGCGAGGTCGATGCGGTCAAGGAGCGAGCGGACGACGTCCCGCGCTCGCTCGGCCCGACGCTGCGTGCCCACCGGCCCCGCGTCGGTCAATTGCATGCTGGGCGAGACATCGAGAGCGATCATCAGGTGGCGGAACCCGGCGGCTTTCCCGCCGACCAAGGCGTTCGGGTTCCAGGGCGTCCGGTCGGAGGTGAACAGGACGACAAGACCCCAGCAGAGGGCGCCGACGGCCAAGACGCGAACCGGCGCGGCGGCGGCCACCCACGCCCTCGGGCGGCCGGACTCGCCAAACGCGAGAAACGCCAGCCGGCGCGTGCGCCGAACGTGCAGCCATTCGCTCAATATGCAAGCGGCCACGGCGGCTGCGGTGATCCAAGCGGCTACCACGGCGTGTACCTCAGCCCAAAGAGCGACAGTTGATAGAACCCCAAGCCGATCAGCCCCACCAGGGCGAACGGGCGGAAGTAGTCGACCGGTTGCGGAGCGCCTGGCTTCAGCTTGGCCGGCTGCATGTGGTCGATGTGATCGAAGACGGCAGCCATCGTCGCCGGCGTGGCGGCGACGAAGACCTGCCCGCCCGTCGGCCGGCAGAGTTCGTACAAATCGTTCGGCACGGCGTCGTCACCGATGTGAATCGCATAGAGCACGATCCGATTGTCGGCCAACTCGCCGCCGATCTGGCGTGAGACGTCCGGCCCCAGATCCGCGCTGCACCCGTCGGACAAGAGGATGATCGCCCGATCGCCTTCGCCTCGCTCGGGCAGCGACTCCCGGCAAAACCGCAAGGCTTTGCCGATTTCGGTTCCGCCAAAATGCGGCGGCAGAATCTCCGGCCGGAGAAAGGGCGTGGCGTTTTTCAGCGCGGCAAGGTCCTTCGTCAACGGCGTCCAGCGAAGCACCTCGTTGCCGAAAATCGTCAGCCCGAAGGCATCGCCCTTGCGTCGGGCGGTGAACTCGGCCAGCGCGGCCATCGAGGCGTCGTACCGCGAGCCTTCGCCGAACCGCGACGTCATGCTGCCCGAAACGTCCAGCAGAAACTCGATGTTGGTCATCTGCCGCTGCTGCTTCGGCGCCGCCAGCCGCAGCGGCCGGCAGTAGATGACGATCGCAACGGCCAGCAGCAGAGCGGGCAGCAGTCCAGCGACGCGCAGGAGCCGTTCCAGTCCGCGGCCCGACGGCTCCTGCCCATAGTCGAACGGCATCGCAATGCCCGGCCGCCGCCGAGTGGCTTCCCACACGGCGAAGACAACCGGCACGGCCAGCCAGAGCAGCCATAGCGGATGACCGAACGTCATGCCAGCGACTCCTCAGCGGCTGCTTTGGTCGGGTGACTGTCCGGGCATTTCACGTCCCGAACCACAGAAGGCGAAATGACGAGCATGGGCAGGTGGTCGCGATACGGCTCGAGCGCGGCCGCAACGTCCACCTGACACGTGCCGGGCCGGCGATGGAGCCATTGCTCGAGCTGCTCGATCGGCGCGGCCGACTCGGGATGCTCGTGGAGCCGCGTCATCGCCTCGGCCGCCGTACACTCGGTCAACTCAAGCCGCTCTCGCCAATAGGCGATGATCATCAGTTCCAGCCGGGCCTGATCGGCCGTCGAAAGCCGGCCTGCCATGGCGGCCTCGACCAGCGGCCGCAACTGATCGGCAAGCGTCGGTTCGGCAAGCGATGTCTGGCGAGCGCGCGGCCTCCGCCGGACCAGCAGCCGCGCCGTGAACCACACGACAGGCAAGAGCCAGAACGCGACGAGAACGGCGAGCGACAAACGGTAGGGCCAAGCGGTGGGCAGCGGCGGCCGTGGCAGCTCGTCAAGCTGCCCGTTGTGTGAGGCCGGAAGGATCGAGCGGACCGTCACCGGAATCGATTCGACGCCGACCAACGGGCTGCCGTCCACGCGGCGAAGATAGCTGCGAAGGTCGTACCGGCCAGGCTTCACGCCGATATAGCGAAGCTCGCAGATCGCCGTGTCGCCGTCGGTGGTTGTCTCGGCGATTCGCAGCACCATCGGCGAGTTGTCGTCGACCGGCACGGCCTCGATCGGCGGCCCGCGATGGCGAAGATAGTAGACGCCTTCCATGCCGACGATGGTTTCGACGACCGGCTGCCTGGCAGCCTTCGGCGCGGCCGACGCGTTGGCCGAAACGCCCAAGGCGGCTGCCAGCATCAGGATTGCGACCGGCATGAAACGTACCATTGCGAAGCTCTATCGTGTGTTTCGGGTCAATCCGCCGCGGTCGGCCAAGAGCCGGCGGAGCGGCGGGAGAAAGGGCCGATCGGTGGCCAAGACGGTGTAGTCGACGCCGGCCCGGCGCAGTTCCGTGCCCGGCTCGTCCTTGGCGAACCATCGGCTGCGGCCGTGGGCGACGAACGTGCGGCCGGTCTCCGCCTCGACGCCGCAAAACAGGCCGCCGCGAAGCCGGCCCCGCTCCGCTGGGTCTTCGATCCGCAGAACGATTGCGTCATGGCGTTGCGCCGCCCGCTTGATGACGGTCGTCGCCCGGGGATCGTGGAGGTCGCTGAGGACAACCACCAGGCTAGTCGTGCTCAGGAGGCTGCACAGCCGCGAGAGCCCGTCGGCCAGCTCCGTGGGCTCATCGCAATACGGTTGGCTGAGGGCGTGAAGCCATTGAAACACGCGCGCCCGCGACAGGCTCGGCCGGAAGTGGAGCGAACGCTGGCCGCAGCCGAGCAGGCCGACCGGGCTCAGCCGGTGCAATGCGGCCAGACCGATGCCGCCGGCCACCAGCGTGGCCAGCCGGTGCTTGCTCGTCCGCGTCGAGCTGACGGCCATCGACGCCGACGTGTCGACGACCAGATAGACCGGCATCGTCTTGAGCGATTCGTACTGCTTCACGTAGACGCGGCTGGTCCGCGCGGCCACACGCCAGTCGATGTCCTTGACCGGATCGCCCTCTTGATAGGGGCGGCTTTGGACGAAGTCGATGCCCGAGCCAACGTAGGGCGACGCATCCTGGCCGCCGCGCAGATCGTCCGCCAGCCGGCGCACGGCGATCTCCAGCGGATGGCTCGCAAGTTCAGCGGGAAGCTCGCTCGGGTTCATTGGCTTCTGTCTGCACTGGTCTCCCTCTCCCTTTTGGGGAGAAGGCTAGGGCGAAGGCCGCTCGATCGGCGGAATCGAGTGGCACGCCCTGAGGAACGAAGGGCGTGGTTCGTCGCCCATCACGCCCTTCGTTCCTCAGGGCGTGCCACCCCATTCTGAATCAGTCATTTTTGGCTCCCAGCGTATTGCGCCTT